>JAFUUX010000072.1 GCA_017471325.1 Lachnospiraceae bacterium | reverse complement strand
AGCGCAATAAATAATTGCGCTTACTATAACGCTCCGCGAGGATGCGCACGGATTTTGTAAGGAAATATGCCGCTTTCAGCGGCCAAAATCCGGCGCAGTAAACGACAAAACGAAAATAGTTTTGTCGTTTACTATAAAAACTTCCAGTATACAACAACCGAAGGCAGTGGATAGGGGAGTGGCATGGACGAGGCCGGAAAGAAAAGATTGTGGGATGATTATACCAGGCTGGGATCGGCAGACCTGCGGGAAAAACTGATCCTGGAGTATGCGCCGCTGGTCAAGATGGTGGCCGGGCGCCTATCGATGTATCTTGGATATAATGTGGAGTATGAGGATCTGGTAAGTTACGGCATCTTCGGACTGATTGATGCGATCGATAAATTTGACACGCGCAAGGGCATTAAATTTGAAACCTATGCGTCCCTGCGCATCCGCGGGGCGATCCTGGACCAGATCCGGAAAAATGACTGGATCCCCAGGACGATCCGGCAGCGCCAGAAGCAGATCGACAATGCCATGAAGGAGATCGAAACGGCGACCGGGCGGGCGGCAACGGATGAGGAACTTGCGCAGGCGCTGGGCATTACGGATGATGAACTTCTGGAATGGCAGTCACAGATGAAGCTGACCAATGTGATCTCTTTGAATGAGTTTATGGAGGCCGGCAGTGATGTGACAAATGAGCACTCCCTGGGGCATCGTTTTGAATCGCCGGAGGAAGTGGTCGATAAGGGCGAACTGAAGCAGATGCTGGTGGAGGCGCTGGAGAGTCTGACAGAAAAAGAGCGCAGCGTGGTCACGTTTTATTATTACGAAGAACTGACGCTGAAGGAGATCGCCAGCATTCTGGGGGTTTCCGAATCCAGGGTATCGCAGCTGCATACCAGGGCGCTGGAAAAGATGCGCCTGCGTCTGGGAGACTATGTGGGCATTATCGCGAAGGGCATATAAGGCAAGAGATATCGTTTGGGGGATGTATGGCAGCAAACGCGTATTTTCAGGTAGTACATCATGCACAGGGGACATTTTTACAGCTGTTTTCGGGGAGCAATGGAGAATTGCCGCAATTACAGGAGATTTTGCAGTATCTGAATTTAAAGAAAGTGCCTTTTGATGTGGCTGCACTGGGGAAAGGCTATAAGGCATACGAAGCCGGCCGGCTGATCCCGCTTTCGCCGCAGAAGATCCTGCCGATCGCGGAGAGCAGTTATATTACGGAAAGCGCCGACCGTATGAGTGCCGTTGCGCGCTTTTATCCGCCTTCCACGGGCGGACGCAAACTGGATAAGGAAGGCGTATACAGTGAGTGCAGGCTTTCTAAGATCCTCTACGGTGTGGATGATGCGGTGGTGGAGCAGTTCCTGGCGGAGCGGAGATACTGCACGGATTATGTGATCGCAAAGGGGACGCCGGTAAAAGAGGGACAGGATGCGTTTATCACCTATCATTTTAATACGGACAATAAGATCCGGCCGACGTTGAATGAAGACGGCACGGTGGATTTTTTCAACCTGAACCTGGTGAACCACTGCAAGGCAGGGGATGTACTGGCTACGCTGACGCCGGAGGTGCAGGGCGAGGACGGGAAGGATGTGAACGGAACGGTGCTGCATCCGCGGCCGGTGAAGCGCACCGCCCTTTCCTTCGGCCTGAATATCCAGCTTTCCGAAGATAAGATGTCCATCACGTCCCGGGTAGACGGGCATGTGACGCTGACCGGCGGAAAGGTCTTTGTTTCGGATGTCATGCAGGTGGCAAATGTGGACAATTCCACGGGCAATATCGAGTATCAGGGAAATGTGGTGGTGGAAGGCAATGTGAGTTCCAATTTTTCCGTAAAGACCGATGGCAATATCGAGGTGCGCGGCGTGGTAGAGGGTGCCCATTTGGAGGCCGGCGGCAATATCGTCCTGGTGCGCGGCATGAACGGTATGGGCAAGGGCACGCTGAAGGCCGGCGGCAATGTGGTGGCCAAGTTTTTGGAAAACTGCACCGTGGATGCCGGCGGCTATGTGGAGACCAATTCCATCCTGCATTCCAGGGTGCATGCGGCGACGGATATCAATGTAATGAGCAAGAAGGGCTTTATCACGGGCGGAGAGGTCACGGCGACCGGCAAGGTGCGCGTGCGTACACTGGGCTCCTCGATGGGAGCGGATACCAGAGTGACGGTGGGCGTGAATCCGGCGATCCTTTCCCGTATGGCGGAACTGAATAAAGAGAGCACGGAGGCACAGAAAAACATCAAAGCGATGGTGCCGATATTGGATATGACCAAGAAAAAACTGTCAGTCGGCGTAAAACTGACACCGGAGCAGATGAAGCAGGTGCAGCAGCTGGCTCTGGGGATCCGGGGGGAGCAGGATAAACTGCGCGCGGCCACGGAGGAGATGGAACTTTTGAAAGCACAGATGGCAGAGGGCGAAAATGCCGCAGTGGATGTCCATGGCGAAGTGTTCCCCGGTGTGGTGATCGCCATTTCGGATGTCTCGATGATCATAAAAAACGGTGCAAGACATAGCCGTTTTGTGCGGGAGAAGGGGGATGTGCGCATAAAGGCTTTATAAGATCGGTTCCCACGGATAGGATGTGCGGGAATGTGATGAGATAGGATTAAGGGAGGTGTGGCTCTATGGCGATCGGTATCGTGGAACTGCAGGGGACGATCAACCGGACACAGGATTATCAGCAATTGCAGCAGCATGAAAATGAACGGGGCGCTATCTTTCAGAACCAGCAGCAGGAACAGGTGGAGCAGGATGTGAAGGCAGAGGTCAGCCTGGTGCATAAAAAAGAAGATGCGGGCACCGATACGGAAACGGATGAGAGGGAGAACAAAGGGTATGGCGGTGACGGCGGGAGAAACCGGAGGAAGAAAAAACCGCAGGATCGTGTGATCGTAAAGAATACGATGGCTTTTGATGTAAAAATATAGCGATAGGAGCAAAAAAAATGACAACAATGGAGATTTTACTGCTGGTGGGGGGGCTTGCAGCCTTCGTCATCAGCTTTTTCCTGCCGGAGGGCAAAAAAGAAACACCGTCCCAGGGGCTTTCCAGGGAGGATGTGCAGCAGTTTTTTGATGATGAGATAGAGACGTCCCGGCAGAGGCTTGACAACATGACGGAAGAAACACTGAGTTATTCCATGGAAAAGACGGAGCGCTCACTGGAAAAGATCGCAAATGAAAAGATCCTGGCAGTAGGGGAGTATTCAGACACGGTGCTGGACCAGATCAACCAGAGCCATAATCAGGTGGTTTTTCTGTCGGATATGCTGAACAGGAGCAAGGAGGAACTGACAGATCTCTTAAACCGTGCGGATCAGGCTTCCAAAGATGCAAATGACAGAGCCAATGCAGCGTATGACCTGGCAAGCAATGCAAAGCAATTGGCGGAGGATGCAGCGCAAAAAGCGGAAGAGGCCGGCAGGACGGCTGTTTCCGCGGAGGAAAAGATGATCGACGCCAGACGGCTCATGCAGCAGGAGGCCGGGACGGCGGTGGAGGATCAGGAGATCCGGACAGAGGAAAGGGAGATATCCGTGCCCGGAGCGTTCATGGAAGAAGCATTTCCGGCCGGGCAGCAGTATGAGGAGAATACGGTTTCCGTGAATGATTTTGCAAAGGGCTTTTCGGATGTGCTTCCTGAAATAAAAGATGCTGCAGCCGGATATGGAACGGATATGCTGCCGGAAGGCAGTCACGGGGAGCTGGCAGATACACGGCAGGAGGCAGCAGGCCAAGTGCGGGGTACATCCGCAGAGGCAGGCGCCGGCGGGGCACTTACGGAAGAAGAACTGATGGAGCAGATGCTGCGGCAGGCAACGGCGGAACTTGCCCAGGAAGTGACGGAATTAAGTGGCGAAGGGGCACAGAAGCCGGAGCATGTGCTGGCGACCGAGGAGGATATGGAAGCGCTGTTAGATTCAATCAGGAACGACATGCCGGCACCCGCTTTGGAGCCGCGCGTGGCGGTTACGGAGCAGGATGCGCCTGCGGGCACGGCACCGGCAGAAAACAGGCCAAAAGAAACAGGGACTTCGGCGGCAAAGAAGGGCACGAAGCAGCGGACGGCGCCAAAGAAGAAAGCGCAGGAGACGGCAGCGCTGTCTTTTAAACCCGGCGAGGAGAATACGAAAAGCACGAATGAACGTATCTTGGAGATGCACCGCATGGGACGCTCGGATGTGGCGATCGCGCGTGACCTGGGGATGGGCGTCGGCGAAGTGAAACTGGTGATCGCGTTGGACGAGATTTCCTGAACCTGTAAAGCAGCGTGCCTGATCAGATGGAAATAAACCGGTTTATCGTATTTTTTGGCAGGTATCATTAAAAAGAGTCTGATAAAGAGTTTTTATACAAAGGATAGAAAAAAATGAGATTAAGATCGTATGTAAGAGGATTGGGGATCGGGATCGCTGCTACGGCGCTGATCCTGCATTTTTCCGGCACAGGGAAGGCAGCGGAGATGACGGATGCACAGATCCGCGAGAGGGCTGCGGAACTGGGCATGGTAGAGCGCCTTACACTGGCGGATAATGCGCAGGCGGGGGAGGAGCAGAAGCCTACGGCACCGATGCGCCCGCCACAGGAGGGCAATGAGCTGACGGAGAGCACAGGGGGTGCCGATAGTTCCACAGAGGGCACGGAACCGGAAGGAAGTACACCCGCGTCAGGGGGAGCGGAAGACAGTACAGCGACAGCGGAACCAACGGCAAAAGCCACAGCCACGCCGACAGCGGAACCAACGGCAAAAGCCACAGCCACGCCGACAGCGGAACCAACGGCAAAAGCCACGGCCACGCCGACAGCGGAACCAACGGCAAAAGCCACGGCTACGCCGACAGCGGAACCGACGGCAAAAGCCACAGCCACGCCGACAGCGGAACCAACGGCAAAAGCCACGGCCACGCCGACAGCGGAACCGACGGCAAAAGCCACGGCCACGCCGACAGCGGAACCGACGGCAAAAGCCACGGCCACACCGACAGCGGAACCGACGGCAAAAGCCACGGCCACGCCGACAGCGGGACCGTCAGCAGCCGGTGGGGCGGCGTCGGAGCGGAGCGGATATGCCGTCAATACGGAAGATAAGAGCATCACGGTGGTATCCGGAGACAGTTCCTACACGGTGGCGCGCAGGATGGCAAATGCCGGCATCGTGACATCGGCGGCGGAACTGGATGAGTTTCTCTGCAGGCATGGCTATGACCGGACGATCTGCACCGGAACGCATGTGATACCGGCAGGGGCATCCTATGACCAGATCGGAAAGATCATTACGACGCGCAGGAATTAGTTTTGAGCCGCAAACAGGAGTATTCCGGTGTATGGCACCGGTAGAAGCGTTTCATGATCCTGGCGGCGGAGCAGGGACTTCGCTGCTTTTTTATAGTAAACGACAAAACTATTTTCGTTTTGTCGTTTACTGCGCCGGATTTTGGCCGCTGAAAGCGGCATATTTCCTTACAAAATCCGTGCGCATCCTCGCGGAGCGTTATAGTAAGCGCAATTATTTATTGCGCT
>JAFUUX010000001.1 GCA_017471325.1 Lachnospiraceae bacterium | reverse complement strand
CGCAGGCACTTTCTCAAAACGCATCTTTGCGCGGCGGAATACGGAATACTCCTTGATCTCCTTCCATTCATCATCACCCTTTTTGAACTCACGCTCCTGTGTACAGTTGTAACTGCATCTGCCATCCGCATCACAGTCAAACAGCCAGAACGGCACATACACCCCGTTGATATTGTCGATCCTGTTCTTATCGATAAAACTGTCCGGGATCAGTTTCTTGCCCTGATAGAAATTCCTGAGCGCTTCCTGCGCCTTTGCCTTATCCACGGCAAACGGGATCAGGCCATCCGGCAGGTTGATCCCCTCGAACGTGTCCTTGATGACCAACGGATTACCGCAATACGGACACTCTGTCGCACCTACGTTTTCTTCCGCAACCAGCACCGCCGCACAGGTATTGCAGACATATTCCTTCATGCCCGCACCATCCATCTGCTGCGTAGCCGACTGCTTCCAATCTGTCGTCTGGTCTTTCACCTGTGTATCAGCCGCAAACTCCGACATATCAAACTGGCTGTCGCAATACTCGCAGGCCATTTTGTTCAGATCCCCCCTGAATGCCAGCGGGCCGCCGCAATTCGGGCATTTATAATCATGAAAACCGTTATCTGCCATTTTTTATGCTCCCCTCTTATACAGTTTTGAGTATAAACCCTACAAAATACTATATCAGAGAACGGCGTGGTTTGCAATAAATAAAATATCCGGTAACATCAGCCCCGGGTACTGAAGCGTTACGCGCGTTATATACCGCTCTTCCTGTTCCGTTTTTTTTCATCTGCCTTTTTGCCGCTCCCGTAGTTCCCGTAACCGTCATAACCGCCATAGTAACGCCCATAATAACTGCCATATCTGTACCTTTTCTCACGCGGCACTTTATTCAGGATAATGCCCAGTACCCGGCAGCCGGATTTTTCCACCTGATAGCGGGAATTGTTGATAAAACGGTAACTGTCATGACCAAAAGCCGCCACCAGAATAGTGCCGTCACAATTTTTGGCCACTACTGCCGCATCTATCACCTCTCCGATCGGCGGCGTATCTATGATGACATAGTCATACTCTTCCCTGAGTTTCCTTACCAGATTTCCAAAGCGCTTCCCTCCCAGCAGTTCGGAAGGATTCGGCGGTTTACGACCGGCAAAGATGATATCAAGATTCCTGACATTGGTTGTCACCATAACGTTATCAATATCACAGTGTCCGACCAGGTAACTGGAGAGACCCTCCTGCTTTCCTTTGACCCGGTAACGACCGAGAAGTACGGATTTGCGCATATCCGCGTCTATATAAAATACCCTCTTCCCCCCCTCCGCAAGAGCCATCGCCAGATTCACCGAAACAAAACTCTTTCCCTCATCCCGGACACAACTGGTGATGGCAAGCACTTTATTATCCTCACCGGAATATTCGATATTTGTGCGCGCTGCCTTGATCGCTTCCGTCAATGCATAATCATCCTTCAGTTTGGGCAGTTTTAATTCCACCCTTCCGATATTTGTTCCGGCATTCAGACTGGCTGCGGATATATTCGGGAATGCACTTGCTTTCCTCCCCTCACGCTGCTCCCTGTTACCGTCTTTTCCTTCTGTTTTTCCAGATATATCATCCATCACTGCTCCCCCTCATATAACCTCTGCATTTCAGGCAACGTCTGCTTCTTTTTGCTTTTTTATCATTTTTTATTTCCAAACTCTGCGTATTTATCAAGTATTGTATCTCAAATTTGTTTATTTATCAAGTGGGCGCTATCATAATCTGATATAAAAGCAAGAAGAAGGTATGCCCCAATATGAATGATACATATGATTTTGGTGTGATTTTAAAAGAACTGCGGAAAGAACGCGGCATGACACAGGAACAGTTAGCTGTAAAAATAGACAGGGAAAGTTCTGTGATCAGCCGTTATGAAAAAAACTTGCAGGCGCCCACCTTTGAAACAGTCCGTGCACTTGCTTCCATATTCAACGTGTCCATGGATTATTTATCAGGAATGGAGAAACCTGCTTCGATCTCGCTTTATGGCCTTTCTTCTGAACAGATCCAGCTCATAAAAGATCTTGCGGAAATATTCAGAAAAAACAATTCCACTTTCACCAAAAAACTTACACCGGAACAATATCAGCTGATCGGACGCATCATGGCGCAATTGACGCTTTAACGCTTCTTCCTGCCCCCATTGCCACACTGCACAAATTACAGTTGATTTTTATCATATATGGATATACAATGTTAGTCAATCCTAACAAATGTTCCGTTACACCATATTTTATATAAAAGAGAGGTACATCACCATGCCAAAAGATCCTGTCATGCTGCTCAGTTATGTAAACACCCAACTGCGCGACAACTATGCTTCCCTGGAAGACCTTGCCGCCTCCAACGGCGTATCCGCGGAAGAGATCACAGAGAAACTCTCTGCTGCCGGTTTTGTTTATATGGCGGAGCAAAATCGTTTTGTTGCGAAATAAACAGCCTTATAGTATAATATAGAAATTGCGGACACATACATAATAAAGCCGTGGCAGAGCGGATACCGCGTCTGTCATGGCCAGCAAAAATAAAGGAGATGGAAAACATGAAACAAAGACCTGTTGTTTTAATGGTACTGGACGGCTACGGCATCTCGGAAAATCCCGAGGCAAATGCCATCGCCATCGCAAAGACACCCGTCATGGACAAACTGAAAGCGGAGTGTCCTTTCGTGAAAGGCTATGCCTCCGGTCTGGCTGTCGGCCTGCCGGACGGACAGATGGGCAACTCGGAAGTAGGGCATATGAACATCGGCTCCGGCCGCATCATCTACCAGGATCTGACACTCATCACCAAGTATATCGAGGACGGCGTATTCTTCGAGAACGAGGAACTGCTGCGCGCCATTGAAAACTGCAAAAAGAACGATTCCGACCTGCATATCTGGGGACTGCTCTCTGACGGCGGCGTACACAGCCACAATACCCACTTATATGCGATCCTGGAACTCTGCAAACGACAGGGACTGGAAAAGGTATTCATTCATCCGTTCTTTGACGGCCGTGATACCCCGCCGGCATCCGGCAAGGGCTACCTGCAGGAACTGGTGGATAAGACAAACGAGATCGGTGTCGGCAAAGTGGCCTCTTTATCCGGACGCTACTATGCAATGGATCGCGATAACAACTGGGACCGTATCCAGAAGGCTTATGACAGCCTGGTACTGGGCAAGGGTATCATGGCCACCGATCCTGTCGCTGCCATGCAGGCATCCTATGATGACGGTGTGACGGATGAATTTGTCCTGCCTACCGTGATCACCGATGCGGACGGCAAACCTTTGAGCGTTGTAAAGCCGAACGATTCCGTGATCTTCTTCAACTTCCGTCCGGATCGCGCAAGAGAGATCACCAAGGCCTTCTGCTTTACGGAAGAAGATATGGCTGCGCAGCCGGGCGACGCTGCGGATACCAAGTGCATCAAGTATTTGAAGCGCGCAAACGGCTACATGCCGCTCACCTATGTATGCTTTAAGGATTATGATGAAACCATCCCCAACAAATATGTGGCATTTAAAAAGGAAGAGATCGTCAACACCTTTGGCGAATACCTGGCAAACAACGGCTTAAAGCAGCTGCGCATCGCAGAGACCGAGAAATACGCGCATGTGACCTTCTTCTTTAACGGCGGCATCGAGGAACCGAACAAGGACGAGGATCGCATCCTGGTGAATTCCCCGGCAGTAGCCACCTACGATCTGAAGCCGGAAATGAGCGCACCGGAAGTCAGCGAAAAACTGGATGCCATGATCACCTCCGGCAAATATGATGTGGTGATCATCAACTTTGCAAATCCGGATATGGTAGGCCACACCGGCGTACTGGAAGCGGCAGTAAAAGCTGTAGAGCGCATCGATGAATGTGTCGGTGCTGCCGTGGACGCTGTAAAGCAGATGGACGGCGTACTCTTTATCTGCGCGGATCACGGAAACTGCGAGCAGATGGTAGACTACACCACCGGCGCACCGCATACCGCACATACCACCAATCCGGTACCGTTCATCCTCTACAACTACGATCCGGCTTATACCCTGCGGGAAGGCGGCCGTTTATGTGACATCGCGCCTACCCTGCTCCAGATCATGGATCTGCCGCAGCCCAAAGAGATGACCGGTGAATCACTGTTGGTAAAGAAAGCATAATCATCAAAAAAGCCTTCTCCCGCAAGAGAGAAGGCTTTTTTCATTCCTGCAACAGTTCTTTTATCCCGGGGATTTCCTCTTTTGCCCCGCTATACCCTCGTCAGGATCAGCGACATGCGGCCTTCCGCCTGCAGTACCTCATCTGCTGCCGGAACAAAGAAACTGTCACCGGCCTGCAGCGGCATTGCATCCTCTCCCAGCCGCAGGCTGCCGCTTCCGGCGATACATACCACAGATAAAAAACTCTCATCCGTCAATACGATCTTTTCCCTGCCATTCACCTCTGCGACCGAGGTTTCAAAATACTTGCAGCGGATCTGCTTCTGCCCGCTGGCCTGCTCCACGGTAAACTCCCCGGGCACATATTTCTTATAATCCAATACCTCCAACGCCTTCTGCAAATGCAGTTCCCGTGGATTGCCGAATTTATCCCTGCGGTCATAATCATACAGACGGTAGGTGCAGTTGCTGCTCTGCTGGATCTCGCAGATCAGGTTGCCGGCACCGATGGCATGCACCGTACCGGCCGGGATAAAGAACACATCCCCCGCCTTGGTCGGGAAGAAATTCAGTACCTCCATGATCGTATTGTCCGCGATACGGCGCTCCACCTCATCCCGGTCCACATCCCGGCAAAAACCCACGTACAGTCCTGCGCCCGGCTCCGCATCGATCACATACCACATCTCGTTCTTGCCGTACTCATTCTCCCGGCTTAAAGCGTAATCATCATCCGGATGCACCTGTACGGACAGATCCTGCTTTGCATCGATAAACTTGACCAGCAGCGGGAAGGCCTGCAGCAGACTGCACTTCCAGCCCAATACCCCCTTGCCGACACTCTCCAGATAGCGCGAGAAACTAAAGCCCTTATGCTTGCCTGCCGCGATAATGCTGTTGCCTGCGGGGTGTGCCGAAAGTTCCCAGGACTCCGCGATCGTATCAAAATCACACTGCTTGCCGTATACATCCCGCAGCCTCGTACCGCCCCACAGGTAATCTTTATAAGCCGGCTGCAGTTTCACCAGCGCGTCATGCGCAATGCCCAGTTCACTCTCCGTGACCGTTCCGCCGTTTTCCTCATCCCCGTGGATATCCCTGACGCCGCCCTGCGACACTTCACCTACCGCCGTTTCGATAAAGACTGCCGCCTGCTCTCCCACATTCGAGATCTGGTGCACCATTCCCGGCGTGATGTCGATATTATCCCCCTCCCGATGTTCCGCTGCTTCCCCATCGATCGTCACCAGCACGCGTCCCTGCAGGATGGTCCAGTTTTCCTTGCGTTCCACATGTTTATGCGCATAGATCGTCCTGCCCGGCAGGAGCGTCACCCGGCGGATCCAGTAGTGCTCCTCCTCCACCAGGGATTCATAATTGCCCCAGGCACGGTACGAAACCGTTCCCTGATCCGCATAGGCTTCCATCAGCGCGCCGTTATCATGCAGGATTTCCTTTAACAGATGCGATTTGCCCCGGCGGCCTACATACACGGCATCCGTCGTATTCACCACCAGCACATTGTCGAGATCGTTCACCACCACTGCCTGATGCGGCGACTGATTGACGATGACCGAATGGGCGCTCTCATGCGTGACACCCACGCCGGCAGTCACCAGCCCCGTCATCTCCAAGTCCTCCAGCCGTCCCACGTCACTCCACGCAAAACCGATCTCGATCCCCCTTAAGTGCCCGGTATGCTCCAGCAGCCCTTTTTCGACCGAAACCGGTCTGATCCCGGACTGCACCTGTCTGTGGTAGAGCACGCCTTCCGGCAGCATCTCCCGTTTTGCATATACTTCCCGGCAGCTGGCAAAGATCTCCGGCTGCAGCCGCTTTAATTCATTCAGGAAAAAGCCGTTCTGGAACAGCAGCATACCCAGATTCTGAAACCATCCGACCGGATTTCCCATGTTGCGGATGGTCCAGCGGTCCGGCTTTTCATAAAACTCCTGCACGGTATCCGTACCGCAGAAATAGCCGAAACGCTCATCAAATGCCTGCGCCGGACGGCCAAAGATCACAAACCGGTTTTCCCTGGCATAGTCCTTTGCCTTCAGGATGGCGTCCTTGTATCCGGGCTTTCCGTCCACCCCCTCCTCCGTGGAATGGATCAGATGGTCCGCCGCCACGACAAACACATACTCCGAGGGCTGCAGGGACAGGCAGGCTAAGGCGATCGCCGCTGTCGTCTTTCTGGGCTCCTCCTCAAAGATGCAGCGATACGGCACCCCATGAAAAGCCTCCATCTGGTTTGCTATGATATGGCGGTATTCATGATTGGTGATCACGATAAACTCATCGCAGAATGCCAGATTGCGCGCGATGGTCTCCTGAAAGATCGAATGGTTTTTTTGCACTTTAATAAACTGTTTCGGGAAGTTACGCCGGGACAGCGGCCAAAGCCGTTCCCCGCGCCCTCCTGCCAGTACCAGACACTTCATGGCAGCTCCTTTGTATTTTTAATATGGATTGCGGATGCCGTTCCCTTTTGGGATGGAAACGGCTGCATTATCCCTCCTCCAGCATCGCATCGATATTGCCGGCATATTCCTTAAACCATGCCGCAAACTGCGACAATCCTTCCCGCAGATCCGTAGACGGTGTCCAGCCGAAATCCCGCGCCATGGCACTGATATCCGCGCAGGCCTGCGGGGTTTCTCCCGGCTGCAGCGGCAGATACTCGATCTGCTCCTCCGCATCAAAATCCTCCGGCAATACACCTGCCGCGATCATCTCTCCCTGCAGTATTTTCAGAAACTCCCTCATTTTCCGCGGCTGCCCGCTGCCGATATTATACATGCGGTATGTGCCCCTTGGCAAGCCGTCCTCCCCGAGCCTGCGCTCCGGTGGGGACTGGAGCACCCGGAAGATGGCTTCGATCACATCATTAATGTAGGTAAAATCCCTGCTGTTTCCCCGTGATTGTACAGGCTGAGCGTTTCCCCGCGGTAGAGGCGGTCCGCAAAAGCAAAATATGCCATATCCGTCCGGCCAAAAGGCCCGTATACCGTATACAGCCGCAGCCCCGTCACGGGAATGCCATACAGCCTGGCATAACTATGTGCCATCAGTTCATTGGATCTTTTGCTGGCCGCATAAAATGACACGGGATGGTCCCCGTATTCCTCCTCCGGAAATGCCTTCTGTACCACTTCTGTATCCGCCGATGCGCTGGTGGCAAATACCAGATGCTCCACCGGATAATTCCGGCATCCCTCCAGGACGTTCAGAAAACCTACCATATTGGAATTCATGTATACATACGGGTTTTCGATGGAATAACCCACCCCCTCCTGCGCCGCCAGATTGACGACCACCGCGGGCCGGAACCGCTGCATCACCCAGTCCAGGAATTCTTTATCTGAGATATCCCCCTCCCGGAACATCCACTCACTGCTGCAGCGCTGCGCGATCTCCCCTATATAGTTCAGCCGCCATTCCTTTAATTCGATGGGGTTAAACATATTCATATTGTCCACCCCGATGATCCGTGCACCTTCCGTTCGCTTCAAAAGGCGCAGGCACAGGTTACTGCCGATAAATCCGGCTGCCCCCGTTACTAAAATGGTCTTATGATCCAGATCCAGACTTTTCTCTCTCATGATCGTTACCGGTATAAATCCTTTTCCCTAATATAAGCCGCCACTGCCGGCGGTATCATCCCCTCTGTTGTTTCCCCGCTGCGTATCCTCCTGCGGATCTCTGTAGAAGACAAAGCAGACGGCTCCAGATGATACGCATGGATCTCCGCTTTGAAACGCTCCCGCAGTTCCTCTGCCTTGGCCTCCATCTGATCCCGTGCATAGCCGCCCCGGTCTGCCACCAGCAGCGCTGCCCGGGCAAAGATCCCTGCAGGGTTCCGCCAGTGTTCTATGCCGAATAACTGGTCTGCCCCGATGATAAAATACAGCCGGCTGTCCGGATACTGCTCCTGCAGGTCCTTCAGCGTCTCAAAGGTATAACTTGGCCCTTCTTTTTCCACCTCCAGCGCAGAGACCGAAAAAGACGCATGCCCTTCCACAGCCAGCTGCGTCATGCGCAGGCGGTCTTTCCTGCCGGCGATCTCCCGCGCATCCTTCATATAAGAAACGCCCGAAGGCAGAAACAGCACTTCCGTGAGTCCGAACTGCTCCCGCGCCGCCTCTGCGATCCGCAGATGCGCATTGTGGATCGGGTTAAACGTGCCTCCGAAAACGCCGATCTTTTGCCCTGTCTCTTTCTGCCCCATCCTACGCCTCCGTGATATGCAGCAATACTCCCCGGAAATCCCCCCAGAGCGTTTCAGCCAGCAGGCCTGCCTTCATCAGCGTATCCCCGTAAAATGCCTGCTTTGGCCCATAGCTTACTTCTTTTCCGCTGTCCATGCAGAAACGCTTTACCCGGTATCGCTTATCCGGATCCAGGCCTTTTAGGCATATCTTCCGGGAATGCCCGTTCGGCTGCATCATCACCT
This sequence comes from Lachnospiraceae bacterium, assembly GCA_017471325.1. Lineage (GTDB taxonomy): Bacteria > Bacillota > Clostridia > Lachnospirales > Lachnospiraceae > NK4A136. The sequence continues at coordinate 16,873 of JAFUUX010000001.1, read as the reverse complement.
GGATATAGGTAAGCAGCGCTTCCGACCGGTCTTTTTTTACAGTCATATAGCAGTCGTAGATATGGTTTTCCGCGTAAGACGCGATACGGTAATAATCCCCCTCCGCCACCAGTTTATGGTAGCGGTGGTACATTGCCACCTGCTTCGGTATCATCTCCCGATCCTGCGCCGGTATCTTCGTGATATCCAGTTCATACCCGAAAGTACCCGCCAGCGCCACATACCCCCTGGTCTCAAACGGTGTCACGCGTCCGACGGTATGATTCGGGCAGTCGCTCACATGTGCGCCCATGGCAGAAAGCGGATAGATGAGCGCCGTACCCTCCTGGATCATCAGCCGCTCAATGGCATCCGTATCATCCGAGCACCAGATCTGCGGGCTGTAATAGAGCATACCCGGATCGAAGCGCGCCCCGCCGCCGGAACAGTTTTCCAGCAGCAGTTTCGGATAACGTTTCAACAGCCTCTCCTGCAGTTCGTATACGGCCAGCATATACCGGTGGGACAATTCTCCCTGCCGGTCTGCCGGCAGTCCCAAAGAACCCAGGTCTGCCAGCTGCCGGTTCATATCCCATTTGACATATTCGATATTCGCACTGTCCAGGATCCTTGTGATGCTTTCAAATACATAGTCTCTGATCTCCTTCCGGGACAGATCCAGCACATATTGACATCTGCACAGGCCTGCTTCCCGCCCGGGTATCGCGATGGCCCAGTCCGGGTGTGCCCGGTACAGGTCTGAATCCGGCGAGACCATCTCCGGCTCAAACCAGATGCCGAATTTCATGCCCAGGGCATTGACGCGGTCCACCAGTTTTTTCAGACCGCCCTTTAATTTCCTTTCATTGACATACCAATCCCCCAGGGCACAGTTGTCACTGCTGCGCGCGCCAAACCAGCCATCATCCATCACCAGCATCTCGATGCCGGCTTTCGAGGCCTGCTTTGCTATGGCATACAGTTTCTTCTCATCAAAATCAAAATAGGTGGCTTCCCAGTTATTGATCAGTACCGGCCTGGGCTTCTTTTGACAGGCCGAGCGGATCAGGTGGTTCCGGTACAGATCGTGGTAGGTGCGGCTCATGCGCCCCAGCCCCTCCGCCGAATAGACCAGTACCGCCTCCGGTGCCTGAAACGCCTCCCCGGGCTCTAATTTCCAGCAGAAATCCTCTTCCCCGATCCCCAGCATGATACGCAGCTGTTCGTACTGCCCTTTGTATACCGATGCACTGAAATTGCCGGAATAGACCAGATGCAGGCCATAGACTTCCCCATGCTCCTGATCCGCGCCTTTCCCAAGCAGCGCCAAAAACGGCTGGTGCTGGTGCGAACTTTCCCCCCGATAAGAGGATACCCCCTGAAAACCGAAGGTAACAGGGCTGCGGCTGATATGCCGCTCTTTCGCCCAGCCCCCATGCAGCGTCAGCAGTTCATATCCCTGATCATCCATATCAAAGGATGCCGAGCAGATCTTCTCGATCCAAACCGGCTCCCTTCCGCAGTTTATGATCCGCAGGCTGCGCATCACGGCATCGCTGTCCGCAAAGATGCTGTAGGAAAGTTCTGCCTGTACGCCGCACAGCGCATCCTCTGTAAGTATTTTCAGTGTCTGCGCATCTTTCCCAAAGGTTGCCGGCAATCCCGGCAGCGCTTCCTTCTTTGCGGTGATCTCGTGGGAAACGTATTTCAGTTCCAGCGCAGTATGTCCGCCTTCTGTACGCACCCGCAGCGCATCCCCGCGGAAGTCTCCCAACCCGTGCGCCGGCAGTTCCATCGGGAAACTGTCCATAAATGACAGTTTTTCCCTGGCATTTTGGGAAGGCACATAGGGCGGTTCATGGATCCTCATCAGATGGGCAAGGGCTGCATCCTGCACACGCGCGCCATAATATACATGCCCTGCATATCCCGGCCTGTCTGCCAGACCGATGATATAAGAAGTTCTCTGCGTATCGATCTTAAAAATCCGTTCTTTTTCATGATATGTGATCGGCATATTTTTCCTCTATTGATCGCTCTTTATAATATCTGACTGCGTCCGGTTAACACATGTGAGCCTCTGGGGCTGAAGCCCTAAGACTCTCATCCGGTGCCGATCCCGTTCTGCACTTCCTCCTCCGGGCTGCCGCCTTCAAAGGAACCCTGCAGCGTAAAGACCTGCAACTGTTCGCGCAGTGTCTTCGCATCCGTGATCTCCACGCCTTCCGGACAGCGCAGGGCCGCTTTCAGGATCGATACGGTCTTGGGCCTTCCCTTATGCAGCGAAAAGACATTGTCGGAAAAGATCACATCCGCATCCTTCAGATCCAGCATCACAAAGGGGATCAGCCCCTCTGAAGACAGCCGCACCTCATACGTTTCCTCCGTTTCCGTCACTTCTATTTCCGGTGCGATCTTTGGCAGGCGCAGATGCTTATAAGGCACAAATACCGCATCCTCCAGCATGATCGTACCGTCATCATGCTCATATTCCGCCAGCACATACACATCCCGCAGGCTTACGTCGCCGATGAAATGCTTCAGTTCATGGTTCTGCCCTTTCCAGACCGAATAGGCATGGCACTTTGCCTCCTCCCTGAAACAGTACAGTTCCTTCCCCTCCAGCGTGCACAGGCGGACACGCAGCCGCATATGTACCTCCTGCGGGGTGTCATTCACCAGATGCGCAGTCACCGCCGTCCCCTTCAGTACCAGGCTGCCGGCCAGCGGTGCGTAGAAACGGCAGGCCATGTAGTGCAGCGCTTTCCATCTGCCATAATAATCGATCCCCGACCAGGAGATGCCCGGCCAGTTATCATTCATCTGCCAGTAGAGCGTTCCCATGCAGTGCCCGCGCCTTCTCCTGAAATGCTCCACACCACTGCGAATCGCCAACCCCTGCAGGATCTGGCTCACATACAGCAACTGCGCGAAGTTTTTCGGATAACGAAAATTCTCCGAAAGATAGTACAGCAGTATTCCATTGCCCTCCGGGCATTTCTGATGGCTCTCCATGACCGGTGAAAAGATATTCCAGTCCTCCGGCTCCGTAAATGTCCGCACCGTTTTGAAACAGGGCAATGACTGAAAGCCAAACTCCGAGAGGAAACGGAAATCATGCTTTTCGTATTCCGGGATCGGTTTCCTGCCATGCCAGACATCCCAGAAATGCGCATCCCCCCGCGTTTCATCCTCCGGATCGTCAAAAGAGCCGCCGGAAGACGGGGATGACGGCCAGTAGAAGGTCTGCTCATCATGCTCCCGCACCGCATGCGGCAGCAGGTATTCAAACATCTTGATATAATCCGCGCGCAGTTGCGGCGGCTGTTTCTGAAACTCTGCCCAGTGGTGCCATGCCGCTTCCATCTCATTATTGCCGCACCAGAGCCCCAGGCAGGCATGATGCCGCAGCCTGGTGACATTATCCACGGTTTCCGCCAGAATGCTGTTTTCAAACCCCTGCGTCAGGTCATATGCATTGCAGGCATACATTAGGTCCTGCCACACCACGATCCCGTACATATCGCACAGGTCGTAAAACAGATCGGAAGGATAATACCCGCCGCCCCATACCCGCAGGCAGTTGAAATGTGCCATATAGGCGCTCTCCACCAGCATGCGTATCTTGTTTTCACTGATATAGGGATATACGGCATCCTCCGGAATATAGTCTGCACCCATGGCAAACATCTTCTGTCCGTTTACCACAAAACAGAATTCCTCGCCCTCCGCATCCGCTTCCCTGCTGATGGTGATCGTGCGCAGGCCAATCCGGTACTTCTTTTCATCATAGACCCTGTCTGCTTTGCGTATGGATACTTTCACATCATACAACGGCTGCGCGCCCATGCCGTTTGGCCACCACAGCTGCGGCTCCCGGATCGGGATCCCCACCTCGTTTTCCCCTTTCGCAGTGACAAAGGCCTCTTTGTCCGGCATGCGCATCATCAGCTTTACCGGTGCTTCCCCGCTGACCTCTACGACGATCTCCACCGGGATCGGATCCGTATACGCAATGATCGGATCCACAAAGAGTGTCACCTCTCCGTCGATATGCTCCTGAAAAAAGGATACCTCCCTGATATGCGCTTTTGTGCAGGCCTCCAGGCTGATCTCCCGAAAGATCCCCATATCCGGCAGCTGCGGTCCCCAGTCCCAGCCAAAGGATGACTGCGCTTTGCGCAGATACTGTCCCCCCGGCAGCGCACCTGCCGGGCATACAGAGATCTCTTTATGCGGCTGCGGCTGATACCCTTTGATAAACTGCAGCGGCGAGTGAAAATGCAGCTGCAGTTCATTGGCGCCCGACCGCAGCATTTCTTTGACCGAAAAACGATACGTGCGGTGCATATTGCGCGTCACTGCCAGGCGCTCACCGTTTAAGCAGATTTCCGTTACGGTATCCAGTCCGTAAAAGACCAGTTCCAGGCGGTCCATCTGCATATATTCGCCGTCTACGGTAAAAACACGCTCAAAAATAAAATCCCGCTCAAACAGCGGAAGAAGTGATTTCTCATTTTCCCGGTAATACGGGTCTGCGACCACACCGGCTTCCAATAAAACGGACAGGACGGAACAAGGTGCCACCGCAGCATAACTCTCACCGCTGCTGCAGTCGGTCATCTTCCAGCCCGCCCCGCACAGACTCATACGATTCATGGAATATACTCCTCTATTAACTGCCGTTTCTGATCTCTCACCGCGGCATCCCATCCCGGCAGTTCAGTTCCTGCGCACCACCGGCTCCCTGCCGTCCCGCAGGGCCTCCAGATATTTCTCATACATATCCGTCATCACATAACGGTTGTCCATCGTTTTGAGCAGATCCTTGATCTGCATCCTTTCAAAGATCTTACCATCTCCCAGATTGTAAATTTTGTTATCCTGGAAGGAAAGCACGAACGGCCTTAAAATATCTCCCTCATTCTCCGTCAGGACGATGCCCTTCGTCCCGTTTGTAAACTGCACCGTACAGCCTACCGGCACCAGCCGTACCGCCTGCGTCATGGCACGCACTACCTGCTGGTTCATCCGGTTGCGCGGATGATGCAAAAACTTATATGCCGCCACATCCGACTGCGGCTCCTCACCGTATTTCATGGCTGTCATGGTATCAAACAGATAGGCCACCTTCAAAGTCTCCACCTGCGCATCCGGCGCCTTGATATTCTGCAGAGAGCCTGTCATACGCAGTTCTTTCAGATCCCGCAGCATATAAGAGATATTTTTCATCACTTCGGAATCCAGATCACAATTCTCACGCAGCATACGGTAGCCTTCCTCTTTGCAGCGCTCGATCACCTCCAGATCCTCATCTGTCAACTCTTTCGTCTTTTTATGCGCAATCGCCGCCGGAACAGAAAGCGAGCCGATATCATGCAGCAAAGCCGAGATCACCACATATCGCTGGCGTTCCGCATTGTGCGTCAGTTTCCCGTAGATCGCCGCCGAAAGGATCGCAACATTCAGGGAATGCTTGTATACATTATCCTCCGGGCTGCGCAGGTTTTGCGTAAACCCGATCTTGTCCACATTGTTGCCGAAACGGCGCACCACTTCTGCCGCCAGCTGCTCCAGTTTCCGCGGGCGGTTGCCGTTTGCGATATCCTGCATGATCTCCTGCAGCGTAAAGACGGACATGGTCTGGAAACGCTCAAATTCCCTGTCCGCTTCCGTAAAGGGCGGCAGCGGTTCTGCCGGCTCCAGGATATACAATCCGATCAGCCCGAAATTCCTGACACTCTGGATCCCTTGTGTAGTCAGCTTGGAATTACGCTCATACAGCATGACGCCCTGCTTGTTATAGATCGGTTTTGCCAGACGCATGCCTTTTTTTAATTTCTCCGTTGCCACAAAGATCATATTATCAGCCCCTTTTGATATCTGTATATATTCCGTAAACAGTCGTATTGATGCCTGATTTTGAACAGCAGCCGGTCTGTCCGCCGATCCTGCAAGTATAACTTCTATCAGCAATTAATAAGTCTGATCAGTATAAGTATACCAAATCGGGCACTGTTTGTATATCTTTCCCGCAACATTTCTTTGCTTTTATCTGGAACTTTTTTTGCGCGAAAATCCCCGGCAGCGTTCTACAGATAGCATAATTTTACTTTCCCGATCTCTATCTCATCCTCCTTCTCAAGCATCACTTTTTCCTCAGCCTCCAGCTGTACGCCGTTTAAATATGTACCGTTGGTGGAATGGCAATCCTGCAGATAGGCCTTTCCGTTCTGCATCAGTATCCGCGCATGGATACGGCTGACAGAACTGTCCGATAACGCCAGATCCACGCATTCCCTCCGTTTGCCTATGGTATAGGGAAAGTGATCCATCCGGTACTCCTTTTTCTTTCCCTTCTCCACCAGGATATTTTCCACCGCTGCATCCGTCTCTCCGATAAATACGGTCTTGCCATACTCTTCTTCTGTTCCGCTCTCTTTGGTCTGCACCGGCGCTTTCTCCTCTGTGATACGCGCTTTTTTTATATCTGCCTGAGCCCGGTGCCCATCCGAAATGCGGCCGCCAACGGTATCCGGCTCCTCCAGATCCGCAAATACCGCATCAAAATCCCATGTTTCCCCCTTCTTCCCAGGCATTTTTATGCTTCCGGGCTTCCCTGCGGCAGGCATCCCCTTCCTCTGTACGTTTTGCGGCTGCCATTCCCACGCGTCCTCCTCTTTTTCTTTCGCTTTTTGCGTCCTCTCTGTCATTTTCTCCTCTAAATGCACTTTTTTAATATCTGACTGTGTACGGTGCCGATCCCGTAACCGACCTGAAGAACGGTCGCTAACGGCATCCGGCGCTGCCGTTTTCTCTTTTTCCGCTTTCTTTTTCCTGATGATCTGCAGCCCCAATAAGGCGATCCCCGCCAGCATGACCGCAGCAGCCACGAGTTTCCCTGCGCCGTCCAGGTATATCCCCGGCAAAGTGCCGCTGCACATCACGGCCCCTGCCAGGATCATTACCGCAGCCAGCACATAAGCCGCATATCCCGACTCTTTCTTCTCCTCCTGCGGCGCCGTCCCCGTTTCAAAAGCCGTCTCCTCTTCTTCCCATCCTTTTGAAAAATCTTCCTCACCTCTCAAACTGCCGTTAGAAGCATATTTCGGCTCTTGCACCGCAAGCGCTGCCTCCTCCCCGGCAAACACCGATTTATATCTGGCCTGCTCCGGCCGGTTGCCGATCCCGTAGCCGGCCAAAGAACGGCCGCTAACGGTATCCGGCTCCTGTCCGACCTCCTCCATGGCTTCTGCCCGCGGCAGCCGTTTCGTGTCCTCCCCGTTCTCCTTCCGCTCCACGGCACCGCGCAACTCCGCCATCACGTAATTTCCCTTTCGCACCGCCTGGTAAAACTGGTATGCTCCCAGCGCCGCGGCGGCATCCCTATGATCCGCATGCTCCATAAAAAATTCCGCCAGGGCAAGCATGACATTTTCCTCCTCCGCTGCGGCCGGCAGGAACAGCAGGCGCAGTTCCTTTGTTTCTGGATCCGTAAAAATATACCCGGGATCCAGCAGAACATGCTCTTCGTCCAAAAGGTAATCCTGCATGCCGGCGAGCACATCCAGCACTGCGCCTACGATATGACGGATCTCCTCTCCTGACAGTTCTTTCCTGTCATAGATCCTGGCCAGCGGCTGCATGGAACTGATCTCATAATACAGTTCTTTCCTTCCCTCCCGCAGTTTTACCTCCACCGGCAGCAGGCCCGGTATCTTATTTTCCAATACCATGCGCATCTGATAGTCTTCCTGCCCCTCCTCTTCCTGCGTGATCACCAGATAATAATGATCCATGCTTTTGCGATAACTGATCTGCATTGCTTCCATTCGGTTCTTCATCTTTACCCCTTTCCTTTCAGTGACTGTAAACGGATCTGTTTTTCTGTTCTTCCGTTTTATTCCTCCGTGCCGGTATCCCCGCCGTCTTTTGGCGCGTCTTTTCCGTTTCCGGCCTTTTCGATCGTTCTGTCGATCCGCTGTATGGTCCTTACGATCTGCGGGATGCGCATACGATCCGCCCTCCGCTCCGCCTCCACACGCCAAAGGCCCGAAAAGCCGGCCAATACCGGTGCGTTGATCTCTCCGTGCAGGGATGCACTGATCTCTGCATAACTGACTTTTACCTCCATCTGCGGCATCTCCATCATGACCAGTTTCCCTTCCAGGAGTTCCGCTGTTTTTGTCCGCACATGATCCATGATCTCTTCATTGCTTTCCTCTGCCATGCGGCTGCCCTGGATCACCGCCACCGAAACTGCCCCGCTGACCGCCGCCCTGTCATAAAGCAGTATCCCCGTCCATAGCAGCAAAAAAGTCACCGCCAGTGTCAGCGGAATGATCACACAGGCCTCCAGCGTAGCCATTCCTTTATTTCCCATCCTGCCTCCTCCTTCCTATCCGCAGACGATAAAGCGCAGCATATAGATCACAAAACCGGCTGTCAGAAACGGCAAAAACGGCACCCTGGTCTTTGCCTCCGCCCCTCTGACCGTGATCAGCCATACTGCTGCCAGCGCCGTCAGAAAGACCGCGTACAACACCTGCTCCCCGCTGCCTGCTGCACCATACAGGATCCCCAGCATGGTGATAAAAATCCCATCCGCCATGCCGATGCAGCCACTCCATTTTCCAAACAGCAGGATGCTGCCGCCCAGCAGCACACCGCCTGCCGTCTGCAGCCACTCCCCCTGATACTTTACCGCCGCCAATACGATGCTGCCCAGCGCGCAGGCCAGCAGAAATACATACGGCAGTTTCTGTTTTCTCAGATCCATGATGCTCCCCGTAAGCAGTATCATCCCTGTCCAAACCGCTTTTCCGATATCCATTTTTCCTTCCTTTCCCATGTTCCCTTATACGGATCACCCGCGCCAAACCCGCGCGGCCAATACTTTAAAGGGTGCCTCCGCAGCGCGAGCAGGCCCGCTTATTCCCGACCTGCGAGACCGGCACCTCATAGATCGTGCGTTTCAGTCCGCTGCAGTCCAGTGATGTGTGATAGCGGTCCCCCTCGCTGGTGATATAGTATGTCGCCGCCCCGGCTCTGCGGCTTCCGCAGATCTCGCAAGGCCGGTAAACCGCCCCGGACGCATTCCGCTTTGCCGCCGCCTCCTCCGCGGATACCGGCGTGATCGACAGATCCAGATGCGTACAGCTGCGGCTTAAATGGTATACCGTACCGTTTTCCGTGACATAAACGATGCGCTCCTGTTCCTCCGATGCGCCGCTGCCGTTTATACTGTAACCTGTCCACGCGTGCGTTCTGGCCCTGTTCACCAGCAGCTGCCGCGGTATGCCAAATACATTGCACCCTGGCTGCAGTTCATATACTGCCACCAGATCCACCAGATCATCCTGCCAAAGCAGATTGGACCGCCATAAGGATAAATCCCCCAAAAGCCCCATCTGCCTGCGGTATACTTCCGGCAGGCGCTCATCCAGCATCCTGTCTGTATACAGATCCGCCAGTACCGTTGCCGCAATCCCCTCGATCTTTTCCCCTGCCGCACTTCCTCCGTTTGCCGCCGCCTGCGATGACTGTTCCGCTTCCGCCTCCGGCGCCTGCGGTTTTTCCAGCAGCGCGTCCGCGGACGCATACACTGCCACCTGCTTGCCGATCCGGCTTAACTGATGATCCAGGCTCATCGAGAAGTGCAGCATCTCCATCACGGAAAGCAGCGCCATAAAAAAGAACAGGTAAAACGGCAATGCTACTGCCGCCTCCAGCGTCAGGCTGCCCGCAGCGCTTTTTTTATACATAGCGGAACCTCCTCTCCATCAGAAATGTGTACCCGTAACTGCTCTTAAAGATCAGCTGCATGGTCGCGCCGGCTACGCAGTCGTCCAGCCGGAAGTTTTCATAACCCGGGATTTTGCGCACATCCAGTTCCACCACATTCATGCAGCGGTTCAGCCGCTCCTGCTCCGGTGTCAGGTACAAAAGCAGGCGCAGGTGCTCTTTATAATTCAGCCCCTTTTGTCCTATCCCGCCATCATCCTCCGCGCTGCCCCCGATGGATAAGGCGTGGCTCAAACTCAGATTCCAGTCCTCATGCTCCTTGATCAGCGGGATGCGTCCGCCATCCATCAGGGAACGTACATCCGCCAGGCTTTCCGCAAAGATCCATGCGGCTGCGATCAGCGCCTCAAATATCCCCTCGCATTCCGGCATAAAACAGACAAACGAAAGCGCTGCCGCCATCCCCCTTGCCTCCGACTGCAACATGCCGTCCCTGAAATAATGTACGGTATTTGCGCCGCCGCGGAACAGCAGCAGACGGTTGGCCACGGCCTTCAGATTGTCCGTATCATTATCCTTCCCCATCGTCACATATTCGATCTCATACTGCAGATGGCTGTTTTCCTTTGGTTCCGTATAGCAGCCGCACTTCTCCAGGATGTATTCATTAAACAACAGCTGTTCCGCAAAGGAATTACGCTCGTCCCAATCCTCCGGATAACCGTCCCCTTTCACCAGGCTTCTTTGATCCACACCTGCTCCGGCATCAAAGCCTGCCGCGGAAACGGCTTTTTTGCAAACCAGCGATAAGATCCCCCGGCTGCGGACACCATGCACATTTCCTGCCGGATCATCCTTTTCCGGCGGATCCCAGTCCGATTCGATCTCGTTGCCCTCCTCATCATATTCCGGTTCCGGCTCAGGCACCTCTATGGCATCCACCGCCCCCTGCGCGTCATCACACTCTGCCTGGATATCACTGTCATACAGCCCGCCGGATACCGAAGTATTGATCATATCCTCCGCATCCGCCACGTAAGCCAGGCCGTACTTTTCCAGCATGGATGAAATGGCCAGATAGCGGAATACCTTCCCGCCTTCATCCGTTGCCCTCGAAACCTTTGTCAGTTCGGCAGAATCCAGCCGTAGCCCCAGCAGATCACGGTCCGCAAAAAGATACTGCCCCTTTCCCGGCTGCAGGTTATAAGAAAGATAGTCCTCCAGACGGGATATCAGGTGGTCTAAAGATCCCTGCCCCTGATCATAAGCGGTATCGATCAAAAGCAGGTCATACTGCCGCAGCAGTTCCCGATTGTATTCCGCCATCACCGCATCCATGGACAGGTCTGCCGCGCATTCCAGGCGCAGTTTGATCGCACTGATCCTGGCACCCTCCACCATCGTCAGCAAAAGCGGTATCATCACCGCCATCATCAGCGCCAGATACAGGCTGACGGCTCCCTCCGGCGGTGTTCCGCCATGTGTTTTTTCCTTCTTTTCTGTCATGCTTCCTCCGTCTCTGCATTGCTGCAGAACCTTTTTTTGACAGAGGCCGCGCAAGGCTGCCCCAACGCCCTGCGCGCCCCCGTTTCCTTTTTACTACATGATCATTTCGCTACTTCTGCGGATTTCGTGACGATACTGTCAAACAGATCATTGATGATCGTAGTGATCTGTTTTTTAAAGATCAATACCAGACCGACCAGCACCACGATAATGAGTATGATCTCTACCGTACCCATGCCTTCGTCATCCTGCAGATATGCTTTCAGTTCCTGCATGCCTTTTCCCTCCTTTCCACAGTTTGCTCTATCGCCTTCATCTCCGGTCGTTTTATGCGTATCAAAGATCAGATGGACATAAACGCCGGTACGATGATCACGACCATAACGATCGCCAGCATCAGGATCATCGGCAGGAGCAGTTTCGTTCCCGCCTCCTCTCCCAATGTCCTGGCACGGCTGCGCCGCTCTTCCAAAGCATCCCTGCTTTCCTTGCGCAGCGCATCCAGAAAGCCCCTTGCCCCCAGTTTTACATTCTGCTCCAGCAGGGAAACCAGTTTTACATACTTCTGCAGCCGACAGCGTTTCGCAAAATGCTGGTAGGCCTGTAATTCGCTGACACCGCTTTCCATTTCGCGCATCGTGAGTACCATTTCCTCGTATACAGATCGTTTGCTCTTTCCTTTGTTCTTTTTCCTTTTCTTTTCTGCATCCTCCTGCTCCTTTCCCTGTTTTTTCAGATATTCCATGGCCAGTTTTTTCCAGGCCAGCCGCACCGTCATACCAGCGCCCACATACAACGAGAGTTTGCTCACCATCTCCGGATAATCATCGTTCATCTGCCGATCCCTTTCCCTGACACGTTTCTCCAGATCATTATCCTTTCCCCAGTACACTGCTGCGGCAGCCGCCAGCACCAGCACCACCAGCACCGCCAGGCTGCTCTTTTTCCGCTCCTGCCAGACAATCGCTATCCCGTCCGCCTCTGCGGGCAGCACAAACGCTTCCGCGGTACGGCTGTCCTCATCGGCCTGAAGCAGCGCCGCCTGTATTTTTTCACGCACACCCTCCTCCGCGGCCTGCGCTTTGGGATAAAGCATAAGGGAAAAGCGGTGTATCTCCTCATATGTCCCGTAACGGATCTTTGCCTGCAGATTTAAAAGCGCGCCCTCTGCCGGTATCTCCTCCTTCAGCGCTCCATCCCTGCCGATCAGCGTATGGTCATCATATGTCCACTCCACCGAAAACGGATACTCCGCCAATTCCTCCGGCAGTACCAGATCCTGCGCCACATGATCGGCACTTTCGTTTTTCCCAAGCACCGTCTGCTCCAGTGCCGCGCGGAACGCCGGAAGCATTTCCTTTAATTCCGCCTCCGCATACGCGCGCTGCTGCACGTCCACTTCTATGATTTCTTCCGCATCTCCGTTTGTTACTGCCGTCAGTTCCACTGCATAATGCCCTTTCCCGTATGGCTTGCGCATCAGTATGCCGCCCTCCTGCAGCAGGCCATCCCGGCTTTCGCTGTAATCGATCAGCAGGCCAAAGATCATGCCTGCTGCCAGCAGCAAAAAACATAGTCCCGCTTTCTGTATAAACTGCAGATACAACTGCTTCTTTACGTCTCCTGCCGGATCCAGCAGGCGCAGGTTTTCCTCATTTTTATGAAAGATGAGCTCCCGCAGGCGCCGCAGCGCCTTTTTCTCCTCTGCCCCCTGCAGCAGTTTCCGCTCCAGATATACCGCCATCTGAAAAAACGGTTTTGTTACGGCAGATGCTTCACAGGCTGCCGGCACCGCTTCCTTTCTGGCCAGAAACCAGAGCACCGCCAGCAGCAGTAATATGATCACCGCGATCCATTTCATACGCACGCCTCCTAAAATTCGATATCCAGTATCTTCTCCGACAGCAGATACGCCGCCAGATACACCACCATCAGGGCACTCATCAGCGCCACACCCACGGGGTTATGGTACAGACTGTCAAAAAATCCGGGTGTTGTGGCGTCAATATACAGAATGATCCCAAAGGGTACAAAATCCATGATCGTCTGTTCCATCTTTTTGGCACTCACCTGTATCATGATCTCCCTGCGCACCTCGATCTTGTCACTGATCAGGTCCGCTGTATTCTTCAGGATACCGGGCAGATCACCACCGCTGCGTTTCGCGATATGAAATACTTCCGCAAAGTCCCGGATATCCTGGATATGCGCCCGCTCTGCCAGATCTTCCAATACATCCTCCAGATTGCGGTTGTTGCGCAGTTTTCTGTTGATGTGCAGCAGTTCCTCCGCGATCATGGAATCCGCGCCATATAAAAGGCGCATATCCTCATATGCGTGCAGAAAGGCATTTTCAATGGAATAGCCTGCCTGCAGGCCGGCGATCACGGCATGCATCATTTCCTTAAACTGAAGCGTGAGTTCTTCTTTTCTCTTTTTCACATAGGATCTGCGGCGATACATCAGAAACGGCAGAAGTGCGGGCAGCATCAGAAAAAATACCAGCGCCGAGCGATAAAATATATAGGAAAACAAAATCAGTATCCCAACACCCTGCAGCAGACAATATACAGCCTCCGCGGCGGAAAGCCGGTAAGCATCATAATCCGGCGGCTCTGAGTTTTTCGGTCCGCTGAAGCGGATCACACTTTGCAAGCGTCCCGACAATCCTGCCATGCGCATCCTCACCCTCCTCTCTGAATTCATACAGCACGGAAGTTTCGATCACGCCGTCCACATAGTCCAGGATCTCCACTACCTGCAACACCTTTCTGCTCTTATCCCGCAGCCTGCCCAGATGTACGATCACGTCGATCCCGCTGGCCAGCTGTCCCCGGATCGCCGACAAAGGCAGATCCATGCCCATCAGGATCATCGTCTCCAGGCGGCTCAGCATATCTGCCGCACTGTTCGCGTGGCCGGTAGAAAGAGAGCCGTCGTGTCCCGTATTCATAGCCTGTATCATATCCAGCGCCTCACTCCCGCGCACCTCGCCCACCACAATCCTGTCCGGGCGCATCCGCAGGCTCGACTTGATCAGATCACGCATCGTGATCTCCCTGCAGCCCTCCACATTTGCGTTGCGCGTTTCCAGCCGCACCAGATTGGGCACGCCCAGGATCTGCAGTTCCGCCGAATCCTCGATCGTGATGATCCTTTCATCCTTTGGGATGAAATTGGAAAGCGCATTCAAAAATGTCGTCTTTCCGCTGCCGGTGCCTCCGCTGATAAAGATATTGTAGCCCGCTATCACCAGTTGCTGCAGGAAATCGATCACCTCCTGCGTGACCGCGCCAAAACGTTTCAGATCCTCCATCTGTATCGGTTTCTCCGGAAAACGGCGTATCGTCACGATCGGGCCGTTGAGCGCCACCGGCGCCAGCACGATATTTACACGGGAACCGTTTTCCAGACGGGCATCCACAATCGGGGATGCTTCATTGACCGTCCGGTTGCATTTCGCAACGATCTGCTGGATCACGTCCTCCAGTTTTTCCCTGGAAGCAAACTGTTTTTCCCACCGGTACAGCCTGCCGTCCCTCTCAATAAAGATATGATCTATTCCGTTGATCATGATCTCCGTCACCTTCGGATCGTCCGTCAGTTCCTGCAGGATATCCAGCCGGCGGATCGCGTAAAACAGTTCACGGGAAAGTTCCTGCTTTTCCTTCAGCGTCAGTCCCAGTTCCCGCCCGTGCTGCAAAATGGCATTGTCCACCAGTTCCCGCACTTCCTCATCCGTCATCTCCCTCGAAAGGGTGATCTGCTCCATGATCAGTTCTTTTAATTTTTCACGCACTTCACTTCTGTCTTTCATGCAAACTCCTCCTGCAGCAATCCACGCACATACCCCGCCAGATCCCCGTATGGCAATTCCTCCATATTGGACGGCAGCTTCCGGAATTTCGGCAGGTCACACTTCTTTGTATGGCGCAGGATATCCTCATATTCCAGATGCTGCAAAAGTTCCTCGTACTGCTCCATCCGCGTAAGCGCCATGCCCTCACGGTCACTGATGGTATATACGCGTTCACACTCCCGCAGCACATTCAATACGCCCTGTACCATCTCCGAGAGATCCAGCAGGATATAATCATAGTTCCCCATCTCACGCAGCGTCCGTATCAGCAAAAGCCAGCTTTCCTCCTTCACCTGCCCCAGATCCACAAAGGAAAACGCAGAGGAAATATAATCCAGCCCGTTGACATTGCGCACCATGCTCTCCAGTTTATAGACCAGCCGCTCCCGTCCGCCCTCGAGATAATACACCAGGTCTGTCAGATCCCTGCCTTCAGCCGTATCCAGCAGTTTGGACAGCCCCGAAAACGGTTCAAAATTCAGATACAGGACAGAAGCCTTTTTCGCCAGAAACTGCCCCATCAGAAACGAAAACGATGTCTGTATCTCCCTGCAGACCGGCGAGAAAACACCGATCAAAGCCGTCTGTTTCCTGCCGGGCACAAAAGAAGTGCCTGCATTTTTCTGTTCCGAAAAATACTCCATGATCTGTTGACGGATACGGTCTCCGGACTGGTATTTCCATATCGCATCGGCCTTTTGACCCTCCTCCCTGTCTTTCAGCAAAAGCAGCAGCGCATCCTCGCGCTGATCCTGCTGCAGCAGTTCATAGAACGGTTCCCCCGCCAGGATCAGCCGGTATTTCCTTGACAGTTCGCCGCTCTGCATCCCTTCCCTGTTGATATCCGTATACACACTGACTTCAAAAGGAAATGATTCCCTCTGCGCCAGCATCTCCTGTAAGCGATAGGCATATTTTTCATCCTGATCGCAGATTGCCATTGGTTCTTTTTTCAAAATATCCCGCCTCCTTTTTTCAGATGATCAGATTTCAAGATTGATGAAACACACTGCTGTTGCCAGCAGAATGGGCACACTGTAATGGATCTTTGTAAGCCGCTTTGGCGGCCATGTGATCTTCTTTTCCTTCCTGATCTGCAAAATACACTTACCGCCGCCAATCAGCAAGGCAAACAACATGGAATAAAAAAGAATCCGAAAACAGTCGTGAATTCCCAGAAGTGCGCTCAATGCACACAAGAGCTTTCCGTCGCCGCCGCGCAGGGCGCGCAGCGCAAAAAGCAGAAAAGTCACAAGAAACATGACAAAAACATCCCCTAATACAGGCAACAGCGCCGGCGGACCCGCCCTTGCAAAAGCATATAAAAAGCCCGCCGCCATGCCTGTTACCGTCAGGGCATTCGGTATTCTGTCCGTCATCAGGTCTGCCGTAACCGCTGTGACGAGCAGACACGAAATCATTACTGCATACATCCGCATCCTCCTCCAGATACTGTAGATGTAACTGCCCGGAATGATAAGGCTCTCCCTATGCATAGTCCCGCAGTTACTTCCTGTTTACTCTGACTTACACAAATTGAATTGTAAAGGTGCTTTCTTTAATCAAATGGGATTCTGTTGGTCGACTATCCGATTAGGATTCAACAGACCTCTGCAGATATACTGCCTTGACTTGTCACGTATGTTATCAGAAAAACCACGGCGTGGCAAGAGACTTTATCAACAACTTTTCAACAACTTTTTCAACAAACGTATCCCCGGGCAGCACAGAGGATCAAGTTTCCCGATGATCCTGCGGGCTTCCCCGGGCGGATATTGTTTATTT
>JAFUUX010000071.1 GCA_017471325.1 Lachnospiraceae bacterium | reverse complement strand
GGAGTTAACCCTACGTTATTAACAACAGTTGCTAAGTTATCTAAACCAATGTCAACGCTAAAATATCTCCCATTATCTTCTAAAGGGGCATCTGGAATCTCAATATTATACACAAGTTCTATAGTAAAGTCTCTATAACCAGGAATAAACCTTACTTGTTGAAAAGATACAAAGTTATCTATACTTACAAAATGAGGCTTAATAATAAAACCCGTGTAAGATTTTGGAAAAAATATAATTCCGTCTTTTAATCGAGCTTCTTGATTTGTAAGTATCAATATAGACTTCCCATCTTTGGATTTATACTTAGGAAGCTTAGGCCTGCCTAAATATTTATCCTTATTCTTTGACCAGTCTTTTATAGCAGCAAAGAATGACTTCCAATTCTTTTCAAGCAATCGAAGAATCTGTTGTGCAGACTGAGCAGTAGGCATTTGCTTGTAATCATCAAATTCAGTATCTTCTCTTAATACTTTATCCATTTCTGCATAACGGATCCATCTATCATTCTTAACAAACTCATTTCTTACAAGATAATTTGCATGGTTATAGAGATTCTTTGCTTTATGCGCAAAATCACAAAGCATAGGATAATAGTCATTATTCTGTTTTATTAGATGTTTTTCAACTCTCTGAACTATCATCTTCTTGCAAAATCTCCTTAATCTTTTTAGCTTTACGGTTACTGTACAACTTCATTGAATAGCAGTGGAGTAAACTTATGATTTCTTCAAATATCTCTTGGCTGTCTAATTTTTCTGATCCTACTTCACTGATTACAATAATTTCACATCCATATTTTTTGAATAAATAAGAGAATAGTTCGAAACCAACTCTTGATAATCTATCCTTATATGTAATGATCACTTTATTTACTTTTCCCGCGAGTATATCATCAAGCATTTCAAAGAATTGGTCTCTTTTATTAAAACTAATTCCACTTGCAATATCTTGGAAAATACCATTTATCACATAACCATTTTGAAAACAAAAGTTTTTAAGTATTAAAACCTGATTTTCCAAGTCTTTCTTTTGTTTATTAGTAGACACCCTGGCATATAAGTATGTTTTACGTTCGATGTCTTTATTTAGCATCTTATATACACTATCTGTATCATATTCATAACGTCCATTGCCTTTTACTGTTACTTTAACTTTTCCGGCTTTTACATACTTAGTCAGTGTTGGTCTTGTAATCTGAAGAACACGCATTACTTCTTTTGCAGTCATTATACAAACCTCCTTATCTACGTATATAATACCATAGATAAGGAGCGAATGCAACATAAATTATTAAAGAACTTTAATAATATTATATTATAATGAAGCATTTGTTACACCATAGCCATTTTTCTTATATGCTGCCTGTTTTTTTTAAATTGTAACTGTGCAGAACCCAGAGGGTTCTGACAGTTACGCATTTCCGCCATGCATAATCTCGCTTCGCTCGATGGCGGAAATGCCGCAAAACTCGGGCATCCTACGCTACGCTCCGGGAGCCATCGCAGCACCATCTGAATAGTTACTAAAAATTATTCTCTACTCGTTTTTCAGGATTCTTAAGTTCTGCATATACTCTTTGATTTGCTTCATGATCTTCCCTGCGCCACCTTGCAGTAATGCGTTTTCCCTGCCGGCGCATCTGTTTTACAGGTAAACAGTTTGCCGTCATGCTGTCCCGCAAGTCCGTCTCCGGCGCTGGTGATGAACAGCCTGCCGTCCCCCATGAAGCAGCAGGAACTCACATGCTCTGCCGGCACCGTGACCATGGCTTTTAATTCCCCGCTCCGGCCGTCTCTTTTTTCAATGCGCCTTCCGCCCCAGACCGCTACCCAGAGATCATCATCCGCGTCAATGCAAATGCCATCCGGCACGCCATCCGCTACCGTAAAGAGTACCCGCCGGTCTGACAGGCTGCCGGTGGCAATATCGTAATCATAAACAAAGACAGCATATTCCAGAGAATCCGAAAAATAAAATCTCTTATGGTCGCTGCTCCATTCCATACCGTTGGCGATCTTTGTATCCGGCTGCACGATCTTTAATGCGTTCCCCGCAGCAGAAAAATCCAGGCAATAAAGATCTCCATGATCTCCGTATTGTTTATCCATGGAGGAAGATCCAAAATACAGCCTGCCCGCCGGATCTGCTTTCGCGTCGTTTGACCTCTGCCGGGACCGGTAGTGCGCTTTCAGATCCTGCAGCAGTTCCATCTGTTCATCATGGAAATAGTACAGACCGTCTGATGCCGCAAAAACATACGCTCCCGGTGTCTCTGCCGGCACCGCTGCCCCCAGCGGACGCTGCACATCAAAACACTTCAGTTCCCCGTCCGGCAGATAACGGTAAAACTTCCCCTCCGTGATATCCACAAAAGACAGGATCTTTGTCCGCTCATCCCGGAACGGGGATTCTGCCAGATGATATATGGTTTCCGACATCGGTACTGCTGTATAGGTTTCCATTCCTTATATGCTCCTTTCCTCCGCTGCCGCTTTTCGTCATTATACTATATCGCAGCAGTATTTGAAAGAGAGAACGCGCTTCCCCTCTTGCGTTTACTGTGAGCTGGCAGGGAGAGCGTAGTCACACCCTGCCCGCCTGCGAGCCGCCGGTTATAGTAAGCGCAATAAATAATTGCGCTTACTATAGTCTTGCGCAGTATGCGGTGAACGGTTCCAGTTCCGTTGCCGGTCTTCTTCCGTGATCGCGCGGATCACCCTGCAGGGATTGCCCACTGCAACGGAATTATCCGGAATATCTTTTACCACAACGCTTCCGCCGCCGATCACCACATTGCTGCCAATGGTGACTCCGGGCATCACCTGTACACCGGCACCGATCCATACATTACTGCCCACTTTGATCGAATAGGCATACTCCAGGCCGCGGTTTCTTCTTTCAAAATCGATTGGGTGCCCTGATGTATGAAAACCACAGGACGGCGCGATAAAGACATTATCTCCAAAAGTGACTTTCCCTGCGTCCAGGATCACCAGACCGTGGTTTGCGTAAAAGTTTTCTCCCACTTCGATCAGGTATCCGTAATCGCACCAGAAGTCCGGCTCGATGTGTACATTTTCCCCTGTCTTTCCCAGGATCTTTTTGATCTGTGCATGCCTTCGCTCCAGATCATCAATCGGCAGTTGGTTATACAGTTGGCATAAGCGTTTGCATTTCAGCCTTTCCTCTTCCAGTTCACTGTTATAATTTGCATCGTAGAGTTTCTGATTGATCATTTTTTCTTTTTCTGTCATTGTCTTCACCTCCGCTATCCTGTTGATAAAAGTATAACCTCTCTTTCGAGAGGTTATACGATCCTGTCATGTTCTACAAACCTTTCTCCTTTACATCTAATATACCCAATTAAAATATAATAGTCAATCCGAAGCCTGACGTTCCCGTATAAGAACATTGCATTTGTGAAACAAAACTATGTCAACCCTAAATCTTGTCTTTATTGTTTCACGTGAAACACTATCTTGTACTTTAAATGTGAAACAGATCTTGATCTATTATTTTCCAAACATTTCTCCCACCAGCAATACCTGGTTTGCAGAAAACCGCCATTATTATCAAAAGTATGTAAGGCATACGTATAAAAATAATCTGTATTTGGCGTTAGGATCTTAGATACCCGATCTAACAACATATGTAAATCCATATAAATCTCCCTTATAATATTATCGCAAGTAAAGAAATCCACCGGTATAAAAAAATAAAAAGATGTGGACTTTCATGCGAATGTCCACATCTTACATTTTTTTAACCCTTTTTGGATTCATGTTGCATTGATTCTGTATTGTCACATTCTATTTGTTTATGCTTGTATTAATTATACCCAAGCCCCTATTAAGGGACTTGGGTATTATGTTTTGAGAGTGATTATATTATATTCTAATCTGTAGGTTAGTCCCAATCAATTTCCCAGCCGTCAAGTGCACTTGTATCAACGTCTGCATTAACGTTAGTACCAAGGCTCCACCCGTTTGCTGCAAACTTTGCATCTATTTCTTCCTGTGTGAGTTCAGTGTCTTCTGGTGTTGTATCTGTAGCATCGGACTCGGAGTACATATTATTGAAGTATGTATCATTATAAGCTCTACATTCTTCAACGGTCAACTGTCTTGGGTCTTCCGGGTACATACCGGGAAATAGATGATTTAACCGTTGTACTTCTGCTTCTGTAAGCTGACTCGGATCATTATCAAGACACCAAGCCACATGTTCCATGTCAACTTTTGATGTTGATGTGGACTGCTGTGCAGGTTGTGTTGACTGCTCTGTTGGTTCGGCTTCTATGACTTCTTTGTCAGTGGTATCTTCAACTGTTGTTTGCTCTTGTACCACTTCATTCTGATTACTTACAACTTCATTGAGTGCTTCATCTTCTTTACTGACTTCAACAGATTCTGTTGTAGGTGTGCTTTCAGCAGTTTCAGCACTTTCATTCTGGCTTGCAGTTTCAACCGTTTCCACAACACTTTCAGATGACTCAACTGCTTGTGTTTGTACATTGTCAGAAATCACATCATCTGTCTTGTTAGAACACCCAACAAGCAAACCGAATGAAACAGCAATAGCAAATGCAGATATATACTTATTTTTCATTTGGACATCATCCATTTGTTTATATAAAGATACATAGTTTATATTAGCATTTACGTTTCATATAGTCAACTGGTTGCAATGCTAAACGCAATGTATACATATTATGCGTTTAGCAATACTATATGCATTGGAGGTGTTATAAAATGTCATTTCATATAAAACCAGATAAAAAAGAAACTGAAAACAAAACAATAAGATTTCCACTCCCACTTGTTCAAGAAATAGAACAAGCAATACAAGGTAAAAATACAACATTCAGTGGTTTTGTAATACAAGCCTGTCAATATGCACTACAAAATCTTAATACAGATGAACAGTAAAGCCACCATTCCAAACGGTCTGGTGGCTTTTTCTATGCTTGGCATTACCCAAACTCAAATCTGAAGTCTAATTTTGAACAAATTTCAAAGGGTATTCAGTGTTGATTTTTAGGTATGCAGTAAGTTCCCAGTGTGGTTTATGTATTAAAATAGGATATTCGTTTATGAAAAGCTGAGATTACATTGGGAACACTTTTCCGAAAAGGGAGTTTATTTTTTACAAATTATTCTGCTGATGCCAAAATAGATCAATGCCCCGATCAAAACACCGCTTGTATTTGTGATTAGGTCATCAACATCCGTGCCTCTGTCATAAAACAATAATTGTGACAGTTCGATCATCAATGAATAGCAAAATCCTGCCAATACTACTTTTCCGACACTATCCAGTTTTTTAAAGCAAAAAGGCCAGGCCAGACCCACCGGAATAAACATAGCGATATTGCCAAACAGATTCCGCTGCCATCCTTCATAGATGTCAAACAGGTGGACTACCGGAATCAGGTTCAGGCGGAAAGGCAGGATCTGGCCTGCATCAAACACCAGAGTTCCGATCTTTCCGTTTTCCAAATGCCACGGAAAATAAACGATCCGCATGATCACTACGATACAGATATATACCGTGAGTAATTTCAGTTCCCGCAGCCAGTCCACTTTATGATCTTTTATATCAAAGTATGCCCTTATGCCGATCCATGCAACAGAGATCACTGTCCAAAACTGCCAAAAAGTAAATACTGCCATATTCCTGATTCCCCTACCTTTTTTATCCGGAATGTTATGTTTCCTCTTTCCGGATGCATTTTTCTTTTGAAAGTCCAACACGAACTGTTTCATCTGCATTGCCTGATGAGTAAATCTATATCTTTTCTCCTAAAAAACTATATTTTATACGCCTTCTTTTGTGAAACAGATTTATGTTTACCCTAAATATAGATTTAAAAAGTTTCACGTGAAACATTATCTTGTATTTCTATTGTGAAACATTTAACGATATCCAACATCAACAAGCGTGATCACAGCACTTTTTCCGGATCCTTTCAGATCACAGCGATCACCTGATCTTAAATACACCCTGTGAACTGTCTGTTCTCCATACAGAAGATCTTGTTCAGATGTGATGACAACGCTCTCCTCTTTTCCGATATCAACCCTCGCTATCTCAAAAGACGCAAAGCCAAGAAGGATCGTCTCACCCTTGCCATAACCTTTCGTCCCATTGCCATAATCAATTACATTACGATCCGGGGTACAATCATATCGTGTCTGCCCCTCCGCAATCCCATCACCGGTGATCAAAAATGTTGCCCAGGTATTTTTATCGTGATAATCTCTGATCGGTAAAATGATCATGATACACAAAACAAGAAACAGTGCGATACAAACACCAAAGATGGTCAATAGTTTCTTTTTCTTTTTCATACCACTTTTCCTAAACTTTCTTTTTATAGTAAACGACAAAACTATTTTCGTTTTGTCGTTTACTGCGCCGGATTTTGGCCGCTGAAAGCGGCATATTTCCTTACAAAATCCGTGCGCATCCTCGCGGAGCGTTATAGTAAGCGCAATTATTTATTGCGCT
>JAFUUX010000070.1 GCA_017471325.1 Lachnospiraceae bacterium | reverse complement strand
GACGCCCCGCTACCATCTTGACTAACGGCGCATATTCCAGGATCAGTTTCTCCCGCAGATCTGAGGATCCCAGTCTGGTATAGTCATCCCAAAGTCTCTTTTTTCCGGCTTCGTCCATAGTTCTCCCCCAAACAGATGATATTCCTTTACAGCCCCTGCTGTATCAGATCACGATTCTTACATAAAATCGTCGTTGTTCCCTTTCTCCACCAGGTCCCCGTTTTCCTCAAAATAATCCATATAGTTCATATTCATATTGAACTGATCCACTACGCTTTTTATGATCGTTCCAAGGATGGCAAATGCCAAAAGCGTGACCAGCAAAATAACCAAAAGCTCCGTCATCGGTACCTTTTGCAGCAGGCAGAATACCAAAGCAATGGTTCCGCCTGCCAGCATGAACAACGACGGCAGGAGCTTTGTTTTTAAGTTATTTCGCTTTTGCGGTAAATACTCTTCTTTTTCCTCTTTATCCATTCCTCTCGGCCTCAGATCACTTTTAAGGGTTTCCCGACAGCCTTTACCTCATAATCCCCGGTCTCCGGGTTAAAGGTCACGGTACGCCCGTAATTTGCGCCGGTGTCTTCTGCCAGGATCGGAATGTTTAAAGCCTTCAGCGCCGCTTTGGTCGCGATCACATTCCGGTCTCCAATGCCGGTCAGTTCCGATTTGGACTGGAAAGCAAACATCGTTGCCCCGCCGGCGATCTTTGCCACCATACGGCTTCTGACTGCCCCCATCTTTTCCAGCCTGCGCACCAGTTCCGGTATCCCCGTATCCGCAAACTTTGCCGGATTGGCACTGGACTTTACCTCCCTGCTGTTGGGAAGCATCACATGCACCAGCCCGCCCACTTTGCTCTGTTTGTCCCGGATCGCGATGCCTACGCAAGAGCCCAGACCGATCGTGGTGATCAGTTCAGGCGGTTTACATACATTTAAGTCTGCGATCCCTACTTTGATTACATCTGCCATAAGTCAACCAGCTTTCAAACCCCTGAATTAAAATCCCAACGCATGCAGTATCCTGGCATCCGATTCCTCATCCGGTACCAGGATAAAATAGCCGGACATCGCCTCGTCATCCGCAAAATCTGTCTGGATCAGCAGCATCTTGTCCGATACGGCGCCGAATTCGATCGCCGGCACGGACAGGATCGCGCCCGCCATATCGATGCAGATCTCCGGCACGGACGGATAGATCGTTAAATTGGTCAGTGTCGATAACGAATTCAGATACGCTCCTGTGATAACATTGCCGATCTCTTTGAGTGCCGACAATTCCATCTCCGAGAAATCATCCCCTTCCGGCGGCATACCCATGAGTTTCTGCACCATGGCACGCGCGGATTCCTTCTGCTGCACAAACATGATGCTGCCGTGGATGTCCCCATCCACTACAAGATAGATCCCCGCTACCAGCTGTTCCTCACCGCCCAATGTCGTTCCCACTTCCTTAAACTCCATCAGACGTACCTTCGGTACCATCATATCCACCCTGGTGCCCAGCATCGTCGATAACGCCGTGGTGGCATTTCCGGCACCAATATTCCCGATCTCCTTCAAAACATCGAAATACTGATCAGACATCTGCTCTATTGTCAGATCATTAGAATCGGCCATCCGGTTCACCCCCCTTTTATAATCCCTGCAGCACCAGATCCATATCCAGCAAGGTGATCAGACCATCCTCATGCTTGCCGATCCCCATTGCGTATGCGCCGCGGTCTTCCCTGCTTTCAAAACCAACCCGCTCGATCTCCGCCGAAGAGAGGTTCACCACTTCTTTTACGGAATCCACCATCACGCCGATCGGTTCGTGCTGATCCATCTTGATGATGATGATACGGGTGTCTTTCGTGATCTCGTCCTGGTTCAGCCCCATCTTTACGCGAAGGCTTAATACCGGAAGCACCTCACCGCGCAGGTTGATCACGCCTTTGAAGTAACCTGGCACCTGCGGCACGCGCGTGATCTGCTGCATGCGCACGATATTGTCAATGTACTTGATGTCGATGCCGTACTGCTCATCCCCGATCCGGATCACGATATACTGAACAATCTCATTTACATTTGTACTCAATTCATTTGCCATTGCCCTGTTCTCCTCACTTTTTAAATTTCGCTGTACGCGCATTAAATGAGTGCGTTGGAATCGATGATCAGTGCCACCTCACCATCGCCAAGAATTGTTGCACCGCTGATAAATTTGCACTTGTTGATATATTTGCCCATGGACTTGATAACGATCTCCTGCTGGCCGATCAGTTCATCTACCACCAATCCGGCAAGTTTATCGCCCTTCTTTGCAATCACGACTACCATGTCATCCCCCGGATTGCGCTTGGACTCCGTTTCCAGGATATAATCCATACGCAGCAGCGGGATCACCGTACCGCGCAGATTGATCACTTCTTTGGACTCCACGGTCTTGACATCCTTCGGGTTCACGTTTTCAATGGTCTGGATACCGCTGAGGGCAATGGCGTATTTTTCTCCGCCCACTACGACCATCAACGCCTGGATGATCGCCAGCGTCAGCGGCAGGCGGATTGTAAAGGTCGTGCCTTCGCCAAGTTTGGTCTTCACATCCACTTCACCGGACAGGGCTTCGATCTTGGACTTCACCACATCCAATCCCACGCCGCGGCCGGAAAGATCCGATACCTGTTTTGCGGTAGAGAAACTGGGCATGAACAGCAGGTTGATGATCTCGGAATCGTCTGCCGCATAAGCCTGTTCTTCCGTCATCACGCCGCGCTCGATCGCTTTCCTGCGCACTGCCTCCGTATCGATGCCGTTACCGTCATCCCGTACTTCAATGACTACGTTATTGCCATCCTGATACGCATCCAGGAAGATGGAACCTGTCTCCGGCTTGCCTCTTGCAATACGCTCTTCCGGCATCTCCAGACCATGGTCTGCAGAGTTGCGCAGCATATGCATGAGCGGATCGCCGATCTCATCCACCACGGTACGGTCCAGTTCGGTCTCTTCACCGGTCATGTGCAGTTCCATCGGCTTGTTGAGCTGCTTGGAAATATCGCGGATCATGCGCGGGAACTTGCTGACAACGCTTTCGATGGGCACCATTCGTACCTTCATCACCGATTCATGCAGGTTTGTCGTCACACTCTCCAGATATTCGATCTGCTCGTTAAGCCCGGAACCCGTGGTGGCCGCATTGCTGGTCGCGGTACTCACCAGAGAGTTCTTTGCAATGATCAGTTCGCTCACCAGATTCATCAGGGAATCCAGTTTCTCGATATCCACACGCACTGTACGGTTCACCGCCGGTTTTCCGGCCGGTTTCTTATCTGCCTTGGCAGGTACTGCTTTCTCCTGCTGTCTCTTGTCTGCTTTCTTTTCAGGCCGCTTTGCCACCTCCTGCTTTACAGGCGCTACCGCGGTGGTATCTGCCGTTTTTTTCGCTGCGGCTTTTTCGGTCTCCGCAGCCCCCGCCTTCTCCTGCGGTGCTTCCGCTGCTGCTGCCGATGCCGCTTCCCCGGTAAACGGCGCGCCCTTTACATCCGCGATCTCCGATACCGACTTCACCGCCTCCAGGATCGTATCCAGTTCGCCTTCCGTGGAAACGATCAGGGAAAACTCCAGTTCAAACTTTTCATCCTCGATATCCTGCGTGGAAGGACTGGTCGCTATGATCTCGCCGCTTTCCTCGATCGCCTTAAATACCAGGAACGCACGTGCCGCCTTTAAAAGGCAGTTTTCCTGTACGTAAACGGTCAGTCCGAACAGCTTCTTATTTGCCATCATAGCGTCTTCCAACGCTTTCTGTTCCTCTTCGTTCAGTTCGATGGAATCCCACGCGCCGCCTGCCGCCGATGCACCCTGATCCGCAGCTGCGCCGGATGCCGCAGACGCCGTTTCTTTTCCGGCGCTCTCCTCCGCAGCCGGTGCGGCGCCTTTATTTTCCAGGATCGCATTCAGTTCCTTGATGATCGGCTCATTATCATTATCACCTTCATCCGAGGTTTCCTGAATGGTCGTTACATATTCTTCTATCGCATCCAGACAGCGGAACAACACATCCACCATGGCTGCATTTACTTTTAATTTTCCCTCACGCACTTCCGAGAACACGTTCTCCATATCATGTGTCAGCGTCTGCATGCGCTTGTAACCCATGGTGCCTGCCATACCCTTTAAGGTATGCGCTGCACGGAAGATCTCGCTGATGGTATCCGGATTCTCCGGATCCTGCTCCAGATTCAGCACGCTTGTGTTCAGATTCTGCAGATGCTCCTTGCTCTCATCAAGGAAAATATCTAAATATTGACTTACATCCATGTCCCTTCTCCTTCACGCTTAATATTTTATACCAGAAGTTCCGCCTATCCGTGCTTTGGATATTCAGAACCACTGCATATACCGTGCGGCACAGCATCCCGGATCCCGTTTATCTGTCCGCGCGAGTATACAGTTCCATACCCCCGAAAAACCATATTTTACATCATCTGACACCGATATTGGTCACTATGGCCTGCGCCACCTGGTCAAGATCCACCACCTCATCCACCACACCCGCTGCAACGATGCTGCCCGGCATTCCGTTCACCACGCAGGATTTTTCATCCTGTGCAATGATGTGCGTCCGCTTGGATCTCATCAGGTTCTGGATGCCTTCCGTACCGTCGTGCCCCATGCCCGTAAGCACCACGCACACGATGCTGTGGAACGGGCTGTTCGCCAGCGACTCATACATATAGTTGGCACAAGGCTTTACGCCCTCTCTGGTAGGTTCATCCGTATAATGGATGCGGCCTCTGCCGTGATGTTCCTCGTAATTCATGTGCGCACCGCCTTTGGACAGATACACGTGCCCTTTCTCCAGGTACTCACCCTCCACCGCTTCGGTAACGGTCAGCTCACTCATCGCGTTTAAGCGGTCTGCCAGGGACTTGGTAAAGCCTACCGGCATGTGCTGCACGATCATCACCGGCGCATCCAGATTCTTCGGCAGCCTCGGGATCACCGACTGCAGTGCTTTGGGACCGCCGGTCGAAGATGCGATCGCGACCAGTTTATTGCCTTTGCCCTCTCTTGGCACCCTCGCCGTATCCACTTTGACGATCGCGCCGCCCGGGCGGATCATCACCGTATTCCGGTGGATGCCGCTGGACGCTTTTTTATTGGAAAACACCACTGCTTCCAGAATATCAAAGAACCGTTTGACAAAATCCTGATCTTTGGAGTAGATCGCGCTCTGCGGCTTCTGTATAAAATCCACCGCCCCCAGTTCCAGCGCATCCAGTGTCACCCTGGCGCCTTCCGAGGTCTCCGTAGAGAGCACCATCACCCGTTCCGGCCGTCCCGCCTTTTTCAGTTCCTTTAGAAATTCCAGCCCGCCCATCCGCGGCATGTTGATATCCGTGATGATGCCGTCGAACTGTTTTCCCTCCAGGATCTTCAAGGCTTCGATGCCATTGTTCGCCATGGCTTCGACCTTATATCGGCTGTCTGCATTGATTATATCACAAAGCACTCTTCTCGTGAGTGCAGAGTCATCAACTATCAGGATTTTCTTTGCTTCCATAGTGCAATCTCCCCATTAAAATGATTACTTCACCTAGTATATATGGTGATATTGTAGCACAAAACACTGTTACAGTACAATATTTTTTTGCATATTGATATATGCCGCCCCCCCGGGGCGGAACATTTATGCACAGGATCCGTTACACGCCGGTCTGCCGCTTGCGCACCTTCCGCTCCTCTTCAAAGATAAAGCGGATGATCTCCTCCCGCGCACCGTTCTCCATAAACAGAAACTGCCCGCGGTATTCCCGGTTTGCCGGCTGGTTTGCCAGCGCTTCCGCCGTGATGATGCGCACGACGGCGTCGTAGGTATGCCGCCCGCCTTTAAAATCCAGTGTAAAGCGGGTATGCACCAGCCGTCCCAGTTCATACACCTGCCGGGATACAAAACGGATGCCGCCGCCGCTGATATCCACGATCACACCCTTTTCCTCCGGCTCTGCCAGAAGATCCAGCTTATTCTGCTCCAGATAGAGTTTTTCCTCCCACTCCGGCAGCGTGCGCGCCAGCATGCTCAACGCGCAACTGTAACGATAATACTCCCTGCGCTGACGCCTGCTTAACTCCGACACCGGTTCCATGACCGCGACCGCGATATTCTCTTCCGTGCGCCGGGATATCACTTCCGCCGTGCAGCTGTAGATCCCGCGGCCCGCATAGAAAAACAGATCGTACTGCATGCCTACGGAAAGCACTACCAGTTTTGCCTGCTCCATAGGCATCACGACTTCGACTTCCCCCGCATCCGTCACATCATAAACCTTGGTGATGTGATACTTTTTTTCGTTTTCATCATTTGTCAGGACTTCCAGGTCCACACGGTCCCCCGGCCTGACGACATCAAGGATATCGATCATGTCATTTTCCTGTTGGCTACAATGTGCGAAAAGAATGCAGCCATCCCTCTCTTCTTTATTTTTCCTTCGTTTTCCAGATGCATCAGCCTTGCGGTGATCCGCTCAAAGGCCAGCGCCGATTTCGCGTTCGGGTTTGCCAGGCTGACCGGTGTCTGCTGCATCACGGCCTGTGCCAGGTTTTTATCCTGCGGCACCGCGCCCAGATACTCCAGCGGCAGTTCCAGAAAACGCTCTACTACCACATGCAGTTTATTATATAGTACTTCCCCTTCCCGTTCGTTCTCCACCCGGTTCGCGATCACTTTGATCTGCGAATTGTCTTTGGAAAACCGCGGATGCCGGTTCAGCGCCTTTAACAGCGAGTAGGAATCCGTGATGGACGTCGGCTCCGGAGTGGTGATCAGCAGGATCTCCCCGCTTGCCACCAAAAACTCCAGCACCGCATCCGAAATACCCGCCCCCGTATCGATGATGATCACATCCGCGATGGCATCCAGCTGCGCAAGGTTCTGTATGATATAAGTCAAATACTCCTTCCCCAGATTGGAAAGCCCCGCGATCCCGGAACCGCCCGAGATAAAGCCCACTTCCCCCGGTCCCCAGGTGATGATCTCCGTGATGGACTTGCCCTGGTAGATCAGATCGCAGAGATTATGCCTGGGCACCGTGCCGAACATGATCTCGATATTTGCCAGTCCAAAATCCGCATCCAGGATGATCACGCGCTGCCCCAGTTTCTTAAAATGCAGCGCCAGGTTGATCGCCGTATTGGATTTGCCCACGCCGCCTTTTCCGGAGGTGACCGTGATCACCCTGGCCAGCGGCCGTGCCGGTGCCATCGCATTTGCCTTTATGATGTTTCTGAGCTGTTGTGCCTGATCCATCTTTCCTACCGTTTCCATATCTTCTCCCAAAACCGCCCCGCCGATTTTCCCGCGCTCTATTCCGGCTGATCCGTCAGCAGCTGCTTCGCCACGCTCTGCGGATCAAATACTGCGATATCGTCCGGGACATTCTGCCCGTTGGTCACATAACTGAGCGGCGCTCCCGTATGCAGGCGCAGGTTCAGCAGATTGCCGCATTCCCTGGTCTCATCCAGTTTGGTAAAGATCAGCCGGTAATCCGTCATCTCCCGGTATGCGTCCGAGATCGCCAGCAGATCCTTATACTTTGTTGTCGCGGAAAGCACCAGATGCTTTTCCGTGCTCACCTGCTCATCCAGCGCATGCAGAAACGCCAGCATGTCTTTTTCTGTTCCTCATTCTTATGTGAATGCCCCGCCGTATCCACCAGGATATAATCAAAATCCTTATAGCGCTCATACTGCGCTTTTAATTCCCCTGCCTCATACAGCACATGGAACGGCACGCCCAGGATATTCGCATATGTCTTTAACTGATCCGTGGCCGAGATCCTGTAAGTATCCGTCGTAAACAATGCCACTTTTTTGTTTTCCATCAGCCGGAACCTGGACGCGATCTTGGCCAGCGTGGTCGTCTTGCCCACGCCCGTCGGTCCGATGAAAAAAACGACTTTTACCCCTTTTTCCGCCGGCTGTATCCTGGCCGGCTTGCCAAATTTCAGAATGATCTTCTGGTACACATAGGAAAGCATATGCTCCATGGTCATGCCGCTGGCGTAATTCTGCCGGATCTCGTCCACCAGTTCATTGGCATTGACTTCCGTCACTTCGTTTTCCAACAGCGTGTGGTAAAGCAGCTTGCAGAATTCCAGCATCTCCTGCCGCTGCGCATCCTGCTCCTTTTCCTCTTCCGCCGCCCTGCGCTCCCGCTCTTTGGCCTGGTCTGCCTGCTTGTTCAGTTTCTGCTCTAAAAGGCTCTGGATATTATCCAGTTTTTCCTCCACGGCCTTCTCGCTGTATGCGGCCATGCTGTCTGTTTTCTTCATCCCCGCTCCTGCAGCGGCATACTGGTCCTCCGCGGCTGCCGCCTGCTTTCTGGCGCTTTCTTCTTCCGCTTTCTTTCTGGCCTTATTGACCTCCGCGATGGCTGTTTTTGCCTGCACCTCCGGCCGGTCCATCTCCTCTTCTTTTGCCACGGTGACCTCCACCTGCGGTTTTTTCAGAAAAGAAAACAGCCCTTTGGGTTTTACCGTCCTGGAATGGATCATCGTGACATTATTGCCCAATTCCTTCTGTGCCAGTGCCATGGCTTCCATTTCATTTTTTGCCTGGAATTTCTTGATTATCATTTTATGCTGTCACCATACCGATGCTCTGCAGTTCCACATCGGACTCCACTTCATTATATGATACCACTACCAGATCCCGGTAATAATCTTCCGTCAGTTTCCGGAAATACATGCGCACGATGGGCGATGTGAGCACGATCGGACTGGCACCGATCTCCTCCATCTTATCCACGCCCTGCTTTAAATTATCCAGCATGGCGCGGATGCGCTCCGGATCCAGTGTGATATACGCTCCCTGTTCCGACTGCTTGACCGATGCCATGATGTCCTGTTCCAGTTTGGGATCCAGTGTCAGCACGCTCACCGTGCTCTCGCCCGCAAAATACTTGTTTGAGATCGCTCGCTTTAAGGACTGGCGCACATACTCGGTCAGCAGATCCGTATCCCTGGTGGCGGTCGCATGGTCTGCCAGGGATTCAAAGATCGTGAGCAGGTCACGGATCGATATGCCCTCCGACAAGAGGTTCTGAAGCACTTTCTGTATCTCGCCCAGTCCCAGCAGTTTCGGTACCAGTTCCTCCACGATGGACGGATTGCTCTCCTTCAGATTATCCACCAGAGACTGCACATCCTGCCGGGTGAGCAGTTCCGCGATATGCTGGCGGATGACCTCGGTTAAGTGCGTGGCGATGATCGAAGGCGGATCCACCACGGTATATCCGGCCGACTCGGCACGCTCCCGCTGCCCTTCCGTGATCCACCAGGCCGGCAGTTTGAAAGACGGCTCGATGGTCGGGATCCCGGCCACTTCTTCTTCCACATAGCCGGGATTCATCGCCAGATAATGGTCAAACAGGATCTCGCCCTCCGCGGTCTGTATGCCTTTGATCTTGATGATGTACTGGTTCGGATTTAACTGGATGTTATCCCGCAGACGGATGATCGGCACCACGGTACCGAGTTCCAGCGCGATCTGCCGGCGGATCATGACCACGCGGTCCAAAAGATCACCGCCCTGATTGGCATCCGCCAGCGGGATGATGCCGTATCCGAATTCCAGTTCAATGGGATCCACCTGCAAAAGCGAAGTCACATTTTCCGGCTTGCGGATCTCCTCCGCCTCGGCTGCTTCCTCCGCTTCCACCGCCTGTTCCACGGACTTTGTCTCCATGGCAGCGGACATCCGCCGCCCTGTCATGATAAAGACCACGCCCAGCGGAATAAAGATAAAATCCTGCAGCGGCGTAAACAGTCCCAGAAAGATCAGCGTGGCACCAACGATATACAGTGCTTTGGGCAGTCCGAAGATCTGCTTGATCAGGACATTTCCGAAATCCGCATCCTTTGAGCCTTTCGTCACCAGCACGCCGGTCGCCAAAGAGATCAGAAGCGACGGGATGGCACTCACCAGACCGTCGCCGATGGTCAGGATCGCATAGGTGTTCAGCGCGCCGGAGAAATCCAGCCCCCGGCGGAACATTCCCATCAGGATGCCGCCCACCAGATTGACTGCGGAGATCAAAAGGCCTGCCGTCGCATCTCCCTTGACATATTTCACGGCACCGTCCATGGAACCGAAGAAGGAGGCTTCTTCCTGGATCTTGTCACGCCGCCGCTTTGCCTCCGCGTCATCGATCGCACCGGTATTTAAGTCCGCATCGATCGCCATCTGCTTACCGGGCATGGCATCCAGCGTAAAACGCGCCGTTACTTCCGCCACACGCTCGGAACCTTTGTTGATGACCATAAACTGTACGATCAGCAGGATCGCAAAGACGATCACGCCCATGACCAGGTCACCGCCGCCCACAAACTGTCCGAAAGTCTCCACCACATTCCCCGGACTGCCGCTCATCAGGATCAGTCGGGTGGAAGATACGTTCAGTGAGATCCGAAACAGCGTTGTAAACAGCAGCATGGTCGGATAAAAGGACATATCCAGCGCTTCTTTTGAGAACATCGCCGAGAACAGTATGGAAAAAGCCACGGACATATTCACTGCCAGCAGGATATCCAAAAGCCAGCTGGGGATGGGCACGATGAGCATGACGAACGCTGCCAGCACATAGACAGCTACCACCAGGTCGCCGCTCTTTAATTTCTTTAGCATCCTGCCCTCCTTTCTGACGGATACGGAAGCGTCACATCCGCCGGCTCCGCGCTTTGTTCCTGCCCGCGCTCACTACACCCTGCCTTCCGCGCGGTAAACGGCTGCCAGCACCTCGGCTACCGCCACATACAGTTCCTCCGGGATCTCCTCCCCGATCTCTACATTGGCATACAGGGAACGCGCCAGGGGCTTGTTCTCCATGATCGCCACCTTGTGCTCTCTGGCGGCTTCCTTAATCTTCTGCGCCACGTAATCCGCCCCCTTGGCGACCACGACCGGCGCCTCCGCCACCTCTTTATCGTACATGACCGCTACCGCATAATGCGTCGGGTTGGTAATGACGACATCCGCTTTGGGCAGATTCTGCATCATGCGCCGCCGGGAAGCCTCCTGCATCCGCTGACGGATCTTGCCCTTGATCTGCGGATCACCTTCGGTGGATTTATACTCCTCCTTGACCTCCTGCTTGGTCATCTTCATATCCTGTTTAAACTTCCACTTCTGATAGATATAGTCTGCCACCGCGATCACCAGAAATACGACCGCGATGCGAAAACCGATATCGATCAGGATCTGCCCTGCCATGATCACCGCCTGCATCATCGGCATATCATAGAGCACATACAGAAGCGGCCACTGCTCTTTTAACTCATTATATATGATAATGCCCATCACTACAAGTTTTAAGATGGACTTCAGCAGTTCCACCAGTTTGTTCATCGAAAAAATCCGCTGAAAGCCGCTGATGGGATTTAATTTACTGAACTTGGGCTTAAGCGGCTTGGTGGTCGGTTTCCATTTCACCTGCACCAGGTCTGCCACAAAAGCCACCGCAAAAGCGGCGAGCAAAAACGGCAGGATGATGATCAGTGTACGCAGCAGCGCGATCCGCAGCAGCGCCGTAAACTGCTGGCTCTGGTTCACGTAAGCCGGCTGGCTGCTCAGATAAGGGATGCGCCCGTAAAAGCCTTCAAACAACTCGCCCAGCTGCCGCCCCAGCGTTTTGGTCCAGATCCGCAGCAGCAGAAACAGCGCCAGCAGTGTCAGGCTGGTAGCGAACTCCTGCGACTTGGCTACCTGGCCTTCTTTTCTGGCATCCTCCAGTTTCTTGCCGGTCGCCTCTTCTGTTTTTTCCCCGCCCGGACCTTCTTTTGCAAAAAACTGCAGATCCAGGCGCAGCCGCAGCGCCGTCATGCCGCACCTCCCATGGCCTGCAGGATGCGGACGATCGCCGTGCGCATCTCCGTAAAGATGATGTCTGCCGCCCCCGGCAGCAGGCGCACGGTCAGAAACAGGATACAGAGCCCGATCAGCGCTTTGATCTGCATACCGACCGCAAACATGTTCATCTGCGGTGATACCTTTGCCATGATGCCCAGCAGGCAGTTCACCATCAGTGTCACGCAGAAGATCGGCAGGCTGATCCGGAAGCCCAGTGCCACATATTCCGTGATAAATTCCAGAAACGCCGTATTCATGCGCTCCAGCGCAAACTCTGCCTGTCCCAGCGGGATCAGTGTAAAACTGCCTGCCAGATCCCGCAGCAGTTCCCGGTACATCCCGGTCGCCAGAAAGATCAGCATAAAGCCGTACTGATAGAAATAACCGCTGACGGTCGTGTTCATCTGCGTGGCCGGATCGACCTGGGACGCCATGGAAAAACCGATGTCCGTATCCACGATCTGTCCCGCAAATGCCGCGATCTGCATGGTCCAGTTTGCCATCAGCCCGATCAGCATCCCGACGACCGCCTCCTTCAGCACCAGCCCGGTGTATTCCAGGGTGGTCCGGTATTCCACATACTGATGGGGCGTGATAGCCTCATACAGCACAAAAGAAAGCAGCACCGCAAATGCCGCGCGCAGCATCCTTGGCACATTCTGCTGCCCGAAAAAAGGTGCCGCAAAGACAAACATGGACACCCTTGTCATGATCAGCAGAAAATACTCCAACTCCGATAACGGGAAAGACAGATCCACATTCCAGACCATACGCATCCGCCTCCGGCCTCAGTGGATAAACCTGCTGAAATCAGACCAAAGGTCTACCATAAAACCGATCATATTGTTCAACATCCAGTTGCCGCCCACCATCAGTACCAGAAAGATCGCCAAAAGTTTCGGCACAAACGTCAGCGTCTGCTCCTGTATGGACGTGACCGTCTGAAAAATACTGACCGCCAGGCCGATCACCATGGAAATGAGCAGCGGCGGCAGCGCCGTGATCACAACCGTGTACATGGCATCTGACATGACTTGTGTGATGGTATCTATCGACATAGCCTATCCTCCGTGTGTATTCTGCAGCAGGTGCTCCTCCCTAATAAAACGACCGCACCAGATTGACAATGATCAGATTCCAGCCGTCAGCCAGCACAAAGAGCAGGATCTTGAACGGCATAGAGATCGTCGTGGGCGGCAGCATCATCATGCCCATGCTCATGAGCACGGATGCAACCACCATGTCAATGATCAAAAACGGGATATAAATGAGAAATCCGATGATAAACGCCGTGCGCATTTCACTCATGACATACGCCGGGATCAGCACCTGCAGCGGTACCGAATCCGGCTCGCCGTCCCATTCCGTATAGCCTGCGATCTCCATAAATACGGATACATCATTTACCTGCGTCTGCGGGTACATATACTGCCGCAGCGGCTGCACACCCTTCTCCAGCGCCTCGGACACTTCGATCTCACCGTTATTTAACGGCTCAATGGCATTATCATAGATCGCCGTAAAGGTGGGTGCCATGATATAGATCGTCAGGAAAACCGCTAAGCCGATCAGCACCTGGTTGGGCGGCGCTGTCTGCGTGTTGAGCGCCTGCCTGGTAAAATGCAGCACAATGATGATACGGGTAAAACTGGTAACGGTAAGCAAAAGAAAGGGGATCAGCGAGATGCCCGCAAGGATAAATACGATCTGCAGAGCGCCGTTGACCGAGCCGTTGCCGTCATTTAAGGCGATCGTCACGGTATTGCCGATATTCGGGCTGTTGATATCCGACGCCTGCTGCGCGCTGCCCGGCTCCTGATCGTAGGTCCTCTCATCGGTATCCCCGTCATTGTCCGTATCTGTCGCATGGGCACTCAGCGGCATCATAAAAGACATTATGCCTACTATAAGCAGCAGGCACAATGTTCTGATCACGTTTTTCAATATCGCCGTTTTCTTTTTCTGCGGCATCGTTCCCGTCCCGTTTTCCCTCTTTCCCTGTGGTTACTGTTTCTGTTCTTTTTTTATTATTTTTATTCTTTTTCCTGTTCCGGCTCCTGAACAGTCCCATCCGCTTCTTTCTGCGCATGTGCCATACCAACCCGTTTCAGGATCTCGCCAAAACCGCCGCTCCCGGCCGTCCCGGTTTTGACATATGCTTCCGCCGGCAGTTCCGCAACCTTTGCCACGCTGTCCTTTCCGACTGCCAGTACCACATACTGTTCCCCGATCCGAACCATCTGCAGGTATTTTCCGTTGCCGAGCGCCAGTGTCTCCAGCAGTTCCATGTTTGCCGACCTGCTGCGCCCCTGCTGCGTCTTTGCCACAAAACGGGTTGTATAGACCGTGACAGCCAGAACAAAAACAAATATGAGCAGCAGCGTGAGAAACCGCGCTATATTATTGACTGCACTGCCAGCCGGTGCAGCAGCGCCTGCCGCCGTACCGCCCAGTGTCAAAAGGTACCCTTTCATAAATCAGTCCTTGATGATCTCGGTGATGCGCACGCCAAAACTTTCTTCGATGACCACGACTTCACCCTTTGCCACAAACTTCCCGTTCACCAGAACGTCGATCGGCTCGCCGGCGATCTTTTCCAGTTCAATGATCGTGCCCGGTGCAAAATCCAGGATCTCATGGATCGTCTTGGAAGTCCGCCCCAGTTCCACCGTTACCTCCAGAGGCACATCCATGATGAGGCCGATATTCTCCTGCCCGATCATCGCTGCCATCTCCGGTGTAAATGCAGAGAACTGTGCCGGCTGCACGTTCATCGTCGGCATCTGCGGCATGGGCATCGGGTACGGCATTTGCGGATAAGGCATCTGCCCGGCCGGCATCTGCGGCATTTGAGGCATCTGCGGCTGCTGCATCGCAAACGGATCCGGTGCAGGGGCTGCCGGCATCGGTGCAGGCGCAGGCGCGGGTGCCGGCGCCGGTGCGGGTGCCGGTGCGGGTGTCGGTTCCGATGTCCCGCCCATCATCGCCCCGCCGGTAAATTTCTCATATAAAGATTTTGCAAAAGCGATCGGATACAGCTGCATGATCGTGGAATCGATCAGATCCCCGATCTGCATGCGGAACGAGATCTCTACGAACGTTTCATCCGTAAAGGGATTCTGCCGCCTGCCATCCGTCAGTTCATTGACCTTTACCAGGCTGGCCACCGGCGGGCTGATATCGATCTTGATATCCATCATCGATGATAATGATGTGGCCGAGGATCCCATCATCTGGTTCATCGCCTCAGAGATGGCTGACAAATGCATCTCCCCCAGATCACCGGAAACATTACTGCCGTCGCCGCCCATCATCAGATCGGTGATGATCTTTACATCCCGCTCGTTTAAGATCAGGATGTTGGAACCGGTCAGGCCGACCGTGTACTGGATCTCCACAAAAACACATGGTGCCGGATAATCCGCCATCACGGTATCCCAATTGGCCAGCCGCACCTGCGGCGTGGTAATGTTTACTTTCTGATTGACCAGCGAAAACAGCGTCGTCGCCGAAGTCCCCATACTGATATTGGCGATCTCGCCGATGGCGTCTTTTTCTATATCCGTAAGCAGGCTCTGGTCAGGCTCCCCGCCGCTGCTCCCGGAACTGCCGGAACTGCCGGAATTCTGGGAATCCACCTCCATGCTCTGTAAGAGCATAGCGATTTCTTCTTCTGAAAGATTGTTTCCACCATCCATTTCCTCAGGTATCCTCTCTCGAAATTATTGATCGTCTTACTCGTCCGCACCGGCTGAAGACGAACCGTCCTCCTCATCCTCATGAAATACGCTGGTCACACGGACCGCGTAATGATCATGATCTGTGCCCGGTACTGCTGAAAACTTTTTATACATGCCGACATATACATCCAGTTCATTTTCCACACGCCGTTCCAGGCGTATGATATCCCCTACCTGCAATCCCAGGAAATCGCTGACTGCGATCTGGCTTTTGCCCAGCACGGCTTTCAGCGGCACCTCTACACGGCGCAGCAGATTTTCCAGATCCTGCCTGTGATCCGAATTATCCAGTGCCGCCATGCTGGTAAACCAGAACTTGGTATTCAGATTATCTATGATCGGCTCTATGGTCATATAAGGGATGCAGATATTGATAAATCCTTCCACGTCCCCCATCTTTACATTCAGCGTAACGATGGCGATCATCTCGTTGGGCGCGATGATCTGCGCAAACTGCGTATTGGTCTCGATGCGCTCTAATACAGGCTCTACTTCCAGCACGTTCTTCCATGGTTCCCGGAGCAGCTGCGTACTGATGGTCACCATCTTTTCCAATATGCCCATCTCGATCTCTGAGAAATCCCGCAGTTTGTCCATGCTCTCGCCCGGACCTCCCAGCATACGGTCGATAAACGCAAAACCAATCTGCGAGCCCAGATCCAGCAGGATATTTCCGCTGAGCGGCTGGAAATTGATGATGCCAAGGATCACCGGATTGGAAAGCGCATTGGTAAACTCGTTAAACGTGACCGTCTCTGAACTTACGACACCGACCTGTACATTTTTACGAAGGTATACCGGCAGATTCGTGGATAAAAGCCTGCTGTAATGCTCAAAGATCAATTCCAGCGTGCGTAAATGTTCTTTGGAAAACTTTGCCGGACGCTTGAAATCATAATTCTTGACCTGCTTGTCATCACCTTTGATGATCTCATCCGGATCGATCTCCCCGCTGTTCATCGCTTTTAAGAGATTATCTATCTCCTCCTGCGAGAGAACATCACCCACGAACCCCACCTCCTTTCATTCGTTCCTCTTTTTCCGCTGTTTCAGGAACCGTACATTATCCATACATAATATTGCTGATAGAAACATCAAAGATCACGTCAGAACCAAACTTCTGCTGGATCCGCTTTAAGATCTCCTGGCAGATCGCATCCTGGCTGAGTTTGATCTCGTCCACCGTATACTGGGTGATCACGCTGATGATCTCGCTCTTGACATGATCCGCATAGCCTGCCATCGCCTCACCGCCGTATTTCGCATAATCTTCATGCTCTTTGTTGATGCTGAGCGTAATGTCGACGATGCAGTAACTGTCTTTGGTATCCCCTTCCGCACGTTTGGCCGTGATGGTCAGCCCCGACAGCGTATAAGCCTCCGTTGCCTCCATAGAGACCGCATTCGCATTTCCGCTGGCATCCGCCATCTCCAGGCTCAGGATGCCTGCGATGTCTGTTACGATCGCGGCTGTTTTCCTGTTTGTCCCCACTACCGAAAAGAGCATGATCGCCGTCATGATGATATTGATCACCAAAAGCGATAAGATCAGGATGGATAATAAATTTTTCTTCATATTTGGTCTCTCCGTTTGATTTAATATTGGCTCAGTGCATTATAGATCTTGATCTCCACGCGGCGGTTCAGCGCACGCCCTTCGGCAGTCCCGTTATCTGCCACCGGTACATATTCCCCGCGTCCGGAATGCTTGATCTGTGCCGGATCCAGGCTGGTATGCTCGATCAGATAATAAAAGACCGCCAATGCTCTTGCATCGGACAGCTCGTTATTGCTCGGATACTGCGCGGAATGCTGGGGAACGGAATCCGTATGACCCTCGATCTCGATCGTTGCGCCTGCATACCTCTCCAGAATCACGCCCACCTGATCCAATACGGCATAGGCAGACTCACTCAATCTGGCACTGCCGGAATCAAAGAGCAGAGCCCCGTTTAAGGTCAGCTGTACATATTGGGAAGTATACTCCAGTTCTACCAGATCATCCATGCCTGCTTCGGAAAGCGCTTCCGATACCTGCTCCTCCAGTTCCTCCGAAGCTGCCATTTTCTGCTTTTCCACTTCCGCCAGAATATCTTCCGGCTCTGCCACATCCTCTGCTGCTTTTCCGGTCTCATTGATATAATTATCCAGCTGATTGAGCTGGCTCACCCCCCGTGAAAGCAGCACGCCCTCCCCCACTGCGGTCGCCCCGCCCTGAAACACGGAAAACGTAGACGAAAAAGAAGCTGCAACTTCCTCCCACTTCTTCTCATCAATCGAAGACATTGAAAAAAGAAGCACGAAAAAGCAGAGCAATAAATTCATCAGGTCAGAGAAGGTCGACATCCAGGCCGGTGAGCCGGGTGCCTGTTCCTCCTGTTTCTTTTTTGCCATTTTATCCTCCCGTCTGTTACAGAATGCCTGTTACAGACTGCCATAAACGATCCCGCGGATCATTCCCCGCCTGCATCCTCTCCTGTCGGCCGGTCAGCCGGTGCCAGGAAGGATTTTAATTTTTCCTCGATCACACGCGGGTTTTCCCCTGCCTGGATCGAAAGCAGACCTTCGATCATGATCTGCTTGGTACTGATCTCCATATCATTAAATGCGCCCAGTTTGGATGATGTGGGGGAACAGATCCAGTTTGCCAGCACGGATCCGTACATCGTCGTCAGCAGGGCCACGGCCATAGCCGGTCCGATGGCAGCCGCATCCGACATGTTCTGGAGCATGTTTACCAGACCGATCAGCGTACCGATCATACCCCAGGCAGGCCCCATGCCGCCCAGATCCTGCCAGAAATGGATCTTCTGTTTATGACGCCCTTCGATCGCATCCAGTTCCGTCTCCATGATGGCCTTGACCAGTTCCGGATCCGTACCGTCTACCACCAGCATGATGCCTTTCTTCAAAAAAGGATCATCAATATCCGCCGCACCCTCATCCAGCGCCAGAAGCCCTTCCTTACGGGCCGTATTGGCCAGACCGATGATGCGCTGTATTGTTTCCACCTGATTGATCTGCGGTGTTTTAAAGATCAGTTTGATGCTCTTAACGCCTGCAACGAAATCCCCCATGGTATTGGATGCCATGATGCACATAAACGCCCCGCCGAAGGTTATGATGGCGGAAGGCGCATCCAGGAAGTTCACCAATGCCCCGAAGTTGACGACCTTGCCATCGAATACGATACCGAAGATCATCAGCAGAAAACATACAACAAGACCTATAACCGATGCCAAATCCATAGTAACTGTCCTATTCTTATATGATATAGTAAACCGTCAACACAAAAAACATCCGTTTTATGTTGACCTATCCATGATAAATCTCTCGCTTATACGATTTTACTAAATTTTTGATTTCTTGTCTACTCTCTTTTACAATTAACTTACGCCCCGTCGTCAGCGTGATCACGGTATCCGGCGTTTCCTCCACGTATTCGATCAGATCGCAGTTGATCAGCGCGATCCCGCCATTCAGTTTTGTTACCTCGATCATCTTTCTTTCCCCCCAAAGGATAAGCCATGGATAAAAACAAAGGTCTGCATGAACATCATACAGACCTTGGCTATATTATGTCAACTGTAAATTATCGTTTCAGGTTGACCAGTTCCTCCAGCAGCGTATCCGATACCGTGATGATACGGGAGTTTGCCTGAAAACCACGCTGTGTGGTGATCAGCGA
Organism: Lachnospiraceae bacterium; assembly: GCA_017471325.1. Lineage (GTDB taxonomy): Bacteria > Bacillota > Clostridia > Lachnospirales > Lachnospiraceae > NK4A136. Next base: position 14,858 of record JAFUUX010000070.1, on the reverse strand, counting down.
GGTGAACTCGTTGGAAAGGTCTACGTTTGACATTTCCAGCACACCCGTAGACATACTGCCGCCGTCCTGGGAGATGTCCACACCGATGCCGTCAAAGGAACCGGAGTTGAGCGTTGCCTGATATAAGTTGTCACTGGTCTTTTCCAGACCTGCCGGGTTGGAAAACTGTGCCGTGGCGATCTGTCCCAAAAGTTTGGTCTGTCCGTTGTCATACGCGCCAAAGATCTTACCGTCGGTCTTAATGGAAACACCGGTCATCGAACCTACTGCCCATCCGGTTCCAAAGCCCTTGGCATCACCGCTCACCGCGCTGATGGTGGATTTCTTCTCATTATTTACGTTGCTGGTATTGCTCATATCCACCTTGATGCCCGGTGCGCCTTTGTCATCCCCCTGCGCATTGTTCATTGAGAACGGGTTATCCGCCCCCTGCGTCTTGGGTTCAATGGAGAGATAGAAACTCTGGCTGGTACCGTTGATCCCTTTTAATGCACCGGTGAGCTGGTCATAGTTCACATTCAGTGCCGTACCGCCTGCCTTGATATAGCCATCCACATCCAGCGTCTTTTTGTCGGTATTAAAGATCGAGACCGTTTTGGTCGCTGCCGGGGTAACGCTGTTATCCAGCCCCGTATAGGTACCGCCGGAAGTCAGGATACTGGTCAGCGGCTTTGCCACCGGCTCTTTGTCCGCGCCGTTGGAATAATCGTAAACCATCTGTGAGGTCAGATCCGCCCAGCTGTCAAAGCCCCACGCCTGTGCATACAGATCCTGTTTGTTGACGTCCTTGCCGTTTACGGTTTCCGTTCCGGTATCGGTCGGGTTTCGCGTTGTTGTCGTACCGTCCGAATTTGCCCTGGTGATGGTACCGTTGGCCGACAGCGTCCACCCGTCTGCCAGGCCGTAACTCTTTGCCTTTGCCACCGGCACGCTGTTGTTCTTATCCACCGCGGAGCCGGTAAAGATATTGGCATCAAATTTATCGGAAACATCTTCATTATTGGAATCCAGCAGTTTTTCCAGTTCCAGGGAATATACGCCCTCTTTGTCCGTTCCGATCACACGGAATCTTGCCGTATAGGAATACCCCAGATTATCGTAGATCTGCAGATTGACCACTTTGCCGTCCCCCAGCACCTGAGAATCGTTTTTATCCACGATACCGTTCATGGTGGCGCGGCTGGTCATCTGCGGCGGCGATGTCATGTTTTCAGCAGAAAGGATCTGCAGTTTGGAAACATTGTCCTGCACGATATCGCCGTTTTTGTCCACCTGCCAGCCCATCACATTATAACCATTGGAACTCATGGCCAGATTGCCCGCCGCATCTACATAGAAAGAACCGTCACGGGTAAATTTGTTGCCGTCGCCGCCGTTTACGACAAAGAAGTTGCTGCCGGAAATACGCAGGTCAAAGGCATTGCCCGTATTCTGGGAAGAACCCTGCAGTTCGATATTGGTTGAAATGGCCGCCGTCTGCACACCCAGACCGATCTGCTTGGCATTCTGCCCGGCACGCCCGGTATCCGCATTCGGTCCCGAAGCCGCCTGCGTGGTCTGGTACATCAGTTCCGAAAAGTTGATGGACTGGGACTTGTAGCCTACGGTATTGACATTGGCGATATTGTTGCCGATAACATCCATCTTTACCTGGTGGGTTTTCAGACCGGCTACGCCGGAGAAGAGTGATCGCATCATAATGGTATTCCTCCTATTAAATGCACTTTTTTAATATCTAACTGTGTTCGGTGCCGATCCCGTAACCGACCCAAATACGGTCGCTAACGGTATCTGGCTCCTTTTATCCTGCTTTCGGAAGAAAGCATCAAAAAACCTCCTTCCGTATCATGCTGTGTTCCGAAAGGAGGCTGAATTCCGTTTGCAAAAGTTTCTCTTCCGTGAGAAACCACCTCTCGCTTACAATGCTTATATCGGCATTTTAATCACCGTTCTTTAGGTCTTTTAAGCGATAATAATAGTTTTCCACCGCTTTCAGGTTTTCTTCGCCCACATATCCTTTCTGGAACGTGCTCATAGCCTCTACCGTATCATGCAGCGTCATGATGGTCTCCTCATCGCCCAGCGAGATCTTGTCTGCGGACGGCAGGGTTGCCAGCGCATCCGCCACCGCCTGCGCCGCCGTCTTTGCGGCCGCTTCCTCTTTTGCCTTGGCTTCCGCTTCCGCCGCTTCCTGCTGTTCTTTGACGATCGCCGTTGCCCTGGTCATATACTCCTTCATCGTATCGATGGCACCTTCCTCCAGAAAGCCTTTTTCATAATCCGACATGCCGTTGATCAGCTGGCTGATGGATACGATCTCCTCCACATCATCAGCGGTTGCTAAAGCCACGCCAGGCAGTTCCTTCATGCGTGCCGCCACTTCATCCGCCTGCTCCACCGCTGCCATATATTCATCACTTACCACGGTATCAAGATCGTCGATGGAATACGGCTCCCCGTCAATATACAGGTATGCCTTGTTTTCCTGATAACCGACACGCTCCACCATGCCGTCGATATAATCGGTGTTTCCCGTGGAATCCGTCACTTTCATGATCACGTTCTTTCCTACCAGCCCCTGCGCCTGCACGCCGTTCATGGCATCGCCGATGGACTGGATCTCCGCCACCTGGGTAAAGGTCGCATACTGGCTCACCCACTCGGTATTGGAAGTCGGCTCCAGCGGATCCTGGTTCTGCATCTCTGCCACCAGCAGTGTCAGGAATGCCTCGGAATCCACCGCGGAAGCGCTGCCTGTCTTTTTTTCTTTATTCAGAGACGCACTGGATGTGGTCTCGGTATCAAATTTTCCATCCACCAAAGGTGCTATCAATGACATATCCTTTTCCTCCTCTATGAACTGCACATTGTTAGTATCTGGCTCCTCTATGAACTGCACTTTGTTAATATCCGGCTCCTCTATGAACTGCACTTTGTTAATATCCGGCTTCGTCCGGTGCCGGTCTGTTCCTGTCTTATGCGCGGTAGTCCATGCGCCGTCCGTCTGCCTGCATCATCGCTACGTTTACGGCTTCCGCTTCACCCAGTTCCTCCAGGCCTTCCGCGCCTTCCCCATTCATATCCCCCAGATTGATCTTATGGGTTGCCTTGCGCAGGCGTTCCCGCTCCTGCATCTCGGCTTCGCTCTGCCCGTCATTGCCCTGTTCCAGATTCTGCTCAAAGGCATGGCTGGAAACCGTCACTTCCACTGCCTCTACTTTGACACCGGCCTGCTCTAAGTTTTCTTTCAATATCTGGAGTTGGCTTTCCAATGCTTCCCGGACATTTTCATTCTGCGCCGTAAGCTGTGCCGTCACCGCGCCGTCCCTGCTGGTCAGGTTCAGTGCCACATGCCCCAGACTGGCCGGATGCAGTACCATATCCAAAGAGGTCATATCTTCCTTCACCTGTGTTTTGATCTTATCCAGCACCTGATCCATGATCTCCTGCGGGTTGGAAGTATATCTGAGCTGCTGCGTTTCCGCGCGTGCCGCCTCCATCACACCATCCGGCTCCATCTCCGGGCGTTCGGCGTTCATCTGCGCTGCCGCATCCAATACGCCCTGCTCGTCAAAATGCGCCACGTGCTCCCTGCGCCTGCTGCCGTCCTGCCGCTGCGTGCCTTCCCCGCTTTCCCCTTCCATCTGCGATGCATCCTGTGTCATGGCTTCCGCCGCCGCATCCGTATCCACTTTCGTGCCGGCCTCTGCCGCTGTCTGCGCCAAGGCATCCGCAAGGGCGTCCTTCAGTGCATCTTCCTCCATTGCGGGCATTGCTTCCTGCAGCTGCGCCATGGTCTCTTCGGCCAACTGGTTTAACTCCTTCACCATATCCGCCAGGCTGCTGTCTGTCACCAGCGCGGAAATATCGCCTCCTCCCAGCACATCCGCAACCAGCCGGTTCATCCCGCCGGGCTGCAGCAGCAGATCCGCTTCCATCCCCAGTTCGTCCATGGTGCCCTGCAGTTCCTCCGGCGTCAGCCCCAGTGTCTGCGCGATCTCCAAAAACAACTGCTGCGCCGCTGCCGCTGCTGCCTCCGGCTCTGTCCCTTCCGCATCGTCCGCGGCAGTACTTTCCCTGACCTGCGTGTTTTTTTCCGCGGGATCGGACGTTCCGGCCTGCTCTGCTTTCTCCTGGCGTGTGTCCTCCTGCGCTTTCTGCGGCTCAGCCTTCTTTGCCTGTGCCTTATCCGTCATCTGCCTGTTTCCGGATTCCTTTCCGGATATATTACGTGATGCATCACGTGCACCGGTTCCTTCCGTGCTTGAAGAACTGCTGAATGAATCATTGAACGTGTCCGCGGTCCGGGCATCCGGCATCATCTGATCCTGCGCATTCGCAAATGCCTGCATAAAATCACCTTTGCCCGCCTCTTTTGCAGAACCGCTCTTACGTCCTGCCTGCGGCATTCCCATCAATCCCGCTTCTTTGACGGATGCTCCGATCGGTGCAATTGCCATAATCTGTCTCCTCTCAAAATGCAAAGATACGATAAGCGTTCATCCCCCGGGGGCTGAACAGTTGCAGGATCCGTTCCAGATCCCGTTCAAAAAATGTATCGGATAAAACCTGCGATTTCTTAACCGGTGCGCCTGCAACTTCCTTGCTGCGGTTCACGTTTTTGCGAAAAGCAACAGTGCCTTAGGAACTGTAGATAAATAACTTATGCACACTTGCTTGTCTTTTTCTCCGATCTCACAGGGCAAAATTCGGTTACATAGCTCGCTATGCGCCCTCATTTTGCCCTGCAATCCCGAAAAAAAATCCGGCGCAATTGCACATGTTATTTATCGACAGTTCCTTACTCGGGATCCATGATCTTTGTCACCTGTGCCGCAATGGTCGGATCCATCTTCTCCAGGATCAGGCCGCGCTGCGCTGCGGTCATGGACCAGAGGATCTCGCCCACCAGATCCAGATTGGACCCCATAGTGTCAAAGATCTTTGCCGCTTCTGCCGCATCCATCGCCGCATAAGCCGCCGCATAATCCGCCATGCGGGTACTTACCTGCAGATCCCCGACCACCTGCCGGTACAGGTATTCCGCCGTGGTCGGATCCATCTCTTCATAATACCTGCGGTATTCATCCGGCCCGGGACCTTTGTCCGCATAGACCACCTCGGAATAAAATTCATTACGGATCCGTTCAAATTCCACCTGGTTATTCTCAAAAGTCTGCAGGCGCTTCACCTCGGCCTTCAGCGTCTCGATCTCGCTCACATAGGTCTCATTTGCGGTACGCGCACTCTGCAGTTCCAGTTCCAGCGCGCGGATCTGGTCCACCGCTTTATCCAGGGACGTATAGCCATAATAAGCCTCCAGATCCTCCGTTTCCGTGGTGGCATCCCCCGGCAGGATCTTGTTGAGCACCGGGACATTGCGGATCACCGGCGCCAGCACGTTCGAGCCAAAGCCGCCCACATCCAGTTTCACAAGGATGGCCAGGATCGCCAGCCAGATCAGTATGATAAAGATCGTCACAAAAAACATGGAAATACCACCCCCGGTGGTCTCCCCATCCAGTTCCGCTTCCTGATCCGCCAGTTCCCTGGCTCTTTTCTTTGCTTCCCTGCGCTGCTGCACCTGGTCTTTTTTTAATTTTTTCCGTTCATCAGCGATCTTTTTCCGTTCGGCTTTATCATCTGCCATTTTATCCTCTCCTCTATTAAATGCACTTTTTTAATATCTGACTGTGTCCGGTGCCGATCCCGTAACCGACCTGAGGAACGGTCGCTAACGGTATCTGGCTCCTCTATACAAATGCACTTTTTTAATATCTGACTATCCCCGGTCGGGTGCCGGTCCCGCATGACCGGACCGGATACGCTTACCGTCCGCAGTTTACTGGTCGTCTTCCTCCTGATTGCCATACACATAACTGGTCAGTTCATCGATCTCTTTGACTTCCGCCGCGTTCATCTCCGCGATAAAGCGTTCAAACGCCTTTTCACGCATCTTCTCGTGGATCTTCCGCTCCTGCATGGCATTCTGCATCCTTGTCCTTGCTGCCTCCAGCGACTTTTCCGCCACACGCACCTTCACGCGCTGCTGCTTTACCTGTTCCTCGGTAAAACGCTGCAGCTGATCATTCTCCTGGATCTTCCGCACGTCGATCACCGTCAGCCGCAGCTGCTTTCCGGCTTCCGCGACAGCATTGCGCTTCCCGATCAGGGCCGCCAGTTTTTCCTCTTCCTCCGTCAGTGCCCTGCGGCGCGCGGCGAAGTTGTTGCGCTCCTGCTCCTCCATCTTCTCTTTTAACTGCAGGATATTCTGCATTCGGTACTGAAATTTTGCCATGTTCCTTCCCCCGCGCTCTTACCGCTGCCAGCGCACCGCCCCCTGTATCTGCATGCGCGGATGCCGCAGCCCCCCCTGCCTTTAGCGGAACAGGTTTTCCAGCATCTGCTCCGTATCTTCAAAATCAAATTTATCATTCACATCCTGGCACAGAAAGTCGTTGACCGCATCGATCTTTTCGATGGCATAATCGATATTCTTATTGGAACCTTTTTTATACGCGCCGATATTGATCAGATCCTCCGCTTCATCATAGGTCGCCATCACGCTCTTTAATTTGGTCGCCGCCTGCCGGTGTTCCTTCGTTGTCACCATGCTCATGCATCGTGAGATCGACAGCATCACGTCGATCGCCGGATAATGCCCCTTGGCACCAAGGCGCCTTGAAAGCATGATATGTCCATCCAGGATGCCTCGCGCCGTATCCGTGATCGGCTCATTGAAATCATCACCATCGACCAGCACCGCATACAGCCCCGTGATAGAGCCTTTATCGTCCCTGCCGGCACGTTCCAGAAGCTTTGGCATTTCCGAATAAACACTGGGCGGATAACCGCGCGTCACCGGCGGCTCGCCCGTGGCCAGCCCGATCTCACGCTGCGCCATGGAAAAACGTGTCAGATTGTCCATCATCAGCAGCACATCCTTTCCCTGGGCACGGAAGTATTCCGCAATGGCGGTGGCCGTCTGCGCTGCTTTTTTGCGTTCCAGAGCCGGCTTATCCGATGTCGCGCACACCACGACCGAGCGTTTCATGCCCTCCGGCCCCAGGTCGCGCTCGATAAACTCACGCACCTCACGCCCGCGCTCCCCGATCAGGGCGATCACGTTCAGTTCCGCTTTGGTATTGCGCGCAAACATCCCCATCAGGGTGGATTTTCCCACACCGGAACCCGCAAAGATGCCGATACGCTGCCCCTTGCCTACCGTGATCAGGCCGTCTACCGCTTTCACCCCCAGCGGAAGCGCCTCATTGATGATCGTGCGTGTCATGGGATCGGGACTCTTTGCATCCAGCGGATACCAGGTCTCTCCCGTAGGCGTAAAACTGCTGATGTGACGTCCCAGCCCGTCCAGGATCTGCCCTAAAAGAAAATCCCCCACCTGCACGGAAAGGGGACGCTCCATATTTTCCACGATGCAGCCTGCGCCGATCCCTTCTGTAGCCTCATAGGGCATAAGCAGCGTCATGTTGTTCTTAAACCCGACAACCTCCGACATGATCACATTGCCGCTGCTGGTCGTGATCCTGCACATGTCGCCCATCTTTGCATCCGGTCCCGCGCTTTCCAGCGTCAGCCCCACCACATTGACGATCCTTCCCAGCCTGCGGTAGTATAGTTTTTCTGCTGCCGCATCATATTTTTCCAGATGATACTCATTCATAACTCAGTATTTTCAGCTGCTGTACCAGCAGGTTTAACTGCGTTCCCAGAGAACAGTCCCAGATGCCGCCCTCACTTTCGATCAGGCAGCCCCCCGCCCCCAGGGTTGCATCTTCCACCACCTCGATATTTTCCGGCAGGATGCCGGTCCCTTTGCATACAGTCTCTTTTTGCTCTTTTACGCTTTCGTAATCCGCGCCGGATACATGCACGATATAACTCCTGCCGCTCTCCACGCCGGTCAGCGCACGGTTCAGCAAAAACAGTACCGTGCTCCGGTCATTCTCCAGCCGTGCTCCGGTCACCCGCGCAAAGATCTCCGAAAGTTTTTCCACCAGCAACGGCTCTAATTCATCCGCTTTGCGCTTCCATTCCTGCTCCGCCGCAGCAGCGCGCAGTTCGCATTCCTGCGCTTTGCTCTCATAACGTGCCCTGCACTCTTCTTCCGCACGGCTTTTCCCGTCACGATACCCCTCTTCCCTGCCTTCGTCCCTGGCCTGTGCCCTGATCTGCTCTGCCTCGCGGGAAGCCTGCGCGACGATCTCCTCCGCCTCGGCGCGCGCATCGGCCAAAAGTTTCTCGATCTCTTCCCTGCCGGCCGCACCGCCTGCCTTGATCACGCCGGCACCGTCTTCCTCCGGCTCCGTGACCAGGCGCTCCACCATCAGCGGATCCAATCCTTCCGAAAAACCATCCACCTCTGCCGGATGGCTTTCCATCACCTTTGCCCGCAGTTCCTCCAGACGCTTCTCCACAAAGCCGTTGCTGTTGATCGTGACCTTGTCCTGCTGCGCTACGGTCACGAATCCGCCTTTTACGAAATTGCTCCTGCCAAAACTGTTTTTGATCAGATTAGACAACGACCTCGTCACCTCCGCCGCGGTTGATGATGATCTCGTTGTTCTCCTCCAGACTGCGGATGATATTTACGATCTTCTGCTGCGCATCTTCCACATCCTTCATACGCACTGCGCCCATAAATTCCATATCCTCTTTGATCATCTCTGCCAGGCGCTTGGAAAGGTTGCCAAAGATCAGTTCCTTCACTTCCTCATTTGTACCCTTCAGCGCCAGTTCCAGCACATCATTCGATACATCACGCAGCACGCGCTGTACGGACTTGCCATCCAGCAGCAGGATATCCTCGAAGACGAACATCTTCTTGCGAATCTCGTCTGCCAGTTCCGGATCTTCGATCTCCAGGATCTCCATGATATGTTTCTCCGTGCCGCGATCCGTGGTATTTAAGATCTCCACCACCTGGTCTACGCCGCCGATCTGGGTGTAATCCTGATTGACCAGGTTTGCCAGTTTTGATTCCAGCACGCGCTCCACCTCCTGGATCACATCCGGGCTGGTGCGGTCCATCTGCGCGATACGCCTGGCCACTTCCGCCTGGTTTTCCTGCGGCAGCGCCGAAATGATCGATGCCGCCTGATTGGCGGATAAATACGACAGGATCAGGGCAATGGTCTGTGGATGTTCATCCTGGATAAAACTCAGCAGCTGCGTGGCATCCGTCTTGCGCACAAACTCAAACGGCTTGACCTGCAGGGATGCCGTCAGTTTGCCGATAACATCGAGCGCCTTCTCCGAACCCAGCGCCTTTTCCAGCAGTTCTTTTGCATAGGTGATACCGCCCTCGTCGATATACTGCTGCGCCAGACAGATCTCATAAAACTCATTGATCACGTCCTCTTTTACCTGCGGTGATATACTGCGGGTATTCGCGATCTCCAAGGTCAGGTCTTCTATTTCATCTTCCTTCAGGTGCTTAAATACCGTAGAAGACATCTCCGGTCCCAATGCGATCAGCAGCACCGCCGCCTTTTGTATCCCGGTCAGATTTGAATCGTTCTGTGATGCCATAGCCATGTTCCTTCTCTATTCTCTATTCTCTATTCTCTATTCTCTGGTCTCTGTTTTCTGTTCTCCATATCCCGTCCGCAGCGGCCGCTGCCCGCCATTTTCCGGGCAGAGGCTTTTTAATCCCAGTCCTCATTCAGCCAGTTGCGCAAAAGATTGGCTGCCAGTTCCGGATTATCCTGCACAAATTTTTCCACGATGCGCCGTGCCTCGGATTTTTCCTCCACGCCGATCTCTCCCAGTTCTTCCTCAGGGATCGTGGACTGCAGGATCTCGTCGATGGAAATCTCCGGTTCGGCCTCTTCCACCTTTGCCTGACGCATGCTGCGCAGGATCACAAACAGCAGAAGTCCCAGGATCAGCACGATCAATATGATCTGCATGATATCCGTCCTGCTGATATTCATGCCCTCATGACCCACAAAGAACGGCTCTTCAAAGGAAAGGATCGTCACATTTTTTACCGGGATACCGGTTGCCGTGGAAACTGCCTGGTACCAGTCCTGCTCCACCTCCAGCGGCCGGCGTACATCATTTGCCAGTTTGTACTGATCCCAGGTCACGCCTTCCAAGTCGCCGCGCTCCCTGGCATCATCCTCCCGGATGATATTGTAGGTCAGCAGTGTAATCGTGGCAAAGGAATTTTCCCTGTCGATGCTGCCTGCCGGCGTATATTTTTCCACGATGTCCTCATCCGGTACAAAATCCTCCGAAGTCTCTGTGACATCTGCCATGCTGGAACCGCCGGTTTCATAGACATATCCTGTTTCCGTCGTATTGGAATCGGTGCCCGGCACGCCGCCTTCCTGTCCCTGATTGACAGAATGGTAGGTATCGCGGCTGGCCAGCACGCCGTCCCCTTCCTCCTCGGTATTGGAATAGGTGTGCGTCACGTGATTGGTCTCCGAAATATCCAGCGTGATGCGCACCGCCGCATCGATCGAAGAAAACTGCTTGGTCGCCGCCAGCACACGGATCACTTCGTTTCGTACATCATTTGAGATCTTGTTCTGCAGATCCACCTGGCTGCTGGCCGCGCCAAAGGTAGAGGTGGAATCCGCGCCGGCATACAGCAGTGAGCCCTTCGTATCCATGATCGTGATATTGTTCGTCGTATCGTTTCCAAGCGCCGTAGCCACCAGCCGTGCCATCCCCGCTGCCTGCTCCACGCTGCAGGGATTGATCAGATCCAGGGTGACTGCCGCATAAGACTCTTTATTCTGCGCGATCAGCGTGCCGTTCTGCTCCGGGATCGTGAGTTTTACGATCGCCGTGCGGACAAAATCCTGACTCTGAAGCGTCTGCTCCAGCGTCTGCTCCAGATAGACCACATAGCGCTTCTGGGTATCCGCCTCAGTGGAAAAGAAACCGCCGCTGGTCACATTCTCGATCGTAAATGCGTCCGTCGATATGGAATTGGAGCCCAGCAGCAGCACCGCCTTGGTATAGTCCTTGCGGTTGATGCTGATGACCAGCCCGTCCTCGGAAGTCTGGTTGACGATCTCATTCTCATTCAGCAGATCGATGACCTCCTGCGCCTCCTTTGCTGACTGTGCCGTATGGATCGTAATGTATTCCGGCCTTGTCACCCAGACGATCAATGCAACAAAAGCCGCCACCGTCGCCAGTGCCAGCACAACGATCGTGATCTTTTGTTTTTTAGAGAACTTTTCCCACCAGTCCAGCAAACGTTTTGGCAAATTCCGAAACCATGCCATGATACGGTCTACCATATCCTCTCACCCCTTACTCCGCACGATGCGGCGCATTATATCGTAACTGTTCAGACCCCCTCGGGTTCTGACAGTTACGCATTTCCGCCATGCATAATCTCGCAGCTAACGCATACAGTCCTGCTAAATTCGCTACGCTCATTAAGCAGGAACTGGTATTCGCTCGATGGCGGAAATGCCGTAAAACTCGGGCATCCTACGCTACGCTTCGGGAGCCCTACTCTGTATACAGTCTTGCTAATCTCACTTCGTTCGATAAGCAAGAACTGGTATCGCGGTACCTTCTGAATAGTTGCATTATATCTGCATATTGATCAGTGTCCTGTATGCCTCCATAAAGGAATTTTTTACCGTTACCGTATACTGCAGGGCGGTAGAGGCCTTTTGCAATGCGATCGCCAGATCATGGGTACTCTCCGCCTCGCCCATAGCCAGTTTGATCTCCTCATTTTCCGCATCGGAAAGGTATTTGTTCGTTGTATTGATATTGTTCAGTGCCGCGCCGAAGATCGCCCCGAACATATCTTTCTTTTCACCCGCATGATGCGATATGCTCCCCACCTGATGTGTCGGTGTCAGCGAATTATTCCGAAGTTCCAATATCGAAGGCAGCGCCATGTCCGTTTCCTCCTTATGTTTTCACCCTGCAAAGGCTGTCTCCCAGGCCTGCGCCGGCGTTTTTAATTCATCAGCCCCAGACCTGTCGTTGCCATGGACTTGCTGGCATTGAACGCTGTCGCATTTGCCTCGTAAGCCCTGTTTGCATCGATCAGGTTTGTCATCTCCGTGATCGTATTCACATTCGGATAAGTCACATAGCCGTTTTCATCCGCATCCGGATGTGAAGGATCGTAGACCATGTGCATCTGCGTCTCGGTATCCTCCGAGATCTTTGGGATCTTGACACCGTACCCGATCATGTCATCACTGACGATATTGCGGTCATGGTTTAACTGTGCCCGTCCTGTACCGACGATCGTGGACAGTACATGCCCGAAAGAGCGGCGCCCCTGCTCCGTCTCCTGGGTTTCAAAGGTCACCACCTTGCGGCGGTACGGCGTGCCGTCCCCGGTGCGCGTCGTATTGGCATTTGCGATATTTTCCGCTATGGTATCCATACGGTAGCGCTCCGCTGTGAGCCCTGTTGCCGTGATATCAAAAGATGTGAACATTCCCATTATCCTGTACCTCCCCTGTATCAGCCGCCGCTGCCCGTGCCCATGGCTGTTCTTAAATTGGAGAACTCGCTTTTGATGCACTGCGTCAGCGCGTTGTATGTGACCTGATTTTCCGCCAGATACACGTTTTCCGTATCAATATCCACATTGTTGCCGTCCAGGCGGTAGGAATATGCCGATGCATCCGTATAGACCCGCGGCTCGATGCGAGAAAGTTTCATATTGTAAACCCTTGCATCCATGGTATCATATTCCACTTTGTTCAGATTGCGGATCAGTTCATCCTCAAAAGCGACATCCTGGCGTTTATATCCCGGCGTGTCCACATTTGCCAGGTTGTTGGAAATCGCTTCATTGCGCAGCCATGCCGCATCTGCTGCCTTGTCCAGCACATTGATGTAGGAAAATACATGTGAATTTACCATGCCTGCACCTCCTTTGACGGCCGCTGCTCCGGATCCCCGCAAAAAAACATAGCAGGAATGCTGCTCGTTTCTCTTCCTTTGCGAGTTCTGCGAGTTCAGCTTCCCTGCCTGTATGCGCGGCCTGCATCCGCCTGTTTCCGCCCGCTCCCTGGACGGGATCCGTTTTTATGCTGTATATCATATCCGTGTGCGAAATGAACTGCCGTTTTTTCGCCGTGGCATATGCGGCTAACCCCAATAATCCCCGCACTGCACTGAGTCTTGCCGACAAGTAAACCTGTAAGCAAAGCATCTATTCGTTTGGAAATCATTAATGTCAACCAGTATATATATCGTCAGACTGTCTGTTAAACTGAATACCCGCTCCTATAACAAATCGTAAATATTATATAACAAATTCCAAGTTATGACAACTGCATTTTGTGTATTTGTTACTATCTGTAACGCTTCAAAACCGCACTGCTTTTCTGAATCGTTACATGCACCCTCTACTTAAGTTCCACCGTAAAGAGTACATCATTGACCACTTTTACCCTGGTCCCCTTCACGCCGGCCGATCTGGTTTCGATGATGCCGGCGCCCTCCAGTTTGCGCAGCGCATTGACCACTACAGACCTGGCGATCCTGATCTCTTCCGCGATATGGCTGGTGACGATCAGGATTTCCCCTTCCGCTGCCGGCTGGTCGGGATCCGGCTTTAACAGTTTCCGGATCGCCGCCGCCGCCTGCCGCTCCGATACCGTCATCGCATCCAGCGCCGCGTGCACCACTGCCGCCCTCCGGCCTTTTTCGTCGGCTTCCTCCGTCAGGGAGCGCATGAGTTCCAGTCCGACAACGGTAGCCGCATACTCCACCAGTATGATGTCATCCATATCGTACCAGCCGCGGTCCTTATAAAGGAATAATGTCCCCAGCCGCTCCCCGGCGATCAGTATGGGGGATGCCACTGCATGGATCCGCGCGCCTGTCTGCGCCGCATCCGTTGAAAAGCCAAGGGTCATCAGATTGACATTGTCCTGCGTCGACAGTATGGATAAAAAGCGCTCATTTAAGGCGCTGTCGATCAGGGCACCCTCTTCGTAAGCCAGCAGTTCCGCGATCCGCTGCACGCCCTCCGCTTCCCCGCAGCCCAGCACCTTGCCCCGCTTGCTGACCACAAATACATCCGAGGCCAATACCTCCTGCATCACATCGCAGATATCCGAAAAAACCACCTTTGACGACGCGTTATTATGCAAAAGCCTGCCGATCTTTCTTGTTTTATCTAATAAAGCAAGACTACTCATTCTCCTCATCCTTTACTTCTGTGATATAACCGCATTGCTCATCCGCACATACGAGTTTGTTGCCCTTACGCAGCATCACGCCGCCGCATGCGGGACATTTCTTTGTTACGGGCCGGTTCCACACCATGAAATCGCACTCCGGAATATTTTCGCAGCCAAAATACCTGCGCCCTTTCCTGGTCATGCGCACCACGATATCCTTACCGCACTTGGGGCACTGCACGCCTGTTTTTTCAAAATACGGCTTGGTATTGCGGCACTCCGGAAAGCCGGGGCATGCCAGAAACCTGCCGTGCGGTCCGTATTTGATCACCATCTTACGGCCGCAGTTTTCGCATTCCACATCCGATTCTTCATCCCGTATCTCGATATGCGACATCTCTTCTTCCGCATGCTTCACCGCTTCATCCAGATCCGGATAAAAATTCTCTATGATCGTGCGCCAGTTGGTCGTTCCCTCTCCCACGCTGTCCAGCAGTCCTTCCATCGTGGCCGTAAACTTGACATCCACGATTGCCGGGAATTCGTCCTTCATCACCTTATTGACCACTTCCCCCAGTTCGGATACATACAGGTTCTTGTTTTCCTTCAATATATAACGGCGTGCCAAAATCGTTGTGATGGTCGGCGCGTATGTTGAAGGCCTGCCGATGCCCAGTTCCTCCAGCGCCCGCACCAGGCTTGCTT
>JAFUUX010000022.1 GCA_017471325.1 Lachnospiraceae bacterium | reverse complement strand
TCCATCGTCATGACCGGTATCCCCATCAGCACCAGGAACAGCAGATAAAACAATACAAAGATCGCGCCGCCGTTCTGCCCGGCCACGTAAGGAAACTTCCATACATTGCCGATCCCGATCGCACAGCCCGCGCTCACCAGGATAAATCCCAGCCTGCTGCCAAAATTCTCTCTTTTCGCTTCCATCATTCCGCCTTCTCTCATCATTCTATCCACAGACGATACCACGGGATACCCAGATTCTTCAGATACGCTTTCATCTCCTCCGCCCGTCCGCTCCAGTACTCATGATTGCCGGTCACATAATAGCAGGGATATTTTTCCGAAAGCATTTCATACTTTTACAGTTTTCTTTTCCGGCATACCTCCTGTAATCAGCCCGTATTCTGTATTCCCGCTGGTCATTCATTGATCAGTGTATTTAGGCTGATACGGCGTTTTCCGTCTGTGCTGTGCCTGCCGCGGCCGCCATCCGATCTTGCCTCTTCCGCAGTTCTTCCGGGTGCGTCCGCTTTCGCCTTCTTTTTATGCGCAGTCTCGTAATAGTAAGGCGTGATCCCCTCATATTCTTCCTTGGAAGCAAACATGTTCTTAAACTCGGCGCTGTAGGATTTGTCCCCGGACAGTTCCGCCACCTGCGGCATCAGCGTCGTGTCTCCGCTCAATGCGGCATAGACCGCGATCGTCCTGTTTACCTCATTGAAGAGATCCGTGATCGCGGCATAGCGCACCTTCCCCTGCTCATTGCCGGGCGCTTTTCGCTTTTCCAGATATTCCCTGAGTTTGTCACGGAACGTGCCCATAGCGATCAGGGATCTGTAATACAGGTAAGGATCCTTTGTGACCGGCTGCAGTTCTTCCGGATACAAATGCCCCTGGGCATCAGACAGCGCCTGGGCATGCGTCAGCCTCTCCTGACGATACGCCATGATCTCCTCGATCCGCTCTGCACTCAGTCCCTCTTCTCCGTAACCTGACAGTTTCCGGTCATCCTCTACCAAAGCATAGTTCTGGAGAATGGCATCCCGCATACTCTCCGCAGCGGCACCGAGGGCACGGAATACCGAGCCGTCTCCGAAGAAACGCAGCAGTGCATTTTCCTTCTGCTTCGCTTCCTCCTCCATCACCGCGATATCTCCGTAGAGCTGCGCGCACCGCAGGCAGAGCCGCTCGCACATCATACTATGGAGCGACATGTCATAAGCCTGTTTCTGACTCCGGAACATTGCCTCACCGACACCCTCCAGGCCCTGACCAAACTTCTCACCCGCAGCTCCCGAAAGGAATGCGATCCCCTTATCCAGCAGGGCATCCGTGCATCTCTGCGGCATCTCTGCCATCAGATCATAGATATTGTGTGCCGTCGGTATGCCCGGCTTGTACGCCTCCGGCTCCCGGACTACGATAGCCAGATCTTCGATATGCAGCTGGGAAAAAACACTGCGAGGCAGGACACGTATGCTGCCCCTCTTCAGATCCGGTGCAAAGCCCTCTCCCAGCAGGGCACGTTTTTTGTCCCTATATACTGTTGTACCGGGATTTTCGGTAGCGCCCAGCAGCCGCTGCAGCCGACGGTCAAAGTCCAGCATCACCTCCGGATCCATACTGTCAAAAACCTCTTTCTCCGTATCCGTGAGCCGGCTGCCCCGTATATCATCCAGCCCCTTCCGCCAGCGGATGAGCTTTTCATACATATCAGCGGTCATCACCATCATATCTTCCGGGTGTGTCAGCAGTTTCTGCTCCTCCGCCGGATCCAGATGCGTGAACGGCCTCGTTTGCGGCCGGTCTGCGCCGGTAATGCTCGTAAAGCATACCTTGCCGTCCCTCTTGATAAAGCCAAGCCGCAGATCTTCCGGCTGCCGTTTCCGCACGCCGCAGAGGTAGTCCATTACCTGTAGATCCGCCATATCTGCCAGGGTTTTTTCACTGCCAAAAGTATCCCTGCTCTCCCCTGCTTCGTTCTCTCCGTATTTCACTATGCCTTCCTGCATCTGGAACAGCACGTCTTCCTGCACTCTCCGCACTATGCGGCGTGCCTCTGTGATCTGTTTCTCTGTGGCACCGTCAAAACGGTTCCTCCTGATATCGGAAAAAACCTCAACGATCTCCTGACCGTTCAATCCTTCGATGGCAGACTGCAGCACTTCCATATTGCGGCTGATATTCTTAAAGCCACCGACAAAATCCGATGCGCGGAAGTCCGCCACTGTGGTATAGAACTCATCCTCCTCCAGTGATGTATGGTCAACATTCCCTCTTGCAAAGTCGATGGTCACCTCCGTACAGCGCTCCGTCTTCCCCCCGGACTGTGCCAGAGGAATGCTTTCTTCCGGCATCAGATTGTGGCTCGCCGTCCGGTCCAAAGTACCGAAAAGTTCATTCCCCCATGCCCTGGCGTATGACTCATTATAGCCGTCCGGGATATGCGGATCCGAAAGCGCCCGCTGTGCATCCGCCCCAAATCCCGCATTCTCCAGATTGCGCTGCAAACGATGCAAAAAGCCGGAAATGCGTATGCCATCCCTGGAATCCACATAGGAATCATAACCGCTGCTGCGCTGCACGATGCCCGAGAATCCCCCCAGCACGTCCATATAGTCCAGAATAGAGCCTCCTACCGTCCGCCAGTTCCTGGTTTCCTTACGTATCATCTCGGCAACATTGATCTCCCTGACCTGCAGTTCTTTCTCGCCCTCTTCCTTTGTGTTGATGCTGACCTTCTTTACATAGGACGGCATATACCGCAGGCTCTGATCCAGCACCTTCATAAAACCGTCCCAGTCATTCTTTGTGGCATATTGCATGATATGCCCCGGAGTACCGTTCTCCTCCAGTTGGTCCTTATAGCCGGGCACCTCCGACAGATCACGCATACCCTCCGTCCACGGCACCTTGGAGATATCCTCTTCATCCCTGCTCACTACCTCCGACAGTTTCACATTATACTGCCGGGACAGGTATTCCACTCCATGCTGATCCTGCGGATCCTCAAACAGAAACGAAGCGAGCATGGCCTCATGATCCATCATCTGTTTGCAGTTCATGGCATAGCGGATGATACAGGCATCCTCCCTGCTGTAAAATGATGTATCTGCCGCTCCGCCCTCTTTTGCCTCCTGCTTCCGCTTCAGTTCGTCATCAATATACTGCTCTATGTCACCGGCCAGCCGGTCTCCGTGCTCATTTTCGTCCAGCAGGCCATAAACCCTGGCCATCCGGGAGATACGCATATGCACTTCCTGTGCTGTCTTTAGAAATTCCCTCTCTTCCTCCGAAAGCCGGACCATCTGCTGGGAAGTCTCCCGGATGTATCTGCGCAGCCGCCTTTCCAATTCTGTATAGACAGCCCCCATTTCGCGGATCTCCTCCCGCGTCAGGGAAACAAAGAGTTTTCCACCGGAGCGGTTTTGCAGAAACTCCGGCAGCAGGTGTTCCGTAAGGTCCGTTACTGCCTCGACAATGGAGCCCGGCTCCATTTCCGGATCGTCATAGTCGTGTGCCCCCAGCATTTCCGCCTGTTCCTTCAGGATATTGCTGTAATGCAGCAGGCCGTCCCCGCCCTCCGGATAGATCTGCCCCTGCAGGTCATAGATGTTGAAAGGCTTCACCGTATTCCGCTCATGCCTGTTTGCATGTTTTCCCACAAAAGCGCTGGCATTGAAGAAATCCGCAGTATACGCTGAAAGCCGCTCTCTCACCAGCTGGAGCACTTCAAGGGGCACATTGTTGATCCCGGCCTCGGATACCTCGTCGCAGAAATCCATCAGGTCGGCGTTCAGATCCATATACTCCGTCCCCAGTTCATCCATATCGCTGCGGTCCAGGTACCGCGGCTTCCCATCCGCATCCGGTGCAAAGTACTCCAGGGTAAGTGCCGCGCAGTTATAGGCTTTGTCCTGAATGTAAGACAGTTCTTCCCTCAGATTTCGCGCTGTGCCTCCGATCTCTATCTCTTCCGGCAGTGCAGTACCGTCCAGCGACAGCACAGTCATTACCACGTCATTGACAGCACTGCGCTTGTACACCTCATTGTTTTCCAGCATCGCCATAAAGAAGAACTGCCGCTCGTTCCGCAGCATGTTCTGCTCCATGAGTTCCCGCATCCCCATTTGCTGGAAGGGGTCATCCTCATCCGCACTGTCCTTATCCTTCCAGTCACTCCACCGGTCATAACGCACCAGTTCTCCGATATAGCGCACTCTCTTTGCCTCAGCTACGACCTGATCCTGCAGTTCCTTAAAAAAGTCCGATGACTCGATGCGGTCAACGGTAGGCAGCTCGTCCAGAGTCTCCTTCATGGCCACCAGATATTCCTGCATCCTGCTGATGAAGGCTTTGGTCTTTTCCTTATCCCTTAAGGCATAGCGATCCTCATCCTCCAGCATGTTCTCGTAATAAAATTCCTGGACATAACTCACCATTCGCAGGACTACCACCTTGAACCGGGGCGGTACACCATCGCTTTCATACATCCTGTCTGCGATCTGCAGCATCTCTTCGATCTGTTCATGATCATCCGTACTGTATCCGTTATCCTCGTCCTCCTGCATGGCGGTCTCCAGATCCTCGCGCCTGCGCCGGATAAATTCCAGCAGGGAATCCGCCTGCGACTGCTCATATTGCCTTTCCGAGATCGTATCGGAAACCTGTTTGTCAGACGGCGCTTCGCTGCTCTGCTCCATTTCCGCCTCTTTCGCCGCAGTTACAAGTTCCTCCATCAATTTCCTGCAGTGCCCGAGCAGGGCATCCGCCGCTTTCTTTAACGGTTCTGCCTCATCCAGCCGCAGCAGCAGCAGGCTTACCTGCTTGCGCAGCCTCGGCTGCAGCGCTTCCAGGTTTTGGAGACGCTCATCCCCCGCTCTGAGTGCCTGTGCCTCCTCCGGCTCCCTCAGCCGCCCCGCTTCAAAGACATCCTGCATCCGGGCAAGTATCTGGTAATACTCCTGCATTTCCAGCTGCAATGCCTCGTTGGATGCATCCTTTGCCCCTGCCTTACGTAACGCCAGCGATAAACGGTAGGCATAACGGATAAAAGCGGTGTACGCCTCCGTATAGCCGCTTCCATCTTCCTCCAGATCAATATCCTGATACAGTTCTTCCAATGTGCTGTGATCCATGAACGGCACCTCCTCATATACTACCGATTATTGTAAACGAAATCCCGCTTTCTGTCCATTCCTTTATTACCGCCGTCCCCGGTTACTATCAGCCCCGAGCCACGCAGCAAGCGCGTGGCTCGGGGCCAGCAATGTTGAATAGCCAGATTGCCGTCATTTACTCTGTATAGTGTCCTGCTAAACTCATTACATTCGTCAGGCAGGAACATCTATGCGAAGCAAATTATGCATGCGGTCCTCCCCGTAAACGGGAAGGACCGCATGCAGATTTTATTTCATCATGTTATTTTCCGATCCGGCTTCCTTCTTTTCCACCCTCTTATCCTTGCTCTCATCAACCTTTTTCTTATGCTCTTCCTCTTTTTTCTTCTGATTCTGCTTTTCCAGATTCTTTTTTTCCTTCTCTGCCGCATTTTCCTTCTTCTGCCTGACATCCTCCATTTTCGGAATTCTGTTTCTCTCTATGGCATCAACGTGATGCTGCAGTTGGTCGATCAGCGGCTCATCCAGCCGGAGTGGTCCTCGCGTGGTATCTCTGACCTCCATCGATTTTTCCTGAAACTTTGTCGCACTTTCCGGATTTTCGAGAGCATCATCCTTCTCTACGATCCCCTTGAATGCTCCATTATCCGCTTCCGCCATCACAGAGAGTTTTTCTGCAAGATCCTTCCGCTGCTTTCCGTTGGATCTCCATGCACTGAAGAAACCTCCGCGCTGGTCAGCATATTCCCGGGATGCCTTCTGCAGGGTGTCAAATGCATCGATAAACTGCTGCGGCGTATTCTTCCCGGCATCCATCTCCGCCAGACCCTTCAGCGCCTTTTCCATATCCTGGAAATACTCCGAGTCCTCATGCCCTTCTTTTTTCAGGCCTTTCAGCTGCTTATACATCTCCTTATAGTCCGCCAAACGCTCGCTCACCAGTTTAAATGCCTCTGTCGCCTTGTTTGCTGCGATCTGCGCATCCTCAATGGAATCCTTCTGCTGCCTTGTCATCAGCCCCTGCAAAGCCTCCGGGTGCTCCAGCCCCTGATTGACAGCAGATTTCATGGAATTTTGCGCGGCCAGTGTCAGCACATCCTCCAGGGCTTCCAGATTCACCAAATTCCCGGCTCCCACCCCGGTTATTATCTCTTCCTTTCCAAACACTTCGACATTCTCTTTCAGCCTGCCCCGCTCCTTATTGATGCCGGATATGATACCGGAAAGTTCTGCCATATAACCCTCCGTTTCTACCGGATCCAGGGAGCGTATATCTTCCAGATGCTCCTTCAGCGCCGTATCCAGTTTTGCGATACCATCCTTTATGTCTTTGAGATCCCCGCCTTCCATACCACCCAATTCATTCTGCATGGTTTCCTGATACTTGAGCATATCCGCATAGGTCTTCGGTATCTTATCAGTCGGCCAGTCTGCTTCCAGCATCTTAAGGGTTTGCAGCCGTGGTTTGAATGCCTTTTCCACTGCCTGCCGCTCCACATTGACCTCTTTAAGGGTATCGGAAATCCCTTTAAAGAAATCAGCCTTTTCTTTCTCATTTAAGGACAGGATATCCCCTTTCTCCAGAGCCTCCTCCAGTTTTGCAACACGACCCTTGATGGCATTAAGCCTTACGTCCTCCCAGCCATCTGTCTTCTCTTTTATTTTCGATACATAATTGTGCAGAGCTGCATAAGTCGGTATCTCATGGATCGGCCAGCCCTTATCCAGCCCCTCACGGTATAATCTGGCTGTATTTGCAGCCAGTTTAACGCCTCTGTTCCCAAAGAGATCTACTACCGTGTTTTCGGCATTTGTAGCATCAAACAGCCCGGCAATCTCCTTTTTCTCATCCTCAGTCGAATGCAGGATCCTTTCCGCTGTTGCCTCAAAACGGTTCAGAAGTTTTCCATACAGTTCCCGCTCTGCCTTTTCTTTCTCCGGATCCGAAATGCCGGCATGAGACCGCTTTGAGGAATTCACAAAGATCTCATGCATATCCATACTATCCTTCATCAGATGGTGGAATCCGAATTTCTCATTCAGCGCTTCCGCCTCCGGCCACTTCAGGTTCTTTCCATGACCGGGTTCCGTGATGTTGGCCCAGAGACCGTTCGCATACCCCTCCATGGCATCCTTGCCCTGCTCGATCCCCATTCCGTCATGATCCAGCGCCTCTCTGGACTTCTTCTCCACATACTCCAGCATGGTCCTCTGCAGGTGGCTGGTCTCCGGAAGCGATTTTAACTTTTCCGATGCCGCACTGTTCATATCTTTCAGTATGGATACCATCTCCTGCTCCGGGTGGACTTCTACCAGTTCGCCATCCATATTCTCTACCTGCTGTGTCTTCTCAAACCGATAGGAAATCACTGCCGCATTAAAATAAGTATAGGCGGTTCTTATGTTGTTCCGTGCATATTCCCCCGCAGTCGTGAAACGTTCGAAAAATCCGCTTCCCTTTCCGTCCTCCAGGATGCCTGCCATCTTAGTAGCGGCTCCCATAAGGTTTGTAATATCCATCAGCGTCAGCGGTTCTTTCTGAACATCCGGAGCCCGCCAGTTTTCCGGTGCGCCCAGACCGGCCTGTTTCACCTCGTCATCCAGCGGATCATGATGCGCTTGAAAAACCTCATCCGCCCTCTTCTGTATTTCCGGTCTGATCTTGTCCCGCACCTGATCCAGGGCGTTTTTACCGACCGTTTTCTTAAAGTACCCCTTATCCCTCTCCAGAACAGTTTTACACCGCTCGATAAACTTTTTCTCCGGCTCTCCGAGGGTTTTATCCTCCACCAGTTTTCCCGTCAGATCCAGCATCTCCGCATGGAGCGCCTGATTATACGCAGGGAGCGATATGCCGTCTTTCTTAAGAGTTTCTTTGAGTCCCTTCAGTTTTTCGGGATTCTCTTCCAGTCCCTGCATCATATCTTTTGCCATGAAGTACATCGTCATGAACTGTGACATCCCCGGGTGCGTCTGCTGCTCGATGGATTCCGGAATCCTGAACTGATTAAAATTCGCTGATATTGTCTTTCCGCTTGCTTCCATGCCGAATACATCATAATACTCCTCCATGCTGAATCCCGCATCAAGCAGGGCATTTTCCCGGGTGATCAGGTTCTTTTGCGTAGCCAACCCACGGCTCATATGGAAATTATCTACCACAGTTGAATTCATATAGGGGAGATTTTTCTTAAGGACTTCATCCTTATCCCTGACAAATTCCTCAACAGCCAGGATGTCCTTCTCCAGTACAGCATTGCCCTGTCTCATACGGGTATTGAAATCATCCCTCACATCCTGCTGCAGCGGTGTCTTATTTTCGGCTGCCTGATCGAGGGCGATCTGGTATTCCCCTGCAAGTTGCATCTGATCCAGCCCCTGATGGATCAACTTCAGCAGCGGTCCATCCACAGCGCTCTTCTCATATGCATCCAGCGCCTCCCGCCGCCACTCCGGATCCATGCCTTTCGTATCCGGCATCTTCAGATCCATCAGTGTGAGATGACTTGCATAGCCGGCCGCTCCCTGACGGTTCCAGACCGCCTCCAGATCAAGTCCGGCATCCATCATATCCACCTCCAGCGCAAAATCCCGCAGATACGCATTCAGCACAGGGCGTTCCGCTGCGCTGTACCCGGGTTTGTTCAGATATTCCCTGCACCGTTCACCGATAGCCTTTATGACAGGCATCACTTTTTCTGCTTCTTCCTCTGAAAGCAGTACCGATACTCTCCCGCCTTCCAGCGTTTTCCTCTCTCCCTTGCATCCCGCATACAACTGAAGCAATTCTGTCTGCAGTTCTTCCAAAGATTTTTCGCCGCTGTCCTTCTGATCCTCTGTTTCAGGCATCAAAGCAAAAAGATTATTCATATTGGTGAGCAAATCAGAGAGTTTTCCGTATTCTATATATTTGGGCATATTCTTTATTCTCCTGTTTTTTCGTTGTTCCGGCAGGAGCCGCAGTAATACGGCATCCTGCCGGTCATCCCTACCCGGGATCTGTCCTTACTTCTTTTTCGGCACTTACTTCTTTTTCGACACTTCCGTCTTTTCTTTTTTCTTTGGCTCTTTCTTCGGTTCTTTCTTCGGTCCTTCTTTTTTCTTTGGTTCTTTCTTCGGCTCCTTTTCCGATTTCTTCTCCGGTTTCTTTTCCGTCTTCACATTCTGCTTCTTCAGGGCCTTTTCGGCTTTATTCTCCTCCTTTGCTTTCTGCATCCCCCTCTTCAGATCTTCTATCTCGTCTGTCGTGAGCATTTCAAAGCCGCCTATCTCCGTATTCGCAAAATGGCTCTGGTCTTTCCGCTCCTTTACCCCGGCTTTCTTCACATCCTTGTCGGCAAAAACGCGCTTTGGCTCTTCCTCTACCCTTTCTGCTTTAAAGCCTGCGATCCTTAGTTCCCCCGATTCGTTCTTCTTTCTCGCCTGCTCATCCAGTTTTTCCCTGGTCTTAAGCGCAGTATTGTGATAATACGGTGTGGACTTTTCAAACTCCGTCCGGTCTTCATACATATTGGCAAAGGATACATTATAATCCCCTTTCTTCACCGTCACGGAAGGAGAGATGGATGTGTCCCCTGTCAGGGAGGCGTGCTCCGCGATCAGGTTGTTCGCTGTATCATACAGTTCAACCATCTGGCTGTATCGGTACTTCCCGATCTCCGAGGACGGATCCTTTCTCCTGATCAGGTAGGTCTGTACCTTGCTCTGGAAATCATTCAGGGCTTCCATGGTCATGTGATAGACATAGGGATCATTATTCACATGCGGCAGATCATCCACGCCCGCCGGGATATCCTTATCCGGCCAGCCCTGCTCTTTGCCCAGTTTCCGCATAAACTCCAGCCGCCTTTTATTGAAATCCTTTACCGCCTCCTGCCTCTCCGCAGACAGTTTCCCCATCGATCCCGACGCTTCCACTACCAGCCTGAAATTCTCCTTCAGCGTAGCCTGCAGATTCTTTTCAGCATCCACCACTGCCGTATATTCCTTGCTGTCTCCCTGCATCCTGTGCCAGAAGTTTTCCTTCTCCTGCGAGAGATTGTGCATCAGAGCCACTGAGCCGCGGATGCGGGCAACACGCCTCATAAGGTTATCCGTCCTTCTGGCATTGACCTTTTTGTCAAAATCTGCTTTCATTTCCCTGTATTGCTTTTCAGGTGCCCACATCCGGCTTTTGGGATCATCATATCCCTGACGGAATTTCCCTCTGACATTGATGATCCTGTCCACTGTCTTGTCCACCAGGGCATCTGAACACTTCTGCGGCAGATCCCACATGGTGTAGAAAATATTCTTTGGTTTCGCATCCCCTTTGTCTTTCGGTCTGGCCTCATTTTTTCCGACCGTCAGATCATCCAGGTTCAGGTTTTCAAACTGCTGGAAATTAAGTACCCTGATCTTGTCCTTCGGCAGATCCAGGCTGTACTTCGCGCTGCCTCTGCCTTCAAACTGGGTTCCCAGCAGATCCCTGTGTTCCGTTTCCGGGGGTTCGATGGCTTTTGCCAGTTTTTTCACTCTCCGCTCAAACCCTTCCCTGGCTTCCTTGTCCAGTTTCCCCAGGAAATCCTTCTCCTCTTTTGTATATTTTCCTTCATTCCATGCCCTGACCTTCCGGTACATTTCCTCACTCATGACTTTCATGTCTTCCGGCTGTATCAGAAGCTCTTTCTCTTCTTTTTCCGAGAGCTTCATAAACGGTCTGGTACGGGAACTGTCTGCCGCGCCGATATTGGTGAGTATCGCTTTCCCATTTTGATCGGTGCTGAACTCCATGCAGAGATCCCTGGCTTCTCTTGTGGGCACTCCGGTCAGGTAATCCATGATCTGAAGATCCGCCATGGAATGGAGCGTTGTCGCGTTTTCAAACACGTTCTGGTCGATCAGTCCGTATGTCATGTAGTGTCTGGTATCTTTCTCCTTCATGCTCGAACGGATAGCCATGAGATCATCACCGTCCAGAATACCATACTTGGTTGCCTGATGGACATCCCACCTCAATTCTCCGATATCTTCCTTCAGTATCTGCTCTTTTTCCTTCTCATACTCCTTTTCGGCCTTGCTCCTGATCTCCTCTATTTCCTGGGCGCTCTTACCCTCCAGGGAAGTTATCAGCTCGCTCTTTTCTTTTGTTCCGCCTCTTATGCCACCTACAAAATCAGACTCACGGAAATCATCCGTCGTTGTATAAACCTTCTTACCCTTCTCCAGATGCCTGTCATGATTCTGCCGGATCCTTGCCAGTTCCACGTCAAGATTCCTGCCGGCATCAGCCCGGGATCCCTCCATGGGCATCTGGTTCCTGCCGTCCATGGATTCGACATTCCTGGTAAGGTTTTTCATGGCAAACATTTCCCTGGCTATCTGCCTGTTCTCCGGCTCCCTGTAATTGTCCGGGATATGGTCGTCCTTCAGTTTCTCCTGCACATCATGGCTTAGACCGGCATTGCGCAGATCCCGATCCAACCTGTTCATGAAACGCTCAAGGCGTTTTTCGCTTGCGCCTTTCTTCTCACCTTCCCTGTCCCTGTATCCCACAAATGTCTCTCCATCCGCGAGCACATCCTGATAGAGCTTGTTAAAGCCATTGCAGCCATCATCCGTAAAGTCAGCAAGCGACCTGTTATTTTTCCTGGCAGCCTCGATGCGCGCTTTCATCAGTGCGGCAACCTCCAGGTTCTTCTCTGTCACGTTTCCGTCCCTGTCCTTTACTTGTATGGTAATGTTCTTTACACCCTTTTGCGCATTGTCCAGCCCTTTGTCTACGGCTTTCTGAAATCCGTCCCAGTCATTCTTGACCGCAAACTGCGTGACATGCTCCGGGCTTCCTGTCTGGTCAGCGCTGAAGCCGTACTCCGGCACATGGGAAAGATCCCTGGTGCCATCCTCCCTCCATGGTATCTTTGATACTTCCTCATGGAACCTGTCCACCGCGGCGATATTCTTCTGCGCCTGACGCATGCTCAGGATCTCACTTCCCCTCTGGGACTGGGGATCCTCAAAGAGAAATATCCCCAGCAGCATCTTGTTATTCATCAGATCCTTGCATTGCTGGGCATGTATGAGCGTCTTTGCCTTTTTTTCATCATAAAGGCTGTCCTCACCTTTCCCGCGCTCTGCCTCATCCGCATTGAACTGCGCGACATCATCGGCCAGATTCTGCCCCCTCATGTCGCCTTTCAGATAATCAAGGATCTCCGATTTCTGCCTGATACCCTCCTGCAGCGCATCTGCCATCTTAAGCAGTTTGTCATTATGTTCCGTCTTTTTCTTCTTTACGGCCTCCCTGTATGTGTTCATTTCGCCGTCCAGTACACGCAGCCTGTCATTAAACTTATTGATATCTTCTGCCGTAAGATATTTAAAATCATCGTCCTGTACGGATATCTTCATAAATGCAGGCAGATCCTTGTTCAGGAATGTATTCAGGCTCTCCGTAAAATTCCCCAGATACCGGTCCTCCTTCCCGCCTTCTTTCTTATTGTCCATCAAAAACCTGGCTTCATCCAGCAGGTTCTGGCCGGTGGTCACAAAACCGCCCATCCTCGGATCCAGCCCGCCCTGCAGTTCATACATGGAAAACGGGCGGACAGTCCCTTTCTTATCTTCATCCGCATTTGCATCGATGTAATTCGCCGCTCCCCCGACAGGTTTCCGGATCTTACTGTGGATATCTTCCTGCGCTGAACCCAGGATGCTCACCAGGTTTTGGTCTTCTATCCCGGCCTTGTTCATTCCTTTGATAAACTGCTGAATCTTCCCGTTGAGTTCATCGCACTCAGTGGCGATGTCGTAAAGTTCCTTACCGGTCGGCCGTACCGTATTTCCGTCCTTATCCGCGTTAAAATACCTCATAATGCTGACACCGATGTGAAGCGTTCCCTGCCTGATCCCTTCCAGCTGACCCTTCATTTCCTCCGGCAGCTTACTGTCATCGGTTCCCAAAACTGCCTTGATATTTTCATTGATGACACACTTGTCAAATTCCGGATTAGCCTCCAGCATCCTCTGAAACTGGATCTGCTCTTTCGACTGCAGATGGTTCTCTTCCGCGAGCCTCTGTTCTTTCTGCTCCTGGAATTTTGTCTCTTCTTTTTCAGCCATCCAGCGTTTTCCCTCATTCTGTGACATCGTATTGCCCTTCGCCTGGGCTGTAGCAAATGACAGGTCGTCATTGATCGCATTCATCACATCCTGAAGCTGCCTGTTCAGATCCGCCTGATCCGGATCCTGGGCAGAACTGTCCGCCATAAACTGGGAAAGACCGCTGAAAGCTTTTCCCACATTTTTCAGCATCGTCCGCAGTTCCTGCGACTGCGTGCTGCCCGTCAGTTTACCGCGCCCCTCGGTCCGCACCATGTTTTCGTAGTAGATGCCCTGCAGCGCAAGGATCGAAGAGGCATATTCCGCCCTCTGCTTCTCCGGGACATTATCCTGCCCCATCACAAATGGCAGCGTAGCAATGAGATTATCCATATTCCGGTACGCCTCCCAGTCAAGGGAAGGATTGGCCGGTCCTTTTTTGTCGGATGTCAGATATGCAGACTGCTCCGGCGTAAGCGTATTTAAAAAGTCGTTCTGCTGCTTACTGATCTGCTCCATGGAACCCGCGATCAAAGGCTTTGCGTCCGCCTCCAGTTTTCTTTCGCTGTTGAGCATCGCCACGCTCTTGACATCAGCCAGATTTTTGACGATATTGCCCATAAACCCGGAACATGCACTCACCGCATCGGTATTTTTCTGTTGATCACTTAGGGAACGCATGGTGAAATCCCTCATCTGCACGACCAGCTTCTGCGTTGCATCCTCCATGCCACGGATCACCTCGCTGTCCTCCACGAGCCAGTCCTTGGTTCCCGGGATATTTAACGGCTCCTTTCCCTTCTCTTTCCTGTTATAGATACCGATCAGCTCCTGAACGTTTTTATAATACTGCTGCAGGTCCTTTTCCCTTTCGGAAACGCGTTCTTTCTTATTTTTTTTGTACCAGTCCTTCTCTTTCTCCAGATGGGTAGCCATTGCATACGCATCCTTGATAAAGTCAATATACTGCGCCGTATATTTTGACATGTTTTTTTTACTTTGCACGGCATCATAAATTTTCCTAAGTTCTTTCAGGTTCATATCCGTTCTCCTCTCGTATAACCCCTTTATTTTGTCCTTCCCACAGCCATCTGCCTGTCTGCTGTCTGCAGCATCAGTTTATCCATATCGATCCGGTTCCTCCTGCTGCGTACCTGGTTTGCCTCTTTCACATATTTCGCCGCAGCATCCCTGTCCAGAATATTCAGCCCGGCCAGAGCGTTGTCCTTGCGGATGTTCCCGCTCTCATGCCATGCCTTGTCCTTGCTCTTTGCATTCAGATAGGTCGCGAACTGATCCTTGAGCTTATTGAGTTTCGGATCGGATGCCGTAAGGGAATCGTCAGCGTTTTTGCATACTGTTTCCAGTTCCTTCAGCATATTTGTATACTCCGTGGTATTGCTGTGGCCAAAATATCCGCCCTCCGTTTTCTTCATATTATCACGTATCTGTCTCAATTGGCGCAGCACATTCCCACCCTTCTGCACTTCCGGCTGCTGCTCTGTGTTGCCGGCAGCCTGCACCTTCTCAGCCAGATCCATCATCTTC
Source organism: Lachnospiraceae bacterium (assembly GCA_017471325.1). Classification (GTDB taxonomy): domain Bacteria; phylum Bacillota; class Clostridia; order Lachnospirales; family Lachnospiraceae; genus NK4A136. Next base: position 12,960 of record JAFUUX010000022.1, on the reverse strand, counting down.
TGCCGTACTTCCGCTTTCCGGTCCGGTCCTTCCGGTGCTTTCTGCTGTGCTTCCGATGCCTGTGCCATAGGATACGTTTTCTTCGCCTGGTCAGGTTTCTTCTCCTGCGGTTCCGGTCCCTGCGGTGCGGCTTCCTTTGCCTCAGGCTCTGTCAGCGCAAAGAGATCCGCTACGCTTTCGATCTGGTTCGCGTTCTTTGCATTCTCCTGCTTCGATAGTTTACGATCCTCCTGCGCAAAGAGATCCGCCACGCCCTCGATCTGGTCTGCGTTCTTTGCATTCTCCTGCTTCGATAGTTTACGATCCTCCTGCTCAAAGAGATCCGCCACGCCCTCGATCTGGTTCGCGTTCTTTGCATTCTCCTGCTTCGATAGTTTACGATCCTCCTGCTCAAAGAGATCTGCCACGCCCTCGATCTGGTTCGCGTTCTTTGCATTCTCCTCCCTGGCCGTTGCACGCGCCCTTTGTATGGTCTCTCTGCGCAGGGCAGCCTCTTTTTCACGCTCCTTCTGCGTTGTATCAAAAATCATCCTGTAAATGGAATCCAGGAACTGCTTCACCAGCGAGGCGTTATCTGCTTCCGGTTTGACCGCCTCCTTCGGCGCGCTTACCGCTGCGCTTTTCGCTTCCGCCGGAATATTCACCGGTTCCGCTTTCTTCTCCTCCTTCGGCGCATTCACCGATTCCGCTTTCTTCTCTTCCTTCGGCGCATTCGCCGATTCCGCTTTCTTCTCTTCCTTCGGCGCATTCATCGGTTCCGCCTTCTTCTCCTCTTTCGGCGCATTTACCGATTCTGCTTTCTTCTCCTCCTTCGGTGCATTTACCGGTTCTGCTTTCTTCTCCTCTTTCGGCGCATCTGCCGCTTTCTCTGCTTCCTTTGGCGCTTCTTCTGCATCGGGTGCCTTTTGCCCTTCCTTCTCTGCCACGGATGCATTCATCTCTTTTTCCACCAGGTCAAACAGATCCGCCACACCCTCCATATAGGCATCGTTCTCAGGGTTCTTTTTCTCTTCCGCTTCTACAGGCACGGTTTCCGGCATACTTTCTTCCGCTTCATCTCCCAGCAGTTCCGCAAGCGTGTACGAACGCCCGGCCGGTTCCGGTTCAGGCTCTTTCCTGCTTTTCGCAGCCTCGCGCTCCTTCCGCAATTCTTCCTCGATCCTCACCTGCTCCGCAGCCAGCCAGCGCTCCCTTGCCGCTGCCTCTGCCTCCTGCCTTCTTTTCTCCGCTTCCGCTTTCTCGCGCTTCTCTCTCTCTATCTGCTCTCTGAACTGACGCTCACCCTCCGCATCCTTTTTGCGGGCCTCTATCTCCGCCCGGTAAGCCTCGTATGCTCTTGCCTCTCTCTCGCTGTCTTCCCTTCTTATTCTCTCTTCGTTGGCCTTACGTCTCGCCTCTGCTTCCTTTTCCTTTTCCTTCTGCTGCTTTTCCCTCTCTTCTGCTTCCTTCTGCTCCCTTTCCTCTGCTTCCTCCCGCTCCAGTTTTTCCCGTTCTTTCCTGGCAGCTTCCCTTTCTGCATGCTCCTTTTCCAGTCTCTCCCGATGCTTTTCCTGCTCGGTCAGTATATCGTATTTTTCCAAGGCAGTATCGAACAGGTTGTCCTTCTCCTCACGGAATCGCCGGCTGACCAGTTCGTCCACCTTTTCCCACTCCGGCTGCACCTGCGCTTTCTTCTCCTCCAGCTTAAGCCTCAGATCCTGCAGTTTTTCAAACTTCGTATTCATGATCGTGGCGACCGTTGCTTCTGCTGCAAGATCAAACGCTCTGCGAGGATGCGCCTGAACCTGTTCCTGTGTCAGCGTGCCCAGATCCAGTACCTGCCTGAATTCCTTTACACCTGCCAGATCCGGATCGCTCTCCAGCGTATGTACCATGTGTTCCAGTCGGTGGATCTCCTGCTCCGCTTCAGGAAGATCGACCGGAATGTCTTCATACTTTTCACGCTCCTCAGCCGGAAGATTCCTCCTCACCTGACGATCAAACAGCCTGGACTTCATCTCCTCTTCTATCGTTTTCCGGATGGAAGGCGACTCTTTGTCAAAATCATCCAGGATGCCCATCAGCTCTTCTTTACTGTCGGCATTCTGAATGCGCGCGTAAAAGCCGCTCATCTCATTTCCCACATTGGCCTGCCGGTCATAGTCGAAGGGGCGCGGATTGAAACGGTAATCCAGTACGTCATCCGAAACCGCCTCCTGCGTCTTCTCGATAACGTTATCCTTTACTATAGTCATGACCTCGTAGCCCCTGCTGTCTATCCGGTTCATGACTTCATCTTCCAGGTCTGCGGTATCGCCCCTGATCCCTTCCGGAACGTCGATATCTTTCCCTTTCTGCAAAAAATCAACCTGGTACTGCTGCATGTCCCGCAGTTCCTTCAACAGGTTATATTGTTTATACAACTTGTTTGCCTCATGCTGCCGGATATCCGATTCCATAAGTTCCACAGCTTCATCCGTCACATCAGAAACATCCAGGTCATTCTCTTCCAATGCCGCTTTCCCGTTCTTTTCTTCCGGGCTCTTGCCTGCCTCTTTCTTTTGATCCCGGTATTTTGAAATGATCCTGCGGTACCCCTCGATCTGCTCTTCCGTATAATCCGGTATATCGTAGGGTTCCTCCATTTCTTTCAGGTAACCCGCCTGCTCTTCGAGTTTGGATATCTTATATTCGGAACGGCGCAGTTCCTCCTGATAGTCAAACAGCACCTCCCGTTCCGCCGCCTCGCGGATCTTCTTATAGAGCGGCTCCACCTGATCTGTCTGACTCACAGAGTAACTCATCACTTCATCATAGTTGCTCTCCAGGTCAAATTCTTCCGGCCTGTATCCCGCCAACAGGGGATCCTGCTCCACCTCTGCATCCTGCATATTTTGCACATTCTCCTGCTCTTCCATGTTTTCCGCTTCGTTCCTGTCAAGATCACCCATGATACTTTTCCTCCTTAATTTTAGCATTTTTCTGTCAGCATCCCCATTGCTCCGGTCAGACACAATCCGCCCGAATTTACACCTATTCTATCACATAAAGCGCAAGCAAAGTGCAAGTAAACCCGTTACAACCCGGCAAACGGCCGCCGAAAAAAAGCAGAATAAATTGGTTGTTTTGCACAAAAACCGAAGTCAGAGACTCAGGTTTTGTATATGTATCATATAAATATTGGCCGGTTTCTTTCCCTATGGCAAGGACCACGGGATCAAAAAGACCACCGGAAAACATCCCGGTGGCCTTTCCTTTTATGCCCTGTACGGCATCCGGCTCATCCCTTCTGTTAAAGCCTTTTCAGTATCTGTCCTGTACAGCATCCGGCTCATCCCTTCTGTTAAAGCCTTTTCAGTATCTGCCCTGTACAGCATCCGGCTCATCCCTTCTGTTAAAGCCTTTTCAGTATCTGCCCTGTACAGCATCCAGGTCATCCCTTCAGTGCCTGCGCCAGATCCGCGATCAGATCCTCTTTGTCCTCCAGGCCGCAGGAAATACGGATCAGGCCTGCCGGCACACCTGCTGCCGCCAGCTGCTCCTCATTCATCTGCCGGTGCGTGGAAGTCGCCGGATTCAGACAGCAGGTACGGGCATCCGCCACATGCGTCTCGATCGCAGCCAGTTTCAGCCGTTTCATAAAGGCGCCGGCCGCTTCCCTGCCGCCTTTCAGTTCAAAGGATACCACGCCGCAGCCACCGTTTGGCATATACTTCTTTGCGCGCTCATAATACGGACTGCTCTTTAAGCCCGGATAACTCACCTTCAGCACCTCCGGCTGCTGTTCCAAAAACTCCGCGACCGCCTGCCCGTTCTCCACATGCTTCGGCATGCGCACATGCAGCGATTCCAGGCCGAGATTTAAGATAAAGGCATGCTGCGGTGACTGGATGCAGCCAAAATCACGCATCAGCTGGGAAGTGCATTTGGTAATGAACGCGCCTTCCTTTCCGAATTTTTCCGCATAAGTAATGCCATGATAAGATTCATCCGGCTGCGTCAGCCCCGGGAATCTGTCCGCATGCGCCATCCAGTCAAACCTGCCGGAATCCACGATCGCACCGCCTACTGCCGCGCCGTGCCCGTCCATATATTTGGTGGTGGAATGCGTCACGATATCCGCCCCCCATTCGATCGGCCGACAGTTTACCGGTGTCGGGAAAGTATTATCCACGATCAGGGGCACGCCATGTTCATGCGCTGCCTTCGCAAAACGCTCGATATCCAGTACTGTCAGTGCCGGATTGGCAATGGTCTCACCAAAGACAGCACGGGTATTGTCCCGGAATGCCGCCTCCAGTTCCGCATCGCTGCAGTCCGGGGATACAAAAGTCACCGTGATCCCCATCTTTGCCATAGTCACGGCGATCAGGTTAAAAGTGCCGCCATAGATGGAAGAAGACGCCACGATATGGCTGCCGCATTCGCAGATATTGAACAGCGCAAAGAAGTTTGCCGCCTGACCGGAGGATGTCAGCATCGCTGCCGTTCCTCCCTCCAGCGCCGCGATCTTGGCTGCCACATGATCGTTGGTCGGGTTCTGCAGGCGGGTGTAGAAATACCCGGATGCCTCCAGGTCAAACAGCCTGCCCATATCCTCGCTGGTATCATATTTAAAGGTAGTAGACTGCACAATGGGGATCTGCCTCGGTTCCCCGTTCCCCGGCGTGTAGCCTGCCTGCACACATTTGGTTCCGATCTTCTGTTCGCTCATGATAATCCTCCTAAAGTGATTTGAAATAACGCTTTCAATTTTAATCCATTTCCATAAAAAAGGCAAGGCTGCAACTGCCTTGCCCGCTGATATGCTGTTAGAGTTTACGGGTTCGGTGAACTGCAGCCATATACAGCCTTCCTGCTACCCAAGTATGATGCCGCCGCCGATCACAAAGCCATCCTCATCATAAAATACCGCCGACTGTCCCGGCGTCACTGCCCGCACCGGCGCATCAAACGAGATATGCACCCTGTCCCCCGCAAGCACTTCCACCACCGCAGGCTGCGGTGTATGATGATAGCGGATCTTTGCCCGGCAGCGGATACGGCTGCCCGGCTCCGGCGCGGAAATGCCCATATAGTTCACATCCCGGCAATCCAGCTCCCTGCCGTACAGAGCAGCATCCTCCGCGATCACTACCTCATTGGTGGCGGGACATACTTTTTTGACATAAGCCGGATAGCCCAGTGCCAGCCCCAGTCCCTTACGCTGGCCCACGGTATAGTGGATGATGCCCTTATGCTTTCCCAGCACCTTGCCGCTCTCATCCACAAACAGACCCTCTCCGGGGATCTCCGTTTCGGCATTCTCCTCGATGTAATCCGCATAATGCCCTTCCGGCACAAAGCAGATCTCCTGGGAATCCGGCTTCTGCTCCACCCCCAGCCCCGCCTGCGCCGCGATGGCACGCACTTCGGCCTTGCTTAAAGCGCCCAATGGCATCAGCGTCCGTTTCAGATGCTCCTGCGTCAGTTTATAGAGCATGTAAGTCTGGTCTTTTTCCGCATGCCGCGCTGTCTGCGCGCTGTACCGCCCGTTGGGAAGCTGCGCGATCGTGGCATAATGCCCCGTGGCGATATACTCCGCCCCCAGATTGTCCGCCACTTCCAGCATCTTATCCCATTTGATATAGCGGTTGCACTCAATGCAGGGATTGGGCGTCAGCCCGCGGATATAGTCTTCCACAAAGGGTTTCGTCACTTTTTCCCTAAAATCTGCCACGCAGTTGACCGCGTAATACGGAATGCCCATTTTCCCGGCCACCCGCCCGGCATCATCGATCTCGCAGCAGCGGCTTTCCTTACCGTCCGCTGCCAGCCAGGTCTTTAAAGTAACGCCGATCACTTCATAGCCTGCATATTTTAACAGATAAGCGCAGACGGCGCTGTCCACGCCGCCGCTCAATCCTACCACCACTTTTGCCATACTGTTTTTAAATGTCTCCTCTGTAAATGACATTCATATCTGACCAACCCCCGGTCGGATGCCGATCCCGTAACCGACCAAAGAACGGTCGCTAACGGTATCTGGCTCCTCTGTAAACGACATTCATATCTGACCAACCCCGGCGCTTTCTTATGCCAGCAGCGCCTCCGCCAGCGCTTCCAGCCTACCCGCATCCTCCGGCTTTAGCGCCGACCTGACAGTCACCATGGGCTCTGCCAGTTCTACATTCTTAAAGCCTTCCACATACTGTTTCATCACGCGGCCTGCGCTGGGCGCCCAACTGCCGTTTTCCACCAGTCCGACGCGCCGCTTCTGATACCCCTTGATGTTCAGTACATTCAAAAACTGCCGCATGGGCGGAAAAATGTCCGCATCATAAGATGACGCGCACAGCACCAGCCGGTTGTAACGGAACGCATCCTCCACACCTTCGTGCAGATCGTCTTCCGTTAAATTGGTCACGCCGGTCTTGACACCCTTCCGTGCAAAGATCTCTGCCAGTTTCTCCGCTGCCTGCTTTGTGCCGGTATCATGGATCGAGGCATAAACGATCGCCACGCCGTCATCCTCCGGCTCGTATGCCGACCAGGTCCGGTATTTCTGCAGATAAAACTCCAGCGGCTCATTCTCCGGCAGTACCGGTCCGTGCAGCGCGCAGATATGCGCTATCTCAAATGCCGAGACTTTCTTCAGGACCGCCTGCACCTGCGCCCCGTATTTTCCCACGATATTGAAATAATAGCGTCTTGCCTCGCACGCCCAGTCATCCGCCTCCGCGCCCTTATAGCCAAACTTGCCGAAAGCATCTGCCGAAAACAGCACCTTATCGGTCTTATCATAACTCATAAGCACCTCCGGCCAATGTACCATGGGCGCCGCGATAAAGCATAGTTCATGTTTTCCGAGGGAAAGCGCATCGCCTTCCTTGATGATCTGAACCCTTGCGGAAAAGTCCGTTTCAAAAAACTGCTTCATCATATTCAGTGCCACTGCAGAGGTGCAGATCGCGGCATCCGGGTATTTCTCCGCAAAGGCTGCCAGTGATCCGGAATGATCCGGTTCCATGTGCTGCACTACGATATAATCGATATTCCTGCCACCCAGATATTTCTCCAGATTTGCCAGCCATGCATCCGTTACGTCCGCATCCACGGAATCCATCACGCATACCTTCTCATCCAGGATCAGGTAGGAATTGTATGCCATACCGTCCGGCAGGTCATACTGGTTTTCAAATTTTTTGATATTTTTATCATCCACGCCTACATTGATGATATCTTTCGTTACTTCCGGTCCGTACATGAAAATGCCTCCTGATTTTTGTATCGTCCTCTCAAATGCCTTATGCTTCTACGATCTCGCCGTTTTCCACTTTCAACTCGCCCAGCTGCTCCAGCACTTCCTCCCGGTATGCCAGTTCCTCTTCATCCTGAAAACCGATAAAGAGAATGCGCTCGATCGCGTCACGGTCAAAGAAATACATGCCATCCGGCTGAGAAAGCCCCTCCGGATACAGGCATCCCGTATAATCATAGATGCGGTCGCTCCCGTCAGACACTACCACACGCCCGCAGATCATCAGATACCTCTCACCACTTGATAATTTTACAATAGAACCGTTCGGCAGCAAATCCTGATAGTTCATCCGTTTTTCCTCCTGTTGAATCGCTTTTTTCATCTATGGGCAACTGTTCAGAACAGTTACATATCCAGTGCCTATAAGATAATGGATTTCTTCTCTTTCTCTTCCGTATTTTCGCTCTTGCCATCGGCAGGCGCTTCCTTTGCGGATACTTTTTTCTTTCTGTCTTCCCGCAGTTTTTCCTTCAGCAGCTTCCGCTGCGCCTTCCGTTCCTTCCACTTCCGGAACTTGTCTATGGCACCGCTCCAGTCGATGGAAATCTCAAACCCCGCTCCAAGGCCCAGTGCCGCACCAAGTCCGAAGGACAGTGTTTTGCTCGCGGCCGTAAACTTTGCCGTTCCCCCTACACCGAGCGCCTGCACACTCAGTTTCCCGCCAAAGCGGACACCCATGATACTGATCCCGCCGCTGATGCTCCCTTTATAAACCGCCGCATTCGCCCCCAGTTCCGCGCTTACACCAAAGCCTTCCTGCGGTTTATTATTTTCATCCAGATAACGGATCATGCCGGCACCGCCCAGCGCGCTGGCACTGGCAGTCGCCACTTTACTTTCTGCTTTGATATCGGCCTTCACCCGGTTCTTCCGTGTCTGAAGCGACATTTTGGAAACCACGTTCAGCGCAGAGGCCTCTGTCGATGCCATGGCATACAGTTTATTCTCCCAGAGATTGCTGGCTGAGAAACTGATGCCTATATCCGCAGATCCCTTTATATTTCCGATGCTTGCATGGGTGCTGCCCGCAAACCGCTCGCTGGCACTCTTAAATTTCCCCCCGATCTTCAGCCCCCTGAGCTTGCCTTTCACAACATTTATGCCCACGTTCAAGCCTGTCGCGATCTCCGTGTCACTCGTCTTGCCGGTTCTAAAGTCATGCGCGTTTTTCGTTGTTCCATCGCTGGAAGAGGCATTGATATTCTTTTTAAAGAAATTGGACGGTTTGAATATGGAAAAGAAATTGGCAAAGTTCTTCTTCGCCCCGGCTCCCTTTTCAAACTTTTTCCCATGATCCTCATAAGCCGTAAATGCGGCAAAGGTCGTCGTAATGCCCCCCTCCTCCACACGGTTTTTCTTTCCGTTGACCTCGTTTCTGGTAGATTCCCCTTTCTGCCGGATACCAAAAGTTTCCATCTCCTTCAGCGCGGCCATCTGCTCATACATCGCCTTTTTATCATCATCATTGATCAGCAGATCCCCTGCGCCCAACAGATCCTGCGCCCCTTTTTTCTTCAGGCCCTTCTCTGTATCTTCCTTCAGGTTGATATATGCCGGATTCTGCAGCAGTTTTGCGCGCGTATCCATGTACTGCCCGATCATGTCCAGCTCATTGATCTTATCTTCCATATCCTGAAAACCGCCCTGGGTAAGCCCCATCGCTTTCAGTTCAGCCCGGAACCCGTCCTGATCCGCGTCGCGCAGATCCTCCAGTTTCCGATAGCCCGCTACCGTCTTGTAGATGTCCAGGCGGTACTTCTCGTAGTTTTTCATAAAGCTTTCATCGGAATCAAAATTCATGATCGTATCCCTGTGGTAATGAAAAGCCTTACGCATCTCATGCCGGTATTCCTTGTCACGCTTTATGCCCGCAAACTTCGTGTCATACACTGCTTTTGCATCCGCAAATGCACCTTCCGCTCTTTGCATCTCTGCCTTTGCACCGCGTTTCTTCCGGATGTATCTGTCATCCCTGGTCAGCGCCTCCAGGTTCATGCTCAGGCTCTGATGCTGCGGTGGCGCGATGATATCGTTCTCCAGTTCTTCTCCGAGCTGCTTCTCTACATCCTGATATCTGTCCGCGCAGATCTTGCCGATCGCGTCTGCCGCGGACAGACGCACGCGCTTATCCCCGGTCGCTCTTTTGATCTTCCCATCCGCTGCGAGCGCGTAATGATCCTCGTCTCTCTTCGCCTTGATATAGTTTTCCGAAGCAACGCGGACTTTATCCAGCCCTTCACCCAGCAGTTTCAGTTCGTTTTCTTTCAGTTCAGCTGTATCCGCAAGCCCCTCCAAAAACAGTTCCAGTTCTTCTGCAGCCACAGTCAGCGCACTGTGTATGCCAGTGTATGTGTTGCTGAATGCATTGCGCCCTGTATCAAACTTTCTCTTAAAATCCCTCAGCTGCAGCAGCAGCAGGTTTCTCTGATACTTAGTCATAGGCTCATCCCTCTTCTTCCGCCACCGGCACGATCTCGCCGTCTTCCACCGTAAGTGCGCCCAACTGATCCAGAACCTCATTGCGGTAGATCAGTTCCACTTCATCCTGAAATCCGATGAACAGCACCTGCGCGATATCTTCCCTGTCGAAAAAGAGCAGATCATCTCCCCGCCCCATGCCTTCCGGATACGGAAATCCGACATAATCATAGATCCTCTCATCGTCCTGCGCACACACGATACGCCCGCAGACCACCAGATCCTGCTCGATGCCCTCGATCCGTATCACCGATCCGATCGGCAACAGCCCTTTATAATTCTCTTTCATCGCATACCTCCTACCATAGTTAATACGTGCTATACCGTTTAAACTTATTATGCCCGCGAACGGGTATGGAAACGATTATAACAGATAAAGTGCAAGCAAAGTGCAAGTCTTTCAAAAAGTCATGCCGCCCGGCACATCGCGATCTATTTCAGGCTGCCTGCCGCCGATAAACTGATGCCGTTATCTCCCAGCGGGATCTTGTGATCCAGGCCGACAAATTTTCCGTTCTGCTGCCACAGTACCGCTTTTACAAAGTTGTATTTTTCATTATCCCATGTCGTAAAATCGTCCAGCAACAGGCCTCCGGTATCGCCGGAATTTGCATTTAAGCACCAGAAGGTATGGTTCAGATGATAGGTGCTGATCAGTTTGCGCATGTGCGTCATCCATGTCAGGTTCGGCTCCCGCATGAAACCGCCCCACTCCCCGATCAGCAGCGGTGCCGTGTTATTTTCATAGATGTAAAACCAGTTGTCATGCCAGCAGTCCTTCATCAGGCTCTCATAGGTATAGCCGCCCTTAAACCAGGGCTGCTCGTAAACCGTAGGGCCGTAATCATGTGGGGAATATACCAGTTTGTTCTGGTACTGCCCCAGATCCACCGGGAAATCCTGCACGCCCCTGAGATTGCCGCCCCACCAGTTGAAATAATAATCCTTCTCATTCTGCGAATGAAAATCCCCATTGGCTTTGATGTCCACCGGGTAGATCTCGATCCCCTCCACCATCACCAGTACATTCGGATTTTTGCGCAGGACCGTCATGGCCGCCCGTTCCGCCATATACTTCCAGTTGTTCGCAGACTTGCTGTCATTCCAGATCGCGGCGTTATTTCCCTCAAACGGTTTCCCGTGTGGCTCATTTTTCAGATCAAAGGCTATGATGGTGTCATTGTTCTTATACCGCTCCGCCGCCCAGGCCAGCGCTGCCAGGTATTGATCCGCGGAAACCTTCTGTGTGTACCAGAGGTTCACATTGTGCCCGGAAGCATCCGTTTCGGCACTGTGGATATCGATCATGACCTTGATGCCGTTTGCCTCCGCCAGTGCCAGGAAATAATCAAAGATCTCCAGGCTGTTCATGGCATTCAGTTCCGTGTTATACGCGTTGTTGTAATTTGCCCTCGGATAAGTGCCCGCAGCCCATTCATTTAAAAGCTGTGCGGACATGGGTACGCGGATCAGATTGAAACCGTGGTCCGCGATGGCCTTGACCGTAGGCGCAAGCTGACTGTTCCACAGACCGTCAAAGGTATTGGTGCCGGTATTGTAGCCAAACCAGTTCACACCGGTCAGCCATACTTCCTTACCATCCTTATCCAGGATCCGGCGGCCGTCCGTGTGCAGCCAGTCATCACCCTGTACCGCGTCTGCCGCACGCGTCAGCATTGCACTTACATCCACTGTCTGCTGACCGTTGTTCTGGTTATTATTCTGATTGTTGTTCTGATTATTATTCTGATTATTTGCGTTATTATTCGCATTCTGCGCGTTCGGATCCACAGCACCCTTTACGATCGTGCATTCCACACCGTTCAATGTCGCTTTTGTCACATTGACCGCAGCGGCCTTCACACCCAGATTACAGCCGCAGTTGGTGCTCATCCCGGCTGCGATGGTTCCGTTATATTCCACATTGGTGATCGTCAGTGTGCTGCCCGTGTTTTTGAAAGTTCCGTTCCAGCCGGTCACCTCGGACAGCCCTTCGATCTCCATCTGCAGATCCCAGCTCTCTATGGCAGAGCCGCTGTTGTTGGTGATCATCCAGTCCACGCCGAACATGGTCACATCACCGTTCTGCCAACTATTGTTGGCACTATAGGTCAGCACAAAGCCCTGCTGCGTGGGCGCTGCCGTATCCGCACCCCGCGCCGTATCGGAAGCCGGGGCTGTCCCCTGCTCCGGGACATCCGCCACATTCTGTGCCACTGCCGCAGGCGTTGCTGCCGCATTTTCCGGTGCATCCACGCTGCCGCCCACAGGCTGGCCGCCGGCTGCGGTCATCGTCGTTTTTTGCGCGGTATCAGCTGCGGCACTGTTTTGTTCCGTGGCTGCAGCAGTATTCTGTTCCACGGCAGCCTGAGGCGGGGCATCCTCCTGTACAGCCGCGTCCCCCTGCTCTGCGCCTGCGCTTCCTTTCAATCCCAGGATCACCACGACCATCAGAACCACCGCCGCCAAACCGGCTACTACCCCCAGAGCCGTCATCAGTCTCTTATTCATCTGCTGCCTCCCTCCCCCTTCCTATCCATACTTTTGATATTTATAGTAAACGACAAGTAACTGTTCAGAACCCTGGGAGCTGAACAGTTACTTTTATTATAACAAAAACGGCGGCTTTCTTCAAGCCGCCGGCAGATTTCGCTCAGCGCATTTCCGCCGCATTTACCCAAAAAGATCGTTCCCGCTGATCACACTGACCACTTCATTTCTATATGCGTTTTTCTTCAGACCGGAAAACGAAACCTATATTATTCACCGAATGATTCGGTGGCGGCTTGAAGCCGCATAGTTCCTTGATATTTTTATACTGTTGCTTTCATCTATCAAGTGATAGAAAAAGAGCTTCTGATTTGGTACAATTTAGGTGTCGAATCCAAAAAATACCATAAGGAGAAGCCCTATGAACATTTTAAAAGACACCTCGCTTGAATGCAACCCCTATCTGAAAATAAATTTTGACGGTGGTGACCTGTCATCCGATGCCGGACTCCTTTTGATAAAAGAATTCGCTGAGAAGATCGGGGTTGTAAAGCTCATTTATGCTCTGTTTAAAACTAATGATACAGCGATGTTCAGGTACCATATAGATCCGGAAAACCTGCTACAAATGCTTTAACAGACTATTGCCGCATACTTTGAGGACGATTGTGCTGATGTGCTCACTGTGGATCCTGTCTTTTCTGGTATACTTG
>JAFUUX010000021.1 GCA_017471325.1 Lachnospiraceae bacterium | reverse complement strand
GTTCTTCTTCCTCTTTCTGCCTGCGTTCTTCTTCCTCTTTCTGCCTGCGTTCTTCTTCCTCTTTCTGCCTGCGCTCCTCTTCCTCTTTCTGCCTGCGCTCCTCTTCCTCTTTCTGCCTGCGCTCTTCTTCCTCTTTCTGCCTGCGCTCTTCTTCCTCTTTCCGCCTGCGCTCTTCTTCCTCTTTTTTTAATTGTTCTTCAAGTTCGTTTACATCATCCTGTACCGCTTGTCCATCCACATCTGCATAGTTCTCCAGAAATCTTTCGCCCGCACTTTTCTCCGGTTTCCCCTCCCGATCCAGTTCATCATTGATCTGCTGCTCTAACCTGTCTGCATCTTCCGCTGATAAGTTTTCTTCCTTATCCTGTCCGTCGATCTCATTCTGCAATTGCTGCAATTCCGGATCGATCCTTTCTTTCCCCAGCAGTTCGTCCTCAATATCCTTCAGTTCCTCATCCAGTTCCTGATCATCAACATTTTCTTCTTCATCTGCTTCATCTGCTTCATTGTTTTCCTGCTGCACCTGCTCCTCCTGTTTCGGTGCATTCTCTTCCCCACCAGCGTGCAGAAATGCCTGTATCTCCTCTTCCGTTACTTTGACTTCCTGCTCTTCCGCTGCTATCCCGTTCTGCTGTACTGCCGGGTTGGGCTGTGCATCCTTTTCTGCCTGCCTGCTCTGTTTGTACTGCCGCATCTCCCGGATTCCCTGCAGTTCGGCATCATTCATTTCCTGTTGTCTTACTTTTTCCGAAACCGCCTCCGGTGAAGTCAGACCGAGCAGGGGGATATTCTTCTCTTTTACGGTATCTGACACCATCTTCCAGACATCAGCCCTGGCTTTTGCCGGATCCTCCGCCATGGACAGATCTGTTCCTGACATTTTCCCATACAGTTCCTTCATCTCCGCTCTGACTGTATTATTCCCTAAATTCGCCGCATCCCTTACCATGGCAAATCCGTTCAGATCCGAGATCGGCCAGCCGCCGGAAAGAGCATCCTGATACGCACGCACATTCTGAAAGATATGACCGATAAAGCCCGGGATTTTCCCTTCCCTAAGTTCAGGGCTTAATTTGGCTGCCTCCTGAGGCTCCATGCTCTTAACATCCAGATTGATCAGTTTCTTCAGATCATTTTCAATGCTGGCCGCGCTCTGATAGATGCGGGCTTTTAACTGCTGGTTTTGCTCCGGTGTCAGTTCCCCGCCGGCTTTTTTCTCCTGGTATTCCCGCATCGCCTCCGAGATCCGGTCGCTCTGCACAAAGATATTATACGGCCTGATCCTGGAACCATCCGGCAGTTTGATCCCCTTGCGCATATAGTCATTGCGTTCTTTCGGATCTGTCTTTGAGATCGGCTGAAACAGGGAAAGGCTTTGGTAACCGGCTTCCGCAAAAGGGCTGCGTCCTGCCTGTTCCACATTTCCTTCCAGTCTGCCAAAATCACGCATGCGATGGGAAAATGCACGCATCACATTTGCCATTGTCCCTTTGCTTTGTGCGGCGGACTGACCGGCAATCCGTTCCATCTCCTGCGCTTTTTGGGAAAACTGCTCCAGCTCCTTCTTTACCGCAGGATTCCGGGAATCGCGGTCCAAAGCTACCTGTACCGGGATATACGTACCCACCGTTTCTGCATCTGCTGTCACCATCCTGCTGTTGGGCACATCCCAGAAACTTTTCTTTTTATCTTTCTTATCTCCGGACACAGGAATATTCAGGATGAAATCAGGATTATCCTGATTTTCATTTCTATAGGCAAAGACTGCCTGTCTGGCGTCTTCCGACAGGATTGCCATATCCAGCATATATTTTTTGAACTGCGCTATATCATGTGTTGTGATCATATCAAATCCTCCTGTTGCACTTCTTTATCGACGTATCAAGGCTATCACACGCCCCATCAGCGCCTTCATTGTACCATAGCAAGTGCAAGCAAAGTGCAAGTCAGAATATTTCTCTTTTTATTATTTCCGCGATGATCTGCGCTGCTGCCTGATGCGCGGCATATCCCGGATGGACACGGGCGCCCATCGTCTCCTGCGTTGTCTCCGGCAGCGGCACATATGCCACCCTGCTATCCTCCGTATCCCTGCAGTACTCTGCGATCGCCGCCTGTATCGTGGGTGCCAGCCTGTCCCCTGCAAGCCCGAAACACCACAGGATCAAAGCCTTCGGATCATTCCTGCGCAGCATCCCGAGAAAATCCTTTACGGCGTGCTGCACCAGCAGACGGTCCTCTTCCAGATAAGCCTCCCCCACCATGCGCAGTTTCCATAGCGTTCCTGTCAGCGGATCAAAACTGCCCGGATGCCCAAATGCCCCGTCATCATTGGTTCCCAGGTTCACGCAGACCACATCCGGCTGCCATGCCGCAAAATCATTTTTTTCATAAAAGCCGCAGTTCCTGAACTCTTCCCCCGGCACTAAGGAGCAGATCTGTTCATAATGCTTTGGCAGCACGCACTCCCTGCGGTTATCCCAGGACGCAAATACTCCCCAGCCGCTCTGCGAGATCACACGGTATTCCGCATCCAGCGCCTTGGATACCAGATAAGGATAAGACCTCTCATGTCCGAAAAAAGAAGAGATCCATTCCTCCTCCGCCACTGCGCCGATCGCCCCTTCCCCCGAGGTGATACTGTCACCGACAAACTCCAGACGGCATTTTTTCTCCGGCACCGGCAGCAGCTGTCCATCCAGACGCAGACCGTATATCTTCAGGCAGTGCTTTGGATCGGCGCTCATGGCCTGCACTTCCTTGATGATGCGCACCTGCGTGATCCGCTCCGGCTCCCTGCCGCGGAATACGCACACGAAACGCCGCTGCCTGTCCACCATCTGTCTGGACAAGACCTCACCATTGATCTCAAAGAGCACCCAGTTTTCATACTGCTCATACGGACCTTCCAGTTCTACCCACAGTTCACTGCCCTGCACGCACAGATCCAGGGAAGCGCCCGTCCAGAGCAGGATCAGCGGATCGCGTGATGCCACCGTGCGCCCCTGTACCCGATAGTTTTCTGTTTCCGTTAAGCGTATCATTTTCATACTTTTCACCCGATCTGCTCCAGCAGTTTCATGATCGATTCCCTTTTGGCCAGGCCATCGGAAAAAGCCGTGGCTCCGCCTGCTGCCGTAGCCAGTTTCAATGCCTGCTCATAATCCCCATGCACCGCTCCCGCCACAAAACCTGCCACCATGGAATCCCCTGCCCCCACGGAATTTCTTACCTCCCCCCGGCAGGCACTGCAGCGCATCTTTCTCCCGTTTTCATCCAGCAGCAAAGCCCCCCTGCCTGCCATCGAGACCAGCACATTCCGTGCTCCCAGTTCCTGCAGTTTTTCTGCATAATACTCTGTTTCAGGATCGGAAGACAGTTTTACGCCAAACAACTCCCCCAGTTCCTGCTCATTTGGTTTGACCAGAAACGGCCGGCAGGGCAGCGTATTCCGTAACAGTTCCTTTGTGGCATCCACAACCGCCCGGATCTTTTTACCGGACAGGCGCTTTAAGATCCGCGCATAGGTATCTGCCGGCAGGCTGCCCGGTATGCTTCCTGCCAGGATCAGCGTATCGCCATCCCGCAGCACATCCAGTTTCTGCAACAGACTTTCCATGGCTTCCCCGTCCACCTCCGGACCTGCGCCGTTGATCTCCGTCTCCTGGCAGAAAAATACTTCCCGGCCTGTGCCTCCCGTCTGTCGTTCCGCAACGTTCTCTTCCGACCTGATCTTTACATTGATGCGTGTATTCCCGGAGCGCAGCCGTACAAGATCCGTCCGGATCCCCATAGCCTGTACGCCCTTTTCCAGTGCCTCTCCGGTAAATCCCGCGATAAAGCCCAGCGCAACGGACACAATGCCCAGTTCCTTTAAAACAGCGGACACATTGATACCCTTTCCGCCGAAATACAGTTCCGTATCCTCTGCCCGGTTGGTTGCCCCCGGCTGCAGTTTCCTTGTATGCACGACATAATCGATCGCCGGATTGCATGTTAATGTATAGACCATTCTTTTCCCCCTGCCCGTGATCAGCCGCTCATTGCCTTCTGTATCGGTGCTTTCAAACCCCTGTAGGCAGCAAGCAGCTCCGGCGTCTTTCCCGTCACATACTCCCGGTCAGCCTCTTGAATTCTTCCAGATCACTGCATCCAAATATGTCAAACACTGCCTGATTGGCGTAGATCAGTTCCTCCGGCTGCTCCGCCTTGTAGATAAAGAATCCGCCGGGCATATGCCTGCCGATCTCTTCCACGACACGCAGCGTTTCACCATTAAGCGAAAAATTCCCATTAAACATAACCCGTCCCCCGTATATCCATTATATGTATTTTACTATAAGTTCATCCGCCGCACAACAAAAATAAACATGAGGCCGCTTTACAGATTACCGGTATCTGCTTCTTCCCCCGACAGGATGTCTGCCCTCTGTTCACCGGCTCCTTGAAGGAGCCGGCCGTTTATGTTATCATGAATGGTAAGCGGAATAAACCAATACATACAAAGGATGCCTGACATGGAAAAACATACATCAAAGGTACTTATCGTGGACGATATGCCGGTCAACCGTATGGTGCTGGCTTCCCTGCTCGCGGCAGACGGTATACAGTCCGAGATGGCTGAAAACGGAATGCAGTGTCTGGAACTGTGCAGGAAAAACCACTATGATCTGATCCTGTTGGATCACCGCATGCCGGATCTGGACGGTGTCGACACACTGCTGCAGTTGAAAAACCTTTTCCGCCGCAGCGGAGAAGAGATCCCCGTAGTGTGTCATACCGGCGAAGATGCCCGCCGCAATATCAATCTTTATAAAGCAGCCGGTTTTGCCGATGTCCTGATCAAGCCCATTGATCCCCAGCAGCTTCTCCGGATCCTCATGACCTATCTGCCGGAAGGAAAACAGGATGCCGCTTTGCAATCCGCCGCCCTGCAGCCGGAACTGGAAAAAGAACTGGTGCTGCTCCCTGACTGGCTCAAGACAGTGCCAAGGCTGGATCTCTCCTCCGGCATCGTTCACTGCGGTTCGTCCGAGGAGTATCTGAACAGTCTGCGTATCTTCGTTTCCTCTATCGCGGTAAAATCCGCTGAGATAGAAAAGTTTATCCGCGAAAAGAACTGGACGCTTTACGCCCTGCGCATGCATTCCTTAAAAAGCACTTCCGCCCTGATCGGCGCCCTCTCCCTGTCGGACCTGGCAGCGGATCTGGAATATGCCGGAAAACAGGAACTGACAGAAAAAATACTGGAGGATACGCCGGTGCTCCTTGCGGACTACCGGCAGTTTGAAAAAATCCTCAGACATTTTGAAGATAAAATATCCGTGCAGCCCCCGACGCCGATACGCAGCGTGAAAGAACCGGCACGTCCCCATTCCGTCCTGTACGTTTCCGGCTCACAGGGCTTTGTGAGCAAGGGCGTGATCAAGCATCTGCAGGATGCGGGTTTTTCTGTATGC
The DNA here is from genome assembly GCA_017471325.1 of Lachnospiraceae bacterium. GTDB lineage: Bacteria > Bacillota > Clostridia > Lachnospirales > Lachnospiraceae > NK4A136. Next base: position 26,524 of record JAFUUX010000021.1, on the reverse strand, counting down.
TGTGTGGCAGACGATACGGATGCTGTGCTGGATCACCGTTTCGATGCCGATCTGATCCTTTATTATGCCTCCGGCGAAAAAGAACATATCCGCGCCATGAGCAGTCATATTGCTGAGATATGCGGGGAAGACAGAAAAATATACTGCATCGTCGGTGATCCCGCGGATCTTCAGGAGGCATCCCTCATCCGCCGGAAAGACCTGATCAGGGCACAGTACCCCCGTCCCATCAATCTGAACCGGTTCGTGGAAGACATCATGGATTATTCCAACATGCAGAGCGAATCCAGGCGCAAAAAATCCATACTTGTCATTGATGATGATCCTGACTTTCTCGCGATCATGAACCGGCGGCTGAAAGAACACTATAAAACAGACTGCCTGCAGTCCGGTACGGATGCTCTCTTCTATCTGAACAATATCACACCGGATCTGGTGCTTTTAGATTACGAGATGCCCGGGCTCGATGGCTGTCAGGTGCTGCAGCAGATGCGCCGCAGTCCGCACACCCACCGCATCCCGGTCATTTTCCTTACAGGAAAAAACGAGCGCGAAAATGTAATGAAGATCCTGCAGTACAAGCCTGCCGGTTATCTGCTCAAGTCCATGCGGCGCGAGGATATGCTGAACGCGCTGGAATGCTTCTTTGAAGGGAAAATAACCGCCCAAAGCCTCCCGTGAAAAGCATGCATGCCCTACGACAGCAGCCTGATCATTTCCTCCTTGTCAAAGGAAGCAGAACTGATCTCGCCGCCGGATAAGATATCCTCCGCCAGGTGTTTCTTGCTTTCCTTGATCTTCCGGATGCGCTCCTCGATCGTATCCTCCGCGATCAGTTCATATACATTTACCGTTCTGGTCTGACCGATCCGATGCGTGCGGTCTGTCGCCTGATCCTGTGCCGCCTGATTCCACCACGGATCATAATGGATCACAATATCCGCCGCTGTCAGGTTGAGCCCTGTCCCGCCTGCTTTTAAGGAAATGCAGAATACCGGCACTTCATCATTTGCAAAAGAATCCACCATCTGCATTCTTTTTTCCTTGCTTACGCTTCCATCGATCCTGTGAAATGCGATCCCCTCCTCCGACAATCTGGCACAGATGATATCCAGCATGGAAGTAAACTGTGAAAAGAGCAGCAGTTTGTGCCCACTGCCGATACTCTGCTGTACCAGTTCCATGCAGGCCTCCAGTTTCGCGCTCCCCCCATGGTAATCCTCATACAGAAGTGCAGGATCGCAGCAAAGCTCCCGCAACATGGTCAGCTGCGCCAGGATCTGCATCTTGCTGCTCTTAAACTCCGTCTGGCTGATCCCCTCCAGTTCATCCCGCAGTTTTTTCGCGTTTGCCTGATACAGTTTTTTCTGTTCCGCATCCAGACTGACAAACACAGTCTCTTCCATCTTCTCCGGCAGTTCCTTCAGTACCTGCCGCTTTAAGCGCCTTAAGATGAACGGGTGCACCATGCTCCGCAGGCGGCTTCGTATCTTTTCATCATTCTGCGCCACGATGGGGATCTCATAATTTTTCTGGAATCCGGAATAATTGAATAAAAATCCGGGCATCAGATAGTCCATGATGCTCCATAATTCCCCCAAATGGTTTTCGATCGGCGTCCCCGTCAGCGCCAGCCGGAAATCGCTGTCCACCAGCCGTACCGACTGGGCTGCCTGCGTATTCTGGTTCTTTACATACTGCGCTTCATCTATGATCTCATTTGCAAAACGGATCCCTTCATACAGCGCGATGTCCCTCTTCAGCAGATCATAAGAAGTGACCCAGATATCACAGTCTTTCGATGCCGCGATCCGTGCCGTCCTCTCCTCCACGCTCCCGGCGATCACAGCCACGGACAGTTCCGAAGTATATGTCTCGATCTCCCGCTTCCAGTTATATACCAGGGATGCCGGACACACTACCAGACTGCGCAGCGCATCCCCTTTCTTTTTTTCCGCCTTTTCCGACAGGATAAAGGACAATACCTGCAGCGTTTTTCCCAGTCCCATATCATCTGCCAGAATGCCGCCAAAACCGCAGCGCTTCAGCAGTTTGATCCAGCGGAAGCCTTCTGTCTGATACGGACGGATGATCTTTTTGAGGCTCTTTGGCACAGGCAGATCCGCCACACTGTCCGGCTCCATCTTCCGCAGCAGTTCCAGATACTCCGCTGACGGCTCAAAGCCTACCTCCTCCTTCTTTTCCAAAGCCTCCTTTACATACATCGCCCTGAAAAGCGGCAGCCGTATCGTTTCGGGATCCCTGTTTCCATACTGTTCATAGAGTTCCGACAGCGTTTCCCAGTGTTTCTCCTCCTGCTGATCCATCACCAGAAACTCCCCGCTCTTCAGACGGTAGTATTTCTTTTTCCTCCGGTAGGCACCGAGGATCTCTGCCATCTCCTGATCCGAAATGCCATTGCTGCTGATGGATAAGAGCAGATTTCCTTTCTCAACCTTTATGGCCGCATTGACTTTCGGCAGGTACCGGACACGGCTCCTTCGGATCGCGTCAGTGGACAACACTTCCCCCAATTGCTCCAGCCTGGGCAGATGGCTGCGCAGGAATTCAAACAGTTCTTCCTCATCCAGCTCGGAATACAGGATATATTCTTGCGCATCCATGCTGTCAAAGAGTTCCGTGAGCAATTGTGCCGCAACCGACTCCGCTTCCGCGTTCCTTCTGACACGGTCTGTCACAGTATCAAAGATATGGCAGCGGAAATCCTGCACGGGATAGACTGCAAAAGGCTCACAGGTAAGCATTCCTTCCTGCGTATAGTCCAGGCGGAATTCAAAGCACGGCTTCTCTCCGGCATAGGCCTCCGGATCCATTCCTTTCGCCGTCAATGTGCCATAGCGTTCAAAAAGCGGCGAAAGCCTGCCCAGCACCCTGCTGATATCCGACTCCCGGATATACAAAGGCTCCGTCCATCCAAACAGCATTTCCAGTTCCCGGATCTCTTTGGTAGAATCCACAGCGATCCGAAAGACGGCTTCTTTGTTGTACAGATACACCCATGACCCTGTCATGCACAGATACATCAGGTCATTGATCTGCAGGCTGGCACCGTATGCCTTTTTCTTTAACGTCCCCCGGATCCCTTTTTCGTTCAGCGCGATCCGGCAATCCGCCGTTTCGTTCAGTGTTATGCTGCTGCCGTCCAGGATTTCCATAAGACCATCCAGCTCCCGTCCGGAAAAACGCATATACCGGTCTGTCCGGCTGTCACGTTCCACAAACAGGTGGCTTTTCAAAAGGCCTTTCTCCCGGGCGCTCACCAGCGAAGCCAGATAATCCAGCAGTTGTCTTGCAAAAGCATCACAGCCCGCCGGCGAGAGTATATGCCGGTCTTTTCCAAAAGGATAGGCTTCGTTGTTTCTGTATGCTTCCAAAAATTCCTGTATGTTTTTGATCACATATTTCTTCCCAAAGCCCGCCTTCAGGTCCAGCCATGCGTGTTCCATGTCCTGCATGGTAAGTGAACACTCTGTCTGCATCGGCTCTGTTCTCTTGAGAAGCGGATCTTTTTCCTGCCACCCGGGGAGCGCCGCGTCGGCCTGGTCATCCAAAAGCATCAGAAGCCTTCCGTCCGTCCTTTTCAGCACACCGGGCGCAAAAGGATCCTCCGCATTGGTCAGATGTTTCAATGCCTCTTCCAGTCTGCTCCCCGCAAACACATCCTCTCCGTTTTCATGGATCATAAAAGCATTCAGAAGCGCCGACGTATGCGCACAGCCATAGCGGCTCTGTTCGTATTCCTCACAATCGCAGTCACACCGACAGGGCAGATGCACATCCCCGCTTATGGTAATGCTGCACTTATGATTCCCGATGCTTTCCCTGCCATTGCTCTTGTAGGTATGCTCCTTCCAGGTTCCCTGCACCCTGATGTCGTCCGCTTTTTCCTTCCCGCGGGAAATCTGCTTATACTCCAGATCTGTCAGTTCTCCCGCAAAATACAGTTCTGCACCTTTCAACAATTCTTCTTCCGTAAAAGAACGGAAATAATCTCTCAGTTCCATATCCTACTTCTTTCCCCTTGTGTTCTTTTTTACTGCGACTGCCTTTTTAACATTCCGCGCAGGGGGCGTTGCTTTTTTCTCCCTCTGTTCTTCATAATGCGCCTTAAGTTCTTTCGGGCAGTTTTTCAAACTGTACCCGCGCAGTTCTGTCAGCGGGGTATTCAGCTCCAACTGCCGGATCAGTTTATTCAGGCTTTCCTCCCCCACGCTCTTTTCCGCGGGCTTTGCCCACCGCAAACTGTACAGCGGACGCATCAGTTCGGCAAGCACCTGTTCTCCGGTATCCCCCCTGTGGATCCTCCGTATGGCACTGTATAGATACTCGTCACTGTCGTCCTGCCGATAACTATAATAACCAGTGTATTTCTTAAATATTACTCCATATGCTTTGGAATCCGCTTCCCGGACGGGCAGACCTTTTGTCGTAAAATCCCTGATCTCCTCTGCATCGGGAAGATAATATACTTTCTCCGGATACATTTTTTTCCGGATCCTCACTGCCTCACTCTTTCCCAGCAGCCTGCTGTAATAGCAACATTCTTCATCCAGACCGGCCAGATCCAGGGAATTAAAACCGCTCAGGAATGTTTTAAAATAGTCCGTCTTTTCCTCTTCCGTGATCCCCTGATCACCAAAGGTTCCCAAAACCGCGCAGAACATTTCCCGGTCAAATAAGCCGTACAGCTCCCTGCAGGCCAGCAGTGCCGTGTACATGTATTTTTCATGCAGGTATTGTGTTTCCCTGCCGGATTCATACAATTCCTCAAATATGCTCATAAATTCCGACGCGACACAGTATCCCCGCGCTTCCTCATACTGGACCAATCCGCGCGCGGAAAGCTGTTTCAGTTTTTCCGATATCTCCGGTGCCCTTCTCTCCGGGCTTTCATCCAGGGCATAGGTGCTAAAGTACTGAAACTCCTCAACCGACATAACCCCCATTACTTTTTCCAGATACTCACGGTTAAACTTATGGCAGATGCTGTCTATGATCTCAGCTTTTCGTTTTCCCGAATAAAGATATACACCAAACCGGTCCGTGATCTGCCGCAGGCTGTCCAACTTCAGCATCCCCAGCATCTGCTTCATCGGAATGCAGATCCGGGTATTTACTTCCTTCTGTGCCAGTTCCGGCGCATACTTCCTGTGCAGGGCGTTCATTGCCTTTTTTTCTGAATAGTTCAGGCTTCTGCCGTCATACACTACACCATCCCATAGCACGCTTCCACCCTTATCCAGTCCCTGATGGATATAGTTGACGTCAGACATATTCGGAACCTGCGCCGGAATGTTTATCCCCACAGCCTTCGTGATCCGCGGGATCCTTTCCCTCCCATTTTCCCGTCCCAGCAGGTCTGCATACAGCTCCACGCCCTCTCTGATCCCATCCCGCGCAGCACAATGCAGTATGCAGCGGTCTTCCTGCGCAAACAGACTGCCGATACTGTCTTCTTCCGCCGCTTTTTTATCCGCTATGGATATCTGCATTTCCTCAAAGGCTCCACCGAACGCAATGTCCGCAACCTGAAACAGATCCGATACCGTACAGGATTCCGGCAGGGACAGTTCCCTGTAGATGATCGGATTTGACCGCGCTGCTACCAGACGGATATTCAGAAATACCACTGCATCCCCGCCTGCTTTTTTTTGCCTGTCCTGTTTTTTTATGCCCATAACCGCTTCCTTTCCTATATTCCGATTTTTTCAGGATTCTCCTGATGATCCTCCTAACTCTCCAACAGCCCCCTGTTCCGTTCTATGAAGCGCATGGCCTCCGGATCGTCTGTTTCCAGAAATACCTGCCGGATCAGACTCCGGTTGATCTCCAGCAGTTCCCGCAGGCCCAGTATGGTATATTCCGGCGTGCCCAGACGGAACATCGCCGAAATGACCTGCTGCAGCTCCGCTTTCTGCTCGGGTGCAAGTGCTGATGTACCGCCCATCTGCGCCACATAGCGGATCCGCTCCGTCAGGGAATTGACCAGCAGGGAAATCTCTTCCGGTGCATCCGGTGCCGGAACCGTTCCGCTTAAAAAATCCTCTGCCGAAATATGCCCGCCGGACTGCCTGCAGAATTCGATAAACTGCGCGGCTTCCGCCGTGCCGATATTGCCGGCGATCTTGTTGCGCACCACGGCTTTTTCCACATCATCATCGCATTTTAAGATATCACTGACTCTGTCCCAGGAACGCGGCGTGGCAAAGACCATGCTCTCCCGGTCTGCCTCCTGCGTATGCAGCGCAGCCGGCTTCATGCTCAGATAGCGCAGCACATACGGATGGATGCGGCGCGGGATCGCATAATCATTTTTCCAGCAGCGGAAGTCCACATCGATATACAGGATCTCAAAACGGTCTGCCAGCGGTCCCGCCAGACGGATCCAGATACCGTCATCATCCTCCCGGTTTCCCAGTCCGATGACAAAAGTACCCTCCGGCAGGGTATACTGCCCCACCCGCCGGTCCAGGATCAGCTGGTATGCCGCCACCTGCACCCGCTTCGGGCAGGAAGTGATCTCGTCCAGCAGCAATATCGTATGCTTGCCGTCCCGCTCTTCATCCGGCAGTACCTCCGGGGAAAGCCAGCGGGTTTTGGTCCGCTCTTCATTCGGATAGATCAGTCCGCCGATCTCCACCTCCGACATCTGCGCCAGCCGCAGGTCGATCACCTTATAGCCGTATTTTTCCCCGATCTGCTTTACCGCCTGGGACTTTCCCACGCCCGGCGCGCCCAGCCCCAATACCGCATGCCGTATGTTATGCGCGATATTAAACTCCACACATTCCTTAAATTCCCGAAGATTCATACTCCCTCCTTCTGTTATACCGCAAGTTCAGAATATCCCTGCTTTGGATATTTGGAAAATCCTGACACAACCTCTCATTTTTCGTTTACAACCTGGCGATCCTGCCAAGCGCTTCGATCTCCGCCCCCTGTGCGCCATCCTCCGCGATCACCAGTATGGTCTTTTTCCGCAGGGATGCCTTCACTGCTTCGGCTCTGCCAAAATAGCCGTCCGTCAGGATCAGCAGCACACCGGGATCGATCTTTTCCTCCCTTAGATACGCATAGACGCAGTTCACATCCGTGCCGCCGGTATGCGTGGGCCTGCAGCGCAGGATCTCTTCCTTCCGCCGGATATTGCGGTACACATCCGTCACCCTGGTATCCCAGTACGCGATATGCATGATCGCGTGAAACTCCTTTGAGATCCTGTACAGCTGCGTGAGGAACTGGTTTAAGGAATCCTCATCGATAGAGCCGGAAGTATCCACAAACGCCCATATGTCTGTCAGGATCTCATCCTTTGTCCCGATGCCCGGTATGATCAGATCCATATGGATGTACTTTCTCTCCGGCGTCAGATAGGAAGCTTCCTCCTCTACCGTTTCCTGCAGATACTCCTGCAGCAGCACATTCCAGGGCAGGCGCTTTGATGCGGTCATCATAAGCATCTGTCCGGGAATATAATAACTGCCGGCTGCGCTGCGGGCATATTTCGCCGCCCCGCACAGCAGCTCCCGGATGCGCATCTCTGCATCGCTGCCTTCTGTGTCCTTCTCCTCCGTGCAGATCAGGTCCTGGTCGAGTTTAGGCTGTTTTTTGATATTTTTAAAACCATATCCCCGCAGTTCGCCCAGATCCAGCAGGTAATACTTTACCTTCCCCGCATCCGGATTGTCCTTCACAAGCTGCCGGTAATACTCCTCTGCGGATCTTTCCACATAACTGCTGTCTACAAAACATCCCTGCGGCGGCCTCTCGATCTCCAGTCCGTTCCATCTGTTCTGCAGGCGGTCGGCTATGGTGTTTACTACCAGATCGCAGGCAACATTCCAAAGCTGCGCATCCCGGCTGCTCCGCCGTTTCCAATGCATGAGCAGCATATGCAAGAGTTCGTGCAGCAGCACATATCCTCTCTGTTTTTCATTCAGGGAAGCGAAAAAAGAAGGATTATAGCGGATCTCCCTGCCATCGGTCGCTGCTGTCCGGATACTGCCATCCTCCCGGATCCGCACCCGCAGCAGGATATCCCCGTAAAACGGCGCCCTGCGCAGCAGATGCATCTTGAAACGCTGCAGCGACTGTGCCACTTCTTCCGCTTTTTTCTTTCCGAACATCTATCCCCCTCCCTACGTCTTCCACAACACCTCGCCGCCAAAGCCTGTCCGCAGGCAACCATCCGGACCGAATACCAGCCCCCTCACGTAACTGCCCGGCAGCGGTGAAGTCTCCCTGCCGTAAAAAGACAAGAGGGATCCATTGGCGGAAACATAGATGCCATCCTGACAGAAACAATGATCATAATCCTGAAAATCCTGGGTATATAAAAGCGTCCCATCCTCCGGCCAAAGCACCTTGCGGTAACTGATGCGCCGGGCTTTCGCATACGCATTGACCGGCATCACGGTGATCAGCGCGGCTTTTTTTATGCCGATCTCCACCGCATGTTCAAAATAGCGCCGTACTTCACCGGCTGTCCCGATCCCGTCCCGCAGCAGCATGCAGTTTAACACAAAGACATCACGGTCATACACTGCAACGGAATCCATCATTTCTTTTAAATCCTGCTTTGTGGGGACCGGGCAGCCGAAATATGCTGCATTTCTGTCATCCCTATAGTGATGCCGGCTGATATGCACGGCATCCAGCAGTGAAAACTTTTTTAACCGGCCAAGTTCCGAGATCCCGCAGCCGTTCGTATTGATGGCGACTTCCGTGTCCTGTCCGCACAGATCAAAGACCATCTCCAGGATCTCATTTAGCAGCCCCACATCCGTAAACGGCTCTCCCCCGGATATGCTTACCCCCCGCAGGATGCGCCGCAGTTCATCCTCTTGCAGCAGCCGCTCCAACTTTGCAAGTTCCAGCCGGCTTTTGTCATTCCTGCCGGCCGCCGCTACGCAGAAAGGGCAGCGCCCCTCGCAAAATGCCGTGGGCATGACCGTAAGCTGAAGACGGTTTCCGCCGGGCAGCTGCGTATAGCCGCAGCCCTTCCGGGAACAGATATAATCACGCATCTCCACTTCCCGTCCAAAGAGTTGTATCCGCCGTGTTGCGGGCTTTGCGTCCTGCAGTGTCTTTTCCTCCTCTGTTCAGGTTCACTGCATATACCGCAGCAAACATGCCCCCTGCATCCCTATGAAAACAATGATAAAAAGTGATATTTACGCAATATGGCTTCCACCTGCCCTGCATCCCGCAGTGCCTTCCCCTGCGCATCAAATACCCAGCCTCTAAAGCCTTCCGTCTGAAAGATATCATCCGCTGCTATCCAGGATTCGCCATCCCGGATGCTCCAGGCTGCCACGGACTGATCTTTAAGCATATGCTGCTGCGCCGCCACAAAATACTGCCGGCCGGCATAAACCACTTCCGTAAGCCCCATCCAGAATACCGCGGCTTTATAAAAGCAAAAATGGACAACCGCATCATTTCCAGCAAACCGTGTCTCCTCTTTTCTGAAAAATCCCAGGGAAACGGCAGACTTTATATCATATGGATTTCCCGGCAGCGTATCCGGATTTTCGTAAAACCATTTGATCCCGTTGCAGCGTATCTGATCATCATGGTTTTTCTGCGCTGCCGCATCCACCGGCTGCATCCGGTAGGCTCCCCGGCGGATCACCTCACCGATCCCCCGGCTGATATAAGACTGCCGGCGCATCCGGTCACGCGGATCCCCCTTCCGGTAATCCCCGCGGATCGGGCAGAAGCCGATCCCCAGAACATCCTCCGTCCGGCAGACTTCAGAGGGTTCACACGGCATATGCAGGATATCCGGATCTTCTCCGGCAATGCGGCTGTTGTCCGTTCCGCTCTCTTTTGTCAGCGGAAGCATTTCCGTGATGCCATAGCATTTTGGCCCCCGTGAAGAAAACCGGCTCGTATTTTCCTGAAACGATTCTCCCGCATATTCCACATACAGGCGGTACATCCCGCGTTCTATATATCTGACGGGACACACGTTCACATCGCGATAGATCTGATCCAAAGAGGCGATCTCCCGATGCGGGGAGGCCAGCAGATACCGCCCATCCCAAAAATGCAGGCTGTCTGCCAGCAGCCGCTCATAGTCTTCCCTCCGCATCCTGCGGCGCACATCCAGGATCTTCCAGTTTGACCGGAAGTTCTCTGCGCGTGAAAGGCTTTCCGGAAGTACCAGATGCCCGATATCCGTATCATTTACAAAAGCATCGGAAGCGATCTCGCAGATCCCCTCCGGAACCGTCAGTTCTGTCAGGATCCCCTGATCATCCGTTCTTTCGGAAAAAGCGCCGGAACCGATCCTGCGGATCGCATGACCATCGATCCATGCCGGAATGCTGATACTGTCGTCTTTTCCCCTGGCACCGCGCAAAAGCGTATCGCCCAATACCACGGTTTCCCCGTTGATATATTCCCACATGCTTCAACACCTCTGCGCCAGACGCTGACGCCCCTGACGGATCGCCTTTTCCACTGCCGGCCAGCTGAGGCTCTCCTTCTTCTTTACGCTTTCCTGCCCCAGTTCCGCCATCTCATGATCACAATCCGCCATCTCCCTTACTTTCGCAACCAGTTCCTCCTCCACGCCATCCCGTTCCAGCAGGGCAGCCAGTTCCTGCAGGCGATGGTGGATCCCGCCGTTTCTGCTGTTCCTGATCAGGTGCTCTACAAATACCAAAAGCCGCTCCTCCGTCAAGGCCTCTTCCCTCCCGTCTTTTTATATCAGACCTTGCACTGCTGCCCTGTTTCGCAGCAGTGCCAGTATCTCCCGCACCTGCGCTGTACTGATGCATTCCCCCGGCACCACAATGGGCTGTCCCGGCGGATAGACCGAAATCTGGGCCGCACTGATACGGCCGGCTGCCTCCCGCAGGGGGATCTCATCCACGGGCAGTTCCGCTGCTGCACCCATAGTATCCGCTTTTGCGGCAAAAGGCTGCTGCACCACCCGGCAGTACGCTTCCCGTGCCTGCCATCTCCCGACCTGTGCTGCGCCGGATGTACATATCTCCCCCTCTGTATCCAGATATTCCAATGTCTCCGCCAACCGTACATAGCCTTCTTCCGTATCCATCACCGTGCAGATCAGAAGCACATACGCCGGCAGCACCATCTCACACTGCAGCCCCCGCTGCCTTAACGCTTCTGCCAGTTCTGCGCCCTCTCCCCGGTGCGCCGGAAATACCATGAGTTTGCCGATCTCCGGCCGGATGCCGATCCCGTATCCGCCCATAGAACAGTCGCTGTCGGTATCCGGCTCCGCACCGTTTAACGCACCAAAGCCAAAAGCATCCCATACACGGATATGCCGCAGCCGGTGCAGCCGTTCGGAAAGCCGCCTGCGCCTTTCATAAAAGGTCTGCCATACTTCCGCCTTCCAGCCGGACACCCTCGCTATACAGTCATCGATGGCTGCCATGAGCAGATAGGATGGTGAGGAAGTCTGATAGATCTTTAAAAAATCCTGCACGCGCCCTGCCGCGATCCGTTTTCCCGACAGATGCAGCACTGCTGTCTGCGTCGGTGCCGGCAGTGTCTTGTGCAGGCTCATGACCACCAGATCCGCGCCGGCCTGTACCGCGCTCTGCGGCAGATACGCAGCCATGCCAAAATGCGCGCCATGCGCCGCATCCACGATCAGGGGCAGTCCCTTTGCATGCACCAGCGCTGCGACCGCCGCCAGTTCCGAACTGAAACCGTCATAAGTAGGGGATGTCAGAAACACTGCTGCCGCCTCCGGATGCGCTGCCAGGGCACTGCGCACCTCCTCTGCCGTTACCCCAGTGCCGACTGTCTCCCATGCACGGTGCATGGCGTTATCTTTCTTGTCTGTGAACTGCTGCAGATCGTTTTCCACTGCTTTTATGGGTAATTGTTCCATTGACAGCTGTTCCCCGTACAGATAATGCACACGCAGTTCCCGCAGCATCACGGCATGATAGGCGCTGCAGTGGGACGCACGCTGCATCAGGATCGTCCCGCCCTTAGGTACTGCTGCCGAGACCGCCGCCAGCACACCTGCCGTGCTGCCATTCACCAGAAAGAAACTCCGGTCTGCCCCGTACAGCGCCGCAGCCCGTTCCTCCGCTTCCTTCAGGATCCCCTCCGGCGCGTGCAGGTCATCCATTCCCGGGATCTCCGTCACATCCAGTTTGTACCACTCTGCAAAAAAAGCACCTGCCCCCTCCGCATTCCGTTTATGTCCGGGCATGTGAAAGGGATAGGCGCCGCTTTGTGCATATTCTTCCAATTGGTCAAATAATTCACCCATGATCACTCTGTTCCTTCCGGCAGTGTCTCTGCAGCCACCGGATTCTCTGCCGGCGCGGCAGTCGGCGCCGGTGTCGCTGCCGGCTCCACTACCGTACCATCCGGATATACAATATAACCGCCCGGATAGATCGCCGTTCCGTCCGGGTAGAGAATGATCCCGTTCGGCAGAAGCATGCTGCCATCCGGCTGCAGTATCGTACCCTCCGGTATCGTGGGTACCGGCTCCTGCGTCGGCTGCGGCGGCAGGGTAGGCTCCTGCTCCCGGATGACCGGTGCAGGTGTCGGTGACGCTGTCGGCGTCGGTGTGGCCGTGACTTCCTCCTCTTCCGGCTCCGGCGCGGAAACGATGTATCTCTCATCCAGATAGTAACATACTACCGGACAGCCCTTATATACATAATCATAAATCGTAGCTGCTGCTTTTGTGGGCAGGTTGACACAACCGTGGGAACCGCTGGTCTTGTAGATGGTCCCGCCAAAACGCCCACGCCAGGAGGCATCATGAAGCCCCACACCTTTATTAAACGGCATCCAGTATTTCACGGGGCTGGCATAGCCCGGACCCCGCAGCACCGCATTCCTTGCCTTATAGGTCACACCGTAGATCCCGGCCGGTGTATCATTGCCTTTGGCCATATTGCCGGTCACGCAGTCGCTGGTAAAGATGACTTCTCCCTTTTCCAGCACATAGACCACCTGATCCGTGATATTTACCTCGATATAGAAATCACCGATATCACTCTCCCCAAAGGAAGCGCCCTGAGAATACCATACCGGCTCCCGGGAAACTTTTGTCCCGGCCATCAGCTCCTCCGCGAGCTGCAGCGTTTCTTCCTCCACATTGATCTTCCAGCCAAAATCCCCTTTGGGCAGTTTTAAGCGATATCCGTCTACGGAAGTGAACAGTTCATCCTTGCGGTAGGTGCTGTACTTTTCATCCAGCGCGGCAACGTATTCCTCTGCCTTTGCCATATTGACCGAGATACTGTCTTCCGTTTTCTCGATCCAGTCGCGGAACACGGAAAAATCCACCGCCTCTGCCTGGTCGCCAAAGGTATAAGTCACGGTGGATTCTGTATAATAATTCAGTTTTGACAGCTCTGCCGTGAGCTGCGCGTTGTCTTCACGCACTGCAGGCTCACGATAGCAGCCCGCGGCATCCAGATCCACCTGCTCCAGATGATCGATGATCGCATTCTGTATATTTTCGGTAAAGCGCTCCCTGACCAGCACCGTGCCTTCTACTTCCGGCACGATCACATACCTGCGCTCCGTCTCATCAAAGCCGCCAATATAGGCATCCTGCGGCGCCGTCATATTCTCTTCTTTCAAAAAACTGATCTGAGCCAGACGGTCTTCCAAAAGCCCGCGGTCAAAACTGACGCTGCAGTCCGCTGTATAATCCTGCGCGGAAAAGAGTTCGATGGGCCACAAAAACGGATTCTGCTCCTGCTTGATCTGCCCCATGGTCTTGGTGTAACTGTACTGCAGACCGATCTCCTCCGCCGTCAGCGTTGCCTCCGCCCCGTTTCTTCCCAGCAGTTTCAGGCTGTATTGCATATCTGCCCTGCTGCGCAGGTTCTCCGCCTCGGCCGGCAGCATATTTCCGTACGATACGCCGCCCACCTGCGTATTATAAAAGAAATGCGAACTGTAATAATATGCCAGCCCAAAATATAACGCTGCAAGCATCCCCAGCAATGTGCACCCGAAGATAATGCCGACTTTCTTTTTCATGATCCTCCTCTATAAACGCCAGTGAATATCTGACTAACTCCGGTCGGATGCCGATCCCGTAACCGACCATAGAACGGTCGCTAACGGTATCTGGCTCCTCTATAAATGCCAGTTGATATCTGACTAACTCCGGTCAACTAACGCATGTGAGACTCCAGGGGCTAAAGCCCCAAGGCTCCCTAAATACCTTTTACTGTTAAATGATCCTTTAAATGATCCTTCTGATCGTGATCCAGCTGCGGTACGCCGCCTTGGATATTTTGATGCCGCTCCGCTCCGTGCTGGCATGTACGATCATGCCGTTGCCGATATAGATCGCCACATGTCCCGGATAGCAGATCACATCTCCCGGCTGTGCCTGATCATACGATACTTCCCTCCCCGCGCTGCGCAGCGCATACGATGTGCGCGGCACTTTATAGCCAAACTCCTTATATACGGAAAATACAAATCCCGAACAGTCCGCGCCATTGGTCAGACTGGTACCGCCGGCCACATAAGGATTGCCGATAAACTGACAGGCAAATGCCGCGATGGCCTTTCCGGTATCCCCACCATTTGCAGCATAGATCGAAGAGATATCATACGTAGAGGAATTGGTCGTCTTGATCGTGCCGGTTTCCTTACTCTCCGCCACCTGTCCCTCTGCCGCTGCCCTTGCTGCCGCCGCTTCCTGCTCCGCTTTCTTTCTGGCCTCTTCCTCCGCCCGCTTTCGCGCCTCTTCCTCGGCTTTTCTTCTGGCTTCCTCCTCGGCTTTTTTACGGGCTTCTTCCTCCAGACGGGCGATCTGTGCATTCTGCGCGCGGATCTCTTTCGCGTACTGCGCCGCCTGCGCCTGCGCCGTGCGGATCTCCGCAGCAAAGTCATCCGAAACTTCTTTCAGTTCCGCTATGACGTCCTCCATATAGGCCTGCTCTTCTTCATGGTCTTTCTGCAGTCCCAGCAGATCTTCGCGCTCCACCTCCAGCACCGCCTTCATATCCGCCACTTCCTGCACGGTCTCCTGATACTGCACCAGCATATTGCGGTCATATTCATACAACTGCTCGATGTAATCGGCTTTCGTGAGCATATCGGAAAAACTCTCCGCCTGCAGCAGCAGCATGGCATAACTGCTCTCCCCCTGCTCATACATATACCGGATACGGATCTTCATGGATTCATACTGGTCCACGGCGCGCTGCTCCGCTTCCTCCAGTTCGATCTGCGCTATACGGATCTCATCCTCCTTATCGGCGATCTGCCCCTCCAGCACTTCGATCTCTGCCATGACCTGCATCAGCGCCTCGCCCACTTCGGCGATCTGTGCGTCCACATCCTCCTGCTCCGCGGCCAGTTCCTCCAGCGTGGCGTTCACTTCATCCAGTTCCGCCTGGGTTTCATCCCGCTGCTCCCTGACATCATCGATATCGGGATCCGCATGCGCCGTAAGCGCACCGACTCCCATGAGCAGCAATGATGCTCCTCCCGCAAGCCATACGATGAACTTTTTACCGATCCGTTTTATCCTGAACATATTTACCAAATTTTGCCTGCATTATTCTAACTTTACATAATATCATATTAATCCCGGTGAATCAAGCATACCAGGAAACGATTTCCGTTTTCCGCCAGCAGTTTCGCCGCATCCCCTTTGCCGACCTTATAGACCGTCTCTCCATCCGCGCGCCCCCTTGGGTTCAAGACCACGATATTGAGTTCGTTATATCCGATGAGCAGCATGGCTCCTCCATCCGCAAACTGCATCATCACCGGAATATCCTGCGCTGTATAGTACAGCATGGCTTCCGGTTCCACGCCGTACAGTTCCAGTACCTCCGCCTCCGGCAGCTGTTCCGCCAGGATGTCCGCTGCCGCAATGCCATCCTCCAATTGAGGCAATGTCTGCACATTCACGCCTTCGTAGGCCAGCCAGGTATCCAGGCATGCCGCGCAGTATGCGATCGGTATATCATCCCTGCCGGTTTCCGTCACCGGGGCACTGATCGCCATGATCTGATTCTTGACCGGAAGGCTCATGCGGCGGTACACCTGCTCGCCTGCACCGTTGCGCACCACGCCGCTGTACAGATAGGCCTGCATGATCGGCTCATACGCATTTTCATAGATCCCCTGCAGCCTGCCCTTTTGATAGAGATAATAATAATTCCTGCTGGCTGTTTTCTCTATGGCGGCTGTCCTCTCGCCTTCGTAGATCACAAAGCGCGGCTCCCTGATCTTTAAGCTGTCGGTTTTGATATCGCTGCGCGCCGCGATCTGCACGATCGTTTCAAAACGCTCAGTCACCGCAGTTTCTACCGTATTTTTCTCACTTGCTTTCCGGCTGTTGTTCAGGATCTGGTCATCTGCCGCCGCCTCCCAGACCCCGTTTCCGTTCTCCTTTACCCGGTGCAGCGTGATCATGCCTTCCGTGGTTTCCACCCCCGTGATATAGATCCCCGGCTGCTCGTATTCTTTCTGTATCTCGCCGTCCTCCGAGCGGATGCAGATCTTATGCATCGCAAATACGGTGCGGTCGCTCAGATCGTGTGTGATATTTTCCGTTCGCGCCAGACCATATACCAGATCCTGTCCAAAAAAAGCGATCGGCAGGATGCGTTCATTCTCTCCGGCCGTGATCCTGTGCTGTCTTCCGCCTGCCAGGTTTTTCAGCGTCAGTTCCGTTGCGTCATGGATATCTTTTCCGTTGCTCCAGACAACCATCGACTCATCCTCCGATGCGCAGAAGCCTTTCAGCGGCAGGTCTTTTACCATCGCTCTTCCCGTGCCGCCCTCGATCGGGATCTCATACAGGCTGTCCCCCACGGCCAGATAAAGTGTTCTGTCGGCTGCGTAAGCCAGCCGCTCCACATCACAGCACAGCCTCTCATAAGAACCGTCATAAGGCACAAATACCTTTTCCTCCACGGTATTGAGCATGCTGTCGTACTCGCAGACCGCCACACCCATATACCCTTCCCTGCTGCCGCAGTTCATATAGCCGTATACCAGAAAGGTGATATTACCGGTTTCCTCTACCTGACAGATCCGGATATCAGAGTTTCTCGCCGTTTCCCTCCGGTCACTCAGATCATCCCCAAAAAAGCTGAACACCTGGGCGATCCGGTTATCCGCAACATCATAAGTAAAGAGCCTGCCGCAATCGACAAATGCCAGGGTATTTCCGTCTATGCTCTCTTTCTTCTGCACTTCGGAATCGGTGATGCCTAAAACGATCTTGTTGTTCATGATCACCGAGGCCGGATCAGGCACGCCCGCCTTTTTCTCCTGCCCGCCCAGCGTAAAGATCTGATCCATGCCGCGCTCATAATCCAGCAGATACATCCGCTCTTTTCCCAGACGCAGACGGAAGTTCTCTTCGATAAAATAACTGCGCAGCCTGCTTTCCTCCGGGATCTGTACGATATAATCCAGACGGATCTGGGCGGTTTCCGCATCCAGTTCACAGATCCTTGCCCTGGGCTGCGTGAGCCGCTCTACCTCCAGATTTCCCCACAGCACCTGCGTGGCGCTGGAATGGATATTCACGGTATGAAAGGTGGTATTATCTCCCTGCGCGTTGCTTTCCAGGTAGGTAGGCAGTTCCACGGCACCGCTTACCTTATCAAACGTAAGGTCGCTGAAACGGTAGGCAAACGCCAGTTTTTCCGAAAGCGCCATCCCCTCCTGTCTGAGCAGCTGCGTGTAATAATACAGTTTCTTTCCGCTCCTGGTTTCCAGCACGATACACAAGGAATACTCCGAACCCTTGCGCAGCAGGTCTTTCACCGTTAAGCTGCCCCGCACCTCATCCTCCTGCCGGGCGTAATCAAAGACCTGCGTATCCTCGATCAGCCTGCCGTCCCTTAGTGAACGCACCCGGAAGGAAAGGCGCTCGATCTCTTCCCCATAGGTATCGATCATAAACTCCAGCCTGCGGTCATCCCCCACGGGCGTCACATGCTCGCGCACCTTATTGACATCCATCTCCTGCGCGTAACCCTGCATCTGGTTGTACTGCATGCCGTCACACAAAAAACTCACCAGCGGATAGGTGGCATCCGGCATTTCCGTTGTCATATCCGTATTGCCCCGGTTCATAAAAGAACTTAACACGAAAAGAGCGAGGATGAAAACCGCCCCGCAATAAATGATCCGCAATATTCCTTTGCTGATACGCTGACCTCTCATAAAACTGCTGCGAAAAATCCCCCCTTTGCCGCTTGACAAAGGGGGGAATGCTTTTACCTTAATGCGTTAATACGCGCGATCGCCTTCTTCAGCGAGATCTCCGCCCGATCCAGATCCACGCCGTCCTGCCTTGCCGCGATCCGCTCCCGCGCCCGTCTTTCTGCCTCCGTAGCCCTCTCTTCGTCGATCTCATCCGGCCACTCGATGATCTCCGCCAGGATCGTCACCTTATCCGGCAGCACCTCCACAAAACCGGCATGCAGGGCTGCCTTTTTTTCACCCTCTGCCGTGGTGATCCTTAAAACGCCCGGACTGATGATCAGGGTGATGGGCACGTGGTTTGCATAGATACCGACTTCACCCTCTGTCGTATTAAATTCCACCATCTGCACCGGTTCGTCAAAGAAAACCCGCTCCGGTGTGACGATCTTTAACTGGAATACATTTTCCGCCATTGCTATTCCCTTTTATAATTTCTTTAAATTATAATTTCTGATTATGATTTTTTATTTGCCCTTGCCACTACTTCATCGATACTGCCGGCATTCAGGAAAGCACTCTCCGGAATATTGTCGTGCTTTCCGGCGAGGATCTCTTTAAAGCCACGGATAGTCTCGGCGATGGGTACATATTTCCCTTCCATACCGGTAAACTGTGTCGCCACAAAGAACGGCTGGGATAAGAAACGCTGCACTTTTCTTGCACGGCTTACCACCAGTTTGTCATCCTCGGAAAGTTCGTCCATACCCAGGATGGCGATGATATCCTGCAGTTCCTTGTATCTTTGCAGGATCGCCTGCACGCCGCGGGCCACTTCGTAATGCTCCGCTCCTACGATACGCGGATCCAGGATACGGGAAGTGGAATCCAGCGGATCCACTGCCGGATAGATACCCTGCTCGGAAATCGCACGGGAAAGTGTCGTTGTGGCATCCAGATGTGCGAACGTCGTTGCCGGCGCAGGGTCGGTCAGGTCATCGGCAGGCACATATACGGCCTGTACCGAAGTAATGGAACCATTCTTTGTCGAAGTGATACGCTCCTGCAGCGCGCCCATCTCGGTCTGCAGCGTCGGCTGGTAACCTACGGCCGAAGGCATACGGCCGAGCAATGCCGATACCTCGGAACCTGCCTGTGTAAAACGGAAGATATTGTCAATAAACAGAAGCACATCCTTTCCGCCTTTGTCACGGAAATACTCCGCCATCGTAAGGCCTGTCAAACCTACACGCATACGCGCCCCGGGCGGCTCGTTCATCTGTCCGAAGATCATGGCCGTCTTTTCGATAACGCCTGACTCGCTCATCTCGTGATACAGATCGTTTCCTTCACGGGTACGTTCACCTACGCCGGTGAACACAGAGAAACCGTCATGCTCTGTTGCGATATTGCGGATCAGTTCCTGGATCAGCACCGTCTTGCCTACGCCGGCGCCGCCGAAAAGCCCGATCTTTCCACCCTTCTGATAAGGGCAGAGCAGGTCAACGACCTTGATGCCGGTCTCCAGCATTTCCTGTTCTGTGGACTGCTCCTTAAATGCAGGTGCCGCCCTGTGGATCGGCTCGTAATCCACACCTTCGGGTGCAGGCTTGTTGTCAATCGGTTCACCCAGAACATTGAAGATACGACCCAGTGTCTTTTCACCTACCGGTACCTTAATGGGACTGCCTGTCGCGATCGCATCCATGCCGCGTACCAGACCGTCTGTCGGGCCCATTGCCACGCAGCGTACCGTATCGTTTCCCAGATGCTGCGCCACCTCTACAACAAGGTAAGTACCATCCTGCCGTTTGATACGGATCGCCTCATTGATCTCGGGCAGGCCGCCTTCAAACTTCACATCCAGCACCGCACCGACGATCTGTGTCAGTCTGCCTTTCTTTTCCTCTGCCATCTTATCTGTTTCCTTTCCTAACTTAACGCTATACTTGCACTCTATATTAACGAATCTGTTAACATATCTTTTCCTGCTTCTCTATATCAGCATCTGCATTTATGTGCCGCCGGATCAGCATATATACGCATGCAGCCGGACAGCATTAACTGATCGCATCCGCGCCGGCAATGATCTCGGTCAGTTCCGTCGTGATCTTGCTCTGTCTAGCACGGTTATACAGCAGGGACAGATGCTCTATCATCTCTGCCGCATTGTTGGTCGCATTGTCCATGGCCTGCATACGTGCGCCGTTTTCACTGGCCTGCGCTTCGATCAGGGCACCATACACCATGCTGGATATGTATTTCGGAATGATCAGGTTCAACGCCTCTTCATCCTCCGGCTCAAAGTTCATGGGTGCGTCCGACACCTCTTTCTCACGCTCATCCAGTTCCTTCTCACCGATCTCCACCGGCAGAAGCTTTAGCATCGTCGGAATATGGCTCACGGTATTCTTAAAGAAAGTGTATGCCAGATAGATCTCCGCGATGTCGCCCTGTTCAAACGCCCCCAGCAATTCCTTCGTCACTGTCATACCGTCCCGGTAAGTAGGCGCTTCGATGGCTTCGGAAAAGTCTTTCATCACTTCATAGCCTTCCCTCTGCAGCGCATCCTTGCCTTTTTTACCGATCGCATAGATGATCGTGTTTTCTTTGTTGAATTCCGGATCCCTGGTCACCAGTTTGATCACGTTGGAGTTGTATCCGCCGGCCAGACCTTTGTTGGAGGTGATCAGCACTACGGCTTTTTTGCCGCTCTTGCCGCCCTTCATATACGGATGCTCCAATCCCCTTGCCTTTGCGAGGATAGACGTCACTGTGTTGTAGAGTTCGTTAAAATAAAACATGGACTGTTCTGCCCGTGCTTTCGCACGCTGCAGTTTCACCGTGGAGACCAGTTTCATCGCCTTGGTAATCTGCTGCGTACTCTCAACACTGCTTTTACGTCTTTTGATATCCCTCATCGACGCCATAACTACACTACCTCATATCAGAATGGATCGTATCTGTTCAGAACCGTCTTGCCTGTCCGAACAGATACCGGTGGATTATACCAGTTAAACTTATTAATTGCCGCAGGCAATTGATTAGTTTAACTGCTTATATCGCGGTCAGAAATTAAAACAACAGTTCATTTCGGTCGCGAGTATACATTATTCCGCTGACTTCTCAAAATGATTCTTAAACGATTCGATCGCCTTGACCAGTTTCTCCTCGATCTCCTTAGACATCTCCTTCTCGGTACGGATCGCCTCGGGAATCTCCGGGTACTTGGTCTTGATATACTCAAACAATTCGCTCTCAAAACGCTGGATATCACCTACCGCTACATCCAGCAGATATTTCTTGGTCGCCACGTAGATGATGATGACCTGATACTCTACCGGCATGGGTTTGTACTGCGGCTGCTTGAGCATCTCGCGGATACGCTCGCCCTGTGCCAGACGCTCCTTGGTATCGGCATCCAATTCGGAACCGAACTGTGAGAATGCTGCCAGTTCGCGATACTGTGCCAGTTCCAGACGGATCGGGCCTGCGATCTTCTTCATCGCCTTGATCTGCGCGGAACCGCCTACACGGGATACCGACAGACCTGCGTTGATCGCCGGACGGAAACCGGAGTTGAACATTTCGGTTTCCAGATAGATCTGACCGTCCGTAATGGAGATCACGTTGGTCGGGATATACGCCGACACGTCACCTGCCTGTGTCTCTATGATCGGCAGCGCCGTTAAGGAACCGCCGCCATACTCTTTGTTCATACGGGCTGCGCGCTCTAACAGTCTGGAGTGCAGATAAAAGACATCACCCGGATAAGCTTCACGCCCGGGCGGACGTCTCAGCAGCAAGGAGAGTGTACGGTATGCCGTTGCATGCTTGCTTAAGTCGTCATAGATCACCAGCACGTCTTCGCCGTTGTCCATCCATTCCTCACCGATGGCACAACCGGAATACGGTGCGATGTACTGCAGCGGAGCCAGTTCGGAAGCCGTAGCGGCTACGATGGTGGTATACGCCATTGCGCCGTACTCTTCCAGTGTCTTTACGATAGATGCGATCGTAGACGCTTTCTGTCCGATCGCAACATAAATACATTTTACATTCTGCCCCTTCTGGTTGATGATCGTATCGATGGCGATAGCCGTTTTGCCGGTCTGGCGGTCGCCGATGATCAACTCACGCTGACCGCGTCCGATCGGCACCATGGAATCGATGGCCTTGATACCGGTCTGCAGCGGGGTATCTACGGACTGTCTGGTGATAACACCGCTTGCCACACGCTCGATCTGACGGAATTTTGTCGTATTGACAGGACCTTTGCCGTCGATGGGCTGTCCCAGCGCATTCACGACACGTCCCAGCATTTCATCGCCTACAGGCACCTCCACCACGCGTCCGGTGGTCTTTACGGTATCGCCTTCATTGATATTCCGATGGCTTCCCAAAAGCACCGCGCCCACGTTGTCCTCTTCCAGGTTCATGACCATGCCGTACACTTCGCCGGGAAATTCCAGCAGTTCACCCTGCATTGCGTTCTGCAGACCGTGTACACGGGCAATACCATCCGCCACCTGAATGACAGTACCCACTTCCGAGACTTCCAGTTTATCGGCATATCTCCTGATCTGATCCTTGATCACCGAACTGATTTCTTCTGGTCTTAAATTCATGGATCTGTTCGCACCTTTCTGAATTATGATAAAACAATAAATTTACGATACTTTGTACAGTTCACGCTTCAGCCCGTCCAGTTTGGTACGGATACTGCTGTCCACCACATGATCCCCGATACGGATCACTAAACCGCCGATCAGCGCCGGTTCTACCGTATAGTGCATTTCCATCTTATGGTAAGAGGTCGTTTCCAGCAGTTTCGCCTCGATCTGCTGCTTCTGCGCAGCGTTCAACTCAATCGCCGAACGGACATAACCTACGCCGATCCCCTTATACTCCTTTACCTTCGCCATAAAATGTGTAAGGATCGCATCCAGGTCTGCATAGCGGTCTTTTTTTAACAGCAGGAGCAGAAAACCGGTGAGTTCCGCATCCACACGTCCGGAAAAAACCGCCTCCAGCACCTTTTCTTTTTCCTCTTTGGACACCTTGGGGTGATTCATCAGTGCTGAAAAATCCGGGTTTTCCTTCAATATCTGCTGTAAGGCCGTCACCTCATCATAGAATGCATCTTCCTTGTGTTCTTCACATGCCAGTGAAAAAAGCGCATCCCCGTAAGTTGCCGAAACTAGCTTTGCCATGTATCGTTACCTATTTCCTTCAAGGTTTCTTCCACAAGACTGTTCTGCACGGTAGCATCGATCCGTCCTGCGACTACCTTCTGCGCCATCAAAGAAGCGATCGAGATCATCTCCTGCTTCACTTCATCGCCCACACGCTGCTTTTCCAGTTCTGCTTCCCGCTGAGCGCGCGCGATGATGGACTCCGCCTCTGCTTTTGCATCCGCAATGATCTTGTTTTCATTTTCCAGAGCTCTCTTGCGGGCATCACTCATGATCTGCTCCACTTCCACATCCACATCACGGAGTTTTGCCTCGTATTCCTCTTTTAATTTCAATGCCGCATCCTTATCGTTCTGGGCTACGGCAATATCATTCTGAATACGGTTGCGCCGCTCTTCCAGCATTTTACGCGCCGGATTGAACAGATTATACGAGAGGATCAGGAAAAGTACGAATACTGCAAGCAGCGTCAGACCGGAATCAAACAAAAGCTGCAGATCCAGGTCGAACAGACGCGTATATTCCTGTGCACTAAGCAACATATTCATACAATAAACTCCCTTCGCTCTCCTTCCATAAAGAGCATTTTGATTACCTGCCTCTATGTCGGATCACGATTTTGCTGTCCCGCATGTACCGCACGCGGGAACAAAACCGATATCCTTACGGCATCAGCGGTTTAACGAATAACAGCAGCATCGCGATCAACAGACCGTACAGACCTGTGGTCTCGGCAACCGCCTGGCCCAGAAGCATGGTGGAAGTCACATCACCCTTTGCGCCCGGATTGCGGCCTACTGCTGCTGCCGCATGGCCTGCTGCGATACCCTGGCCTACACCGGGTCCGATACCTGCGATCACGGCCAGACCGGCACCGATCGCGGAGCAGCCCAAAATGAAATTCTCATTAAACATGCCATCCATAAAAATATTCCTCCTTATTCCTGATGGTTTTTGTTCTTGATATAATTTTATGCCTTCACCTCATCACCGACCGCATCGGAGATATAGGTCATGGTCAGCATACAGAATACATAAGTCTGGATCGCGCCGGAAAACATATCAAAGTACACATGCAGCACTGCCGGCCACGCGTACGCAACTACCTTCAGCAATCCATATACCAGTGCCATCATCACCGTGCCCGAAAGCACGTTGGCAAACAAACGCAGGGACAGAGAGATCGGCACTGCGAAATCACCGATCAGGTTGATCGGCAGCCAGAAGGGCCACGGATCGCACAAACCTTTCAGCACGCCGATCGGCTTCTGGTATTTAAATTTGCATACCGTGATCAGGGTAAAGGTCAATACGCCCAGTGGGAAAGTCACGCCATAATCCGCCGTGGGCGGCCGCAGACCGAAAAGTCCCGAAATATTGCTGAACAGAATGAAAATAAAGATCGTGCCGATATAATTGCGGAACTTGTATGCGCTCCAGCCCATGGTGCTGTTCACCATGCCGTCGAGTTTTTCCACGATCAGTTCCACGATATTCTGGAATGTGCCCGGCACCTCAGAACCTTTGGTGATCGCTCTTTTGGCAAAAAACGAAAAAACGATCAGTGTGACCAGTACGATCAGTGTACAGATATGTGATGTGGTGATCCATAATGTCGTGCCTCCCGCCTGAAACGAGAAAACACCTTCGATCATAAATCCAAGATCTTCAGAAGATAACAGCATTCCTGTTCCCATGTTCAAGAACCCTTCCCCATTTATCATTTACCGCTATTCTTTTACTGTCAACCGTATGCTTACTGTTCCGCACTTTCCGGCAGTACCTCAGGCTCTGCCGCGCCCTGCTTTCCCATCATCCGGTCCTGCTCCTCCGGCGATACCATCTCCCGAAAAAACACCTCTTTGCCGCATACCGCTTCGGATATCCTGTGGGTATATGGTGCAATATAGGCGGAAAGTTTCAAAGTCATCAGTCCCGCAAATACGGTGATGGGATCTGCCGCCCCGCTGACTGCCGCCCCCGTCATCACCAGTGCAGCCGCAAAATAGCGAAGCAGGTAACCCAGGCGCATGGTCTTTTCCGCGCCGGCTTCTCCGCCCCCCAATGCCCTGGCGATGGTGCGCTCCATGTGCGCCGCCATCAGTGCCGCCCCGATCAGACCGAGCAGCAGGCCTAAACTGCGATATAATCTGCGGTCAAATACCGCCAATAATACGATCTCCGCCACCACGCCCCAGAGCAGGATCCCGATCCACAACTCGATAAGCGTATAATGTGCGATCCACTTTTCTTTCATATCTTTCAACTCACAGTATGTCTATTATAGCGTTTTCCGCAAAAAATGTCTATACCAGAATAAAAATTCATATTTGGGAGATGGTCACGCAAAAGCCAGGGGATGACATCCCCCGGCTTCATTTTTTAACTGCAATTTATTCAGTTTTATTTTTTAAATCATTTACCTCTTTTACCCGTTTCGTTGCCTCTTCCACAGTGATCCGCCCCTCGATCCCCAACTGGAAATCCGCGATCTGATCTCCCGTCCAGCCTAACGCCCTTAATATTTCTATAAAATTTGCTGCTTCTGTCATATTCATGCGATCACCTCCTTTTCATCATTATACACTATTTTTCACTTCTGTTCAATCCGGCAGCCGGCATGATTTCACTCATTTTATCGTTTTACGCTGCTGATCGTGCCCCCCCTCATCCGGTCGCTGCACTTCCGGCGCTCCCTCCGCCGTGTCATTGCTCCCCATAAAACGTCTGGCGAAGATAAATACATTGCGGAAACCGGCCAGCGCCCCGGCAAAAAACAGCACCACCGTCCAGTATGACGTGCCAAAATGCCCATCCAGCCACCGCCCCGCGAAAAAGCACAGAAAGATCGGGACCAGCATATTGATCCCGAACTGGCTGATCATCGCGAGCAGGCGCATCGTCTGCTGCCTGTCTTTTTGTTTTTTTGCTTTGCGATCCATGATCTGTTTATTGATATTTCCTGCTACTGCCATCCGATGCCTTGCTTCTCTGATTCTTTGTACATTATAGCCATTTTTATAGTAAGCGCAATAAATAATTGCGCTTACTATAACGCTCCGCGAGGATGCGCACGGATTTTGTAAGGAAATATGCCGCTTTCAGCGGCCAAAATCCGGCGCAGTAAACGACAAAACGAAAATAGTTTTGTCGTT
>JAFUUX010000020.1 GCA_017471325.1 Lachnospiraceae bacterium | reverse complement strand
GCATATCCTGTACCGGACACCGCAAGGGAGTGCGCCTGCGGTGTGGACGGTATTTTTCTTTTTACAGAAGGAAGAACTGCCGGAGTTTTTGGCAGGACTGCCGGCACCGGCGCTTCTGGCAGCAGTGATCCTGCTGGCCGGTCTGTTCGGGGCACTCGTAGACCGCGCTTACCTTTGGTATGCCATGGCGCTGCATCCGAGAGTAGAGAAGATGATACGGGAGGATCAGGATGGTAAAATATAAAATACAGTAATCGGCAAACCGTTGGAGCAGTCGTAAAACCATGAGCCCCCGGAGCACGAGGGCTTGTTTTTTTGAAAAAAAAGGTCTATAATACTTGTTCACGAAAGGAAATGATATTATGGATAAGAAAAAAGAACAGATCGAGCAGGACATCGTAGGCGCGCATTTCGATGAAAAGGGGGAGGAAAAGCAGCCGTTTATGGTCAAGGTAGCGACCTTTATCGTAGACCGGCGAAACCTCTTTTTTTTATTGCTGGGGATCGCAACGATCTTTTCACTGATCGCTTCGGGATGGGTGTCCGTGGAAAATTCCCTGGCGGCATATCTGCCGGATACGGCAGAGACGACCATCGGCTTAAACCGCATGGAGGATGAGTTTATCACCTATGGAACGGCCAAGGTGATGGTCATGAACATCACCTATGATGATGCGGATCATATTGCCACAGAGATCGAAAACCGGGATGATGTGTATATGCTGGATTTTGACAATACCCCGGAGCATTTCCATAATTTCTCGGCACTTTACGATATCACCTTTACGTATCCGGAGGACGATCCTGCGGCGCTGGAATCCCTGGAGGATATCAAGCAGGGGCTGGCGGGATATGATCTGTATGTGTCCACCTCAATGGGGGATGCGGCGGCGGAACAGCTGGCGGCGGAGATGCAGGTCATCAGCGTGATCGTGGCGGTCATCGTGGTATCGGTGCTGCTCTTTACTTCCCAGACCTGGGCAGAGGTACCGGTGCTGATCCTGACCTTTGGACTGGGTGCGATCCTGGCGGCCGGGACCAATTTCATCATGGGAACGATCTCTTTCGTATCCGATTCCGTGACCATAGTGCTGCAGCTTGCGCTTTCCGTGGATTATGCGATCATTTTCTGCAACAGATATAAGGAAGAGCATCAGACGCTGGATATCCGGGAGGCGGACATCGTGGCGCTTTCCAAAGCGATCCCGGAGATTTCGTCCAGTTCGCTGACAACGATCGGCGGCCTGCTGGCCATGATGTTTATGCAGTACGGCATCGGTAAGGATATGGCCATCTGTCTGATCAAAGCGATCTTTTTCAGCCTTCTGTCCGTTTTCCTGTTCATGCCCGGGCTGATCATGCTCTTTGGCAAGGCAATGGACAAGACGAAACATCGCAGTTTCATCCCAAAGATCGACTTTGTCGGCAAGTTTGATTATTTCACCAGGCACCTGGTGCCGGTACTGTTTCTGGCAGTGGTCGTGGTAGCGATCCATTTCTCAAATCAGTGCCCTTACGTATATGGCTACAGTGAACTGACCACGCCGATCAAGAATGATACCATGATCGCAGAGGAAATGATCACGGAGAGTTTTGGAGAATCCAATTTTGTGGCTCTGGTAGTGCCGGCAGGGGATTATGAAAAGGAAAAGAAGATGCTGGCAGAACTGGACCGGCGGCCGGAAGTAGACCATAGCCAGGGGCTGTCCAATACGGAGGCCATGGACGGCTATATGCTGACCGACCGCATCACGGCCAGGGAGTTTGCGGAGCTCATGGATGTGGATTATGAGATGGCGCAGCTGCTCTATATGGCCTATGCGGTGGATGATGAGAATTACGCCAAACTGGTGAACGGGCTTTCGTCCTATGCGATACCGCTGATCGATATCATCATGTTTTTGTATGACGAGGTGGAAGAGGGCTATGTGACGCTTGAAGATGATGTATATGAGGATCTGGTGGATGCGCATGATCAGATGCAGATGGCGCTGGACCAGCTTCAGGGTGAAAATTACAGCCGTATGCTGGTGTACCTGACCTTGCCGGAAGGCGGGGAAGAAACCTTTGCTTTCCTGCAGGAGATGCATACCATCGCGGAGAAGTATTACGGAGAGGATGTATTGGTGGTCGGGGAATCCACCAGCCAGTATGACCTGAAAAAGACCTTTGATGTGGACAACACCGTAGTCAGTGTGGTGTTGATCCTGGCCGTGCTGGTGGTGCTGCTGTTTACCTTTATGTCGGCGGGCATGCCGGTACTTCTGATCGCCGTGATCCAGGGCGCCATCTGGACAAACTTCGCGTTTCCGGCGCTCTTGCATGACAATATCTTCTTTATGAGTTACCTGATCGTATCTTCCATACAGATGGGTGCAAATATTGACTATGCGATCGTCATTTCCAGCCGTTTCATGGAACTGAAGGATGAGATGCCCAAGCGGCAGGCGCTTATTGAAACACTGAACTTTGCGTTCCCGACGATCATCACTTCCGGTTCCATGATGGTGCTGGCAGGCTTTTTCATCGGGCGGCTTTCATCAGACGGCGCTATCTGCGGTATCGGACAGTGCTTATGCCGCGGTACGCTGATCTCCATCTTCCTGGTCATGTTTGTGCTGCCGCAGATCCTCATCATCGGCGCGGGGATCATCGATAGAACCAGTTTCAAAGTGTCCGTACCGATCAGGCTGAACCGCGGCACGGGACTCATGCGCGTGGATGGTTATGTGCGTGGCCAGGTAAGCGGCCTGGTGATCGGCGAGATGCACGCGTTTGTCCGCGGGGATGTGGCTGCGATCGTGCGTATGGGAAATCTGGAAGAATTGAAGGAGGAAAACTTCGATCCTGCATTGGCCATATCGGAGATGCCGCAGCCGGCAGCAGATGTGGCAGGAGAAGGAGGCGGAAACAATGCGTAAATACAGATACAGAATTTTGTCGGGGATCACGGCGGGGCTATTGCTGTTTGCGGCGCAGCCCCATACAGCCTTATACAGCCGTGGGGCTTCCGGTTCCATGGAGGGGATGGAGCCTGTACAAAGGCTTGCCCGGGCGCCGGGAGATACCATGACCGTATCGGAAGATGGTGCAGAGGCCGAACAAGAGGAGGCCAGGGAGCGTATTGAACTGCGCACGGCGGGGGATTTGATCGAACTGGCAGAGCAGTGCCATGCAGACAGTTTTTCCGAAAATAAGGATGTGGTGCTGATGGGGGATATCCAGCTCGCGAACAGTGATTTTACGACGATCCCCATTTTCTGCGGGCATTTTGACGGAAACGGTTATACGATTTCCGGTTACGATTATGGAGGAGACGGGTATGTGACGGGTTTTTTCCGTTATGTCGGTGAAAGCGCGGTGATCGAAAACCTGCATCTGGACGGCATCATCCGTGCCGGGGGAAAACAGCAGGTGAGCGGCGGGCTGGCAGGGATCAGTTCCGGCACCATACAGAACTGCAGTTTCAGCGGGAAGATCTTTGGCAAGTCCGAGACCGGCGGCATCGCAGGCGTGAATACGGCAGACGGGGAGATCCTGAAATGCACAAACAATGCTGCTGTCAGCGGCTATTATTTCACCGGCGGCATCGCGGGCAAGAATTACGGTATGCTTTACGGTTGTGAAAATACAGGCAGTTTAAATGACAGCGTGGAATGGATCACGGAAGAAGATGAGATGAACTCGGATATCCTGTCGGAACTGACCGATGATGATCTGACGGATGTACGCAAACAGTCCGGAACGGATACAGGAGGTATCGCGGGATACTCCAGAGGTGCCGTCATCAGCTGCACCAATGAAGGGGATATCGGCTATGAACACGCAGGATACAATATTGGTGGTATCGTGGGCCGGCAGACCGGGCTGGTATCGAACTGCACCAACCGGGGGCTTGTACGCGGGCGCAAGGATATCGGCGGCATCGCCGGGCAGATGGAACCATACCTGGAAGTCAGTGAAGAGGATTCCATCAACGCTGATGTGAACGAACTGCATGACATGGTAAATGACCTGATGGACATCATGGATACCGACAATGCGGTGGTGAAGTCGGATCTGGAGGAACTGCGCGGTTATGCGGACAATGCTGTGGATACCGGGGATGAGATGGCAGACCAGGCTTCGGAATATGTGAACCAAAACGTTGATGTGGCTAATGACGCAAGCGGGCGGCTGGATCATGTGCTGGAGATGTCCCCCGGCGTGACGGACAATCTGACACAGGCCGGAAACAGCGCCGACAGCATGGCAGACCAGTTTAAGCGTTTAAATGAAGATCTGTATATTTCCGGCAGTATCTCGGAGGATCAGCGGAAAGAACTGGACGGCTATTCCGATACGATCAGTAACAGTTCCAAAGATATCCAAAATGCGGCAGACCGCATATCCGGTACCGCCTCCATCAGTCCCTATGAGAATGCGGGAGACGGCATCGTGCGCCCGGTGGGGGAATCGGATGCGGTGATAACGATGACCGCCGGTTCGGTAGTACACACGGCACCCGGAGCGACGGCATACCGGATTTCAAAAGAGGCATATTCTTCCGAAAGCAGTTTTCCGGAGGATTGGAGCAGGCTTAACGGCAGGATCACGTTGGAGCAGGGGTATTATTATTATCTGCCGGAAGAAACTTATCTCGAAAGTTACAAGGTGGTATATGACGGGGAAGATCGCAGCATGGCGGGGGATATGACGGAGCCCATCGGCGTGGCATATACCGTGGTGGTAAAAGAACCGACGGATATGGCGGATTCGGTCAAAGCCGTGGGGGATGCCGGCAGGTCGGCTGCGGAGATCGGCGGTGCCATGAGCGGCTTATATAAGGAATATACGGATATTTTAAAGGATGCCACGACAGATGCGCACCGGGATCTGGAAAAGGCCCTGACAGATCTGGATCAGGCGATGGAGTCCGTCAATAAAGCGCAGACCTCATTAAATGAGATCACGGATTATCTGAATGCGCAGGATGAT
Organism: Lachnospiraceae bacterium; assembly: GCA_017471325.1. Taxonomy (GTDB): domain Bacteria; phylum Bacillota; class Clostridia; order Lachnospirales; family Lachnospiraceae; genus NK4A136. The sequence goes on along the minus strand of JAFUUX010000020.1, from coordinate 37,848 downwards.
CTGAAGATGGTAAAGATCGATGAGGAGTGGAACCGGAATGTAGACAACGTGCATGAGCAGATGGACAATATGTCCGCGGTCATGCAGCGGCTGGGAGACCATGCAGAGGAATATACCACGGATGTCAACGATCAGATCCGCGCGATCAATGACCAGATCAATGAAATCTACAATGATATCTATAACAAGCTTAATGAGCGCGTGGACGGGATACGTGAGGAGAATTTTGATTATATCTATGCGGATATTTCCGATGCTGACATTGAGCACGCTACCCAGGGCAAGGTGACGGGGAGTACCAATTACGGCGTGATCAACGGAGATGTGAATGTAGGCGGCATCACCGGCGCCATGGCGATAGACGAAGAGGATCCGGAGGGGAATGCGGCCGGCACCATGCAGATTTCCCTGGGAGGCCGTTATACATCCCAGAATATTCTGTACCACTGTACCAACCGCGGCTATGTCACCGCAAAAAATGACGGCGCGGGCGGCATCGTGGGCTTTGTCAAAAACGGTGTGGTGAGCGCTTCCTGTGCGTATGGCGCAGTGGAGAGCACGGAAGGCAGTTATGTGGGCGGCATCGCAGGCCAGGCTTTGTCGGCGATCCGCGACTGCTATGTATTATGCGCGTTGTCCGGCGGGGAAAACGTGGGCGGCGTCGCCGGCTATGGCACCACGATCACCGGCTGCTATGCCATGCCGACGATCACGGAAACGACAGGAAAGAGCGGCGCCATCGCCGGGCAGATCGAGATCGATGAAGATACGCAGCTGCCCAGACTGGATCAGCTTTCGGAAAATTATTATGTGGGAGAAAATTTATATGGCATCGACAGGATCAGTTATTGGAGCGCGGCACAGGAGATCGGATACCGGGATCTTTTGAAACTGCCGGGAACACCCCTGGAATTCCGCTATCTCACAGTGACCTTCCGGGTGGGGGATGAATATCTGGGGGCGCAGCGCGTAAATTACGGGGATGCCTGTTCGACCATCGAACTGCCGGAGATACCGGCCAGGGAAGGTTTTTTCGGTTCCTGGCCGGAACTTCCGGAGGGGACGATCACCGGCAATATGGTGATCACTGCGGAATATGCAGACAGCGTGCGCGTGATCGAAAGTGAGGGGCGGGATCCGGAAACGGGCAGGCAGCTGGCCCTGATCGACAATGATTTCAATGATGAGGCCAGGCTTTCGGCGCAGATCGTGACGGAGCCGCCTTTCCACAAAGCGGGGTATGGTGAGCATATCTGCTACGAGATAAAGATCATGGACAGCGGAAAAGGGATCAATGACATTTTTTCACTGCGCCTGTATGATCCGTACAGCGGCAGGAAAGTGAGTGTATGGCAGTATAACGGCACTGACTGGGAAGAGGTGGAAACGTTGGACCGCGGCTCTTATCTGCAGGTAAATATGCATGGGCTGGAAGGTGTCTATTGTATCGCGGCACAGGATAAGGAGACGGTCACGATCGCGGCAGCTGCCGGAGGCGGGGTGGTATTGATCCTTCTGCTGCTTCTGATCGGACGCCGCCGCCGTAAGAAGCGCCGGGCGAAAAAGCAGCCGGCTTAAGCGCAGGGATCAATCTTCGGCTTCATCTTCTTCCTGCTCTGAAAGGGGAAGGGAGAAGATGAATTCCGAGCCGACGCCTTCTGTAGAGATGACATTGATATTTTCACCGTGGGCACGGATGATCTCGCGGGTAATGGACAGGCCTAAGCCTGTCCCTTTTTTGTCTTTGCCGCGGGATAAGTCGGATTTGTAGAAACGGTCAAAGACCAGAGGCACACTTTCCTTCGGAATGCCGATGCCGCTGTCTTTGACGGATACGAATACTTTGTTGTGTTTTTCCGTGGTCTCGATGCGGATCACGGAATTTTTATGGCTGAATTTGATGGCATTGTCGATGAGATTATAGAGCACCTGCTGGATGCGTGTTAAGTCGGCATGTACCGGTAAGGTCTGCCCGGTCAGGGATAGTTCGATGGCGATCTTTTTTTCACGGCAGGTGCCTTCAAAGGTGGCTACGGTGCGGCGGATCACCATATTGATATCGAAATCGGAAAGTTCCAGGATCATCCCCTGGGTATTTAAGTTGTTGAGCGTCAGCAGATTATTGGTCAGTTTGATCAGGCGGTCTGTTTCATTTAAGACGATATCGATGTATTTCGGGTACATTTCCTGCGGGATCGTGCCGTCCTGCATGGCTTTTAAGTAGCCGTTGATCGAGGTGAGCGGTGAACGGAAATCGTGGGAGACATTGGCAACGATGTGTTTCTGGTTATCTTCGCCGCGGGCCAGTTCCTGTGCCATGTAGGCCAGGGATGCAGCCAGATAGCCGATCTCGTCATCGCTTTCGATGCTGATCTCGTAGTGCAGGTTGCCGGCCGCGTACTGCTCGGTCGCAGCGATGATGCGGCGCAGGGGGATATACACCAGTTCCGTAAAGAAGATCAGGATGATGAGCGAGAGCAGGAATAAGATGATCAGCATGATGTAGTCGATATCCAGCAGGTGGTTGGAAGAATCCTGTATCAGCGACATATCATAGTGGATCACCACATAGCCGCGCACGGCATAGCCCAGTGTGATGGGTGCCGCAACGGACAGATGTTCAGTTTCAAAAAGGTGGTAGAATGTGCTGATGCTGTAAAAAGATCCGGACAGGGCAGTGATGTCGAATCCCTCGATGGTGACCGTGTTTTCCACATCGATCGGCATGGCGGAATCAACGACCACAAGGCCGGAAGGGTTCAGGATCTGGATGCGTGCATGCAAAAACTCTGCGGTGCGGTCTAAACTGCTCTTCATGCTGTTTAAGGAAATCTCGTTCCGATAAAGGGCGAGAGCCTCCTTCTCCGAAAGAAGGGCGGCGGCACGGTAAAGTTCCTCTGCCTTATCCTTGCGCAGCTGGTTTACGGTCATCTGCTGCATAAAGGTAGCTACGACCACAAAACCGAATACGGCAAAGATCAGATATGCGATTAACAGTTTCAGATAGAGAGTACGCTTCATATAAGGCTTATCACATCAGTTCAAATTTGTAGCCGACACCCCAGATCGTGGTGATCTTCCATTTTTTATGATCGCCGATCTTTTCACGGATACGTTTGATATGCACATCCACGGTGCGGGTGTCTCCCACATACTCATATCCCCAGATCTGATCCAGCAGCTGTTCGCGGGAGTATACGTGGTTTGGCTGCGAAGCCAGAAAATACAGCAGTTCCAGTTCCTTGGGGGGCATCTCGATGCGCCTGCCCTGGAAGGTCACGCTGTAGTTGGAACGGTTGATCACCAGATCCGTCAGCCGTACTTCATTGTCACGCTCGGCCGGTGCGCTTTCCTGGATGACAGGCTTGTAGCGCCGCAGCACGGCCTTGACACGGGCCACCAGTTCTTTGGAATCAAAGGGTTTTTCCATATAGTCATCAGCACCCAGTTCCAGGCCGAGTACCTTGTCAAATACCTCGCCTTTCGCAGAAAGCATGATGATGGGAACGGAAGAGGCGGCGCGGACCTCGCGGCAGACCTGATAGCCGTCCATGCCCGGCAGCATCAGATCCAGCAGGATCAGATTCGGCGCATAAGTCTTTACGGCAGACAGAGCCGATTCACCATCCCCGACGATCAGTGTTTCAAAGCATTCTTTTGTCATATAGAGGCTGATCAGCTCCGCGATGTTTTCATCATCATCCACGATCAGTATTTTTTGTTTCTCTGCCATGTTGCGATCCTTCCCTGTAAAAATTCATATAGGCACGGTTATTTAAAAGTTACCACTGTCACGCCGGCATCGCCTTCCCCGTGGGCGGCCAGTTCAAAATGCTTTACCACCGGATTCCCGCGCAGATAATCATGGATGCCCTTCCGCAGGGCACCGGTGCCTTTGCCGTGCACGATACGTACCCTTTCCAGATGGCTCATATAGGCATCGTCCAGGTATTTGTCGATCCGTACTATGGCTTCGTCTACGGTGGAACCCAGCACATTGATCTCGGCGGATACATGCGCGGCCTTGCTGATATCCAGCTTGCCGGTCTTCAGCGGGGCTTTCTTTCCGGCTGCTGTTTCTTCCGAAGGCTGTGCGTGTACCAGATCGCTGCATTTTACTTTGGAGCGCATGATACCGCATTGCACCTGTACATTTCCGTTTCTGTCGGGAGTGGAGGTAATGGTGCCGTCGATCTGCAGGGATAGGATATGCACCGGCGTACCGGGAATGGCCTCCTGCGGTGTCAGTGTTTTGGGCGGGGCAGCCTTCTCCTGCTTTTTGCTGCGGCTGTTTTTCATGGCTTCGCGGTAGATGGCTTCATCCTGCCTGGACAGCCATTCCCGTACATTCTGCCGCTTCTTTTCCATGGTCTGTATCTTCATCTGGCTGCCCTGTTGGTGAAAGACACGGATGGTTTCATCAGCGACATCCTTGGCATCCTGCAGGATATCTTTCGCTTCTTCGCGCGCATCTTTTAAGATCTGCTCCCGCTGGTTCTGCAGGCGATCCTCCCTGCTTTCCACATCTTTCAGGCGTGCTTCCAGATCTTCTTTCTGCTTCAGAAACGCTTCCTGTTCTTTTTCCAGAGCCACCCGTTTGTTTTCCAGATCGGCGATCACATTTTCAAAACTTTCCGATTCACTGCTGATATACTGTCCGGCGGCTTCTATGATCTCTTCCGACAGCCCCAGTTTTTTGGAAATGGCGAAGGCATTGCTTTTGCCGGGAATGCCGGTCAGCAGGCGGTAAGTGGGGCTTAGGCTTTCCACATCAAATTCGCAGCTGGCATTTTCCACACCCTCCGTGGAGAGCGCGTAGATCTTTAACTCACTGTAGTGTGTGGTAGCCATGGTGCGTATGCCGCGGCTGTGCAGATCGTTTAAGATCGCGGTCGCCAGTGCTGCCCCTTCCGTGGGATCGGTACCGGCACCCAGCTCATCAAACAGACACAAACTATCGGCATTTGCCTTTTTCATGATCTGCACGATTGAGGTCATGTGTGAGGAAAAAGTGGACAGGCTCTGCTCAATGCTCTGTTCATCCCCGATATCCGCAAATACTTCGGAAAACAGGGACAGTTCGGAGCGGTCCAGTGCAGGGATATGCAGCCCGGCCTGCCCCATCAGGGTGAGAAGTCCCACGGTTTTTAAGGAAACGGTCTTGCCGCCGGTATTCGGACCGGTCACGATGAGCAGGTCATAGACGCCGCCCAGCGCCACATCGATCGGCACGGCTTTGGCAGGATCCAAAAGCGGATGCCTGGCTTTGCGCAGTCGGATGCGGTGATCCGTATTATAGACCGGTCTTGTCGCGTTTATTTTCAGGGCATATTTTGCCTTTGCAAAGATCAGATCCAGAAAAGTCAGGGTTTTCTGTGCTTCTGAAATGATATCCGCATACTGCGCCACTTTTGCGGTCAGGGCGGATAAGATGCGCCGGATCTCTTCCTGTTCCTGCTGCTGCAGCGCCGTGAGCTTGTTGTTGAGTTCCACAATGGCAGCAGGCTCTATAAAATAAGTAGAACCGGTGGAGGACTGGTCATGTACGATGCCCGGTACCTGTGATTTATACTCTGCCTTGACGGGGATGCAGTAGCGGTCCCCGCGCATGGTGATCACGGCGTCCTGCAGGTAAGTGCGCAGGGACTGGTTTACCATGTGGTTTAACTGGTTATGGATCCGGCCGGTAACGGTGCTGAAAGACCGGCGGATCTCTGAAAGATCCGCAGAGGCATTGTCTGCCATTTCCTCTTCCGATAAGATGCAGCGGCTGATCTCGTTGAAAAGCTGCGGCAGAGGATCCAGACGGAGAAAATAGTCCGCCAGACAATCCTGCGGCTCTTCTGCGGGGGCGCCGGTTTCGACGCCGTATTCGGAGACGGCAGCCGTGCAGGCCAGGAGTCCTGCGATGGAGAGCAGTTCGCTCATGGAGAGCATCCGCCCGATCCCTGCATCCTTCATCAGTCTGCGAACATCAAAATTTGCCCCGAAAGAGAGACGGTCGCTTTTTAACAGCCGTGCAAGCGCGGCGGCTGTCTCTTCCTGGGCATGGTCGATCCAGACCGGATCCTGAGAGGGGCGCAGCGTTTCGCATAAATGCTTTGCCGGTGCGCTGCCGGCGAAGCCGGCCAGGATGGCTGTGATCTTATCAAATTCCAATGTGTGTAATACTTTTGCATTCATATCATTCAAAATATACCTTATTACAATAGAAAAATCAAGATAAACGAAAAAACAGGGGCATGATGCGTCCGGTATAAAATCTTGACAATCGGGGGTTTTCTGATAGGATTAAATAGGTTGGAAATAAAGAAGCATGCAAAAGATCGGGCAGAAAAACAGGTATCAGATGTACCGCAAAGCAGGAAGAATATCTTATGGAAGGAATCACAACGAAAAATACGATACATGAAGTGGTGGATGTATGCGTGGTAGGCGCGGGGCATGCCGGCTGCGAGGCGGCGTTGGCCTGCGCGCGTCTGGGGCTGCAGACCGTGATCTTTACGGTGAGCGTGGATTCGATCGCGCTGATGCCCTGCAATCCGAATGTGGGCGGATCGTCGAAAGGGCATCTGGTGCGGGAACTGGATGCACTGGGCGGCGAGATGGGGAAGGTGATCGACCAAACCTTTATCCAGTCCAAGATGCTGAACTGTTCAAAGGGACCGGCGGTACATTCCCTGCGTGCGCAGGCGGATAAGGCAGAGTACACCAGGGAGATGCGCAAGCGGCTGGAGCATCAGGAAAATCTGATGATCCGGCAGGCAGAGGTGTGTGAACTGCTGACGGATGCGGATCTGCAGGGAGATGGCAGTACAGATAAAAAAAGGCAGCAGTTATATGGCATACGCACTTATACCGGTGCGCTCTATGAATGCAAGGCACTCATCATCTGCAGCGGTACCTATCTGCGGGCACGCTGCCTGTGCGGTGAGGCGATCACTTATACGGGACCGAACGGGCTGCAGGCAGCAAATCATCTGACGGCTTCCTTAGAGGCACATGGGGTGAAACTGCGGCGTTTCAAGACCGGTACGCCGGCACGTATGGACCGGCGCAGCCTCGATCTTTCCAAAATGGAGGTGCAGCACGGGGATCCGCGAGTTGTGCCGTTTTCTTTTTCCACGGATCCGGAAAGCGTACAGATCGAGCAGGCAGACTGCTACCTGACCTATACCTCAGAGGAAACCCATCGGATCATACGGGCAAATCTGGACAGGTCGCCGATCTATGCCGGCGTGATCGAGGGGACGGGACCGCGCTACTGCCCGTCGATAGAGGACAAAGTGGTGAAGTTTCCGGAAAAGGAGCGGCACCAGGTATTTTTGGAGCCGGAGGGGCTGCATACGGATGAGATGTATGTGGGCGGCATGAGTTCGTCCCTGCCGGAGGATGTGCAGCTGGCGATGTACCGGACCGTGCCCGGTATGGAGCATTGCCGCATGGTGCGGAACGCTTATGCGATCGAATACGATTGCCTGTCTTCGGGGCAGCTTATGTTGTCTCTGGAACTGAAGGGGATCAGCGGGGTATTCTGCGCGGGGCAGTTCAACGGCAGCAGCGGCTATGAGGAGGCGGCGGCCCAGGGGCTGATGGCAGGGATCAATGCGGCGCGTAAGATCCGGGGGCGGGAGCCGCTGGTACTGGATCGCTCTGAAGCGTATATCGGCGTGCTGATCGATGATCTGGTGACAAAGGAAAACCGGGAGCCGTACCGTATGATGACCTCGCGGGCGGAATACCGCCTGATGCTGCGTCAGGACAATGCGGATCTGCGCCTGCGGAAGTATGGTTATGAAACGGGACTGATCACGAAGGAACAGTATGATACGGTTTTGTTAAAAGAAGATATTATAAACAAGGAACTTGCCCGGCTGCATGAGGTGATCGTAGGCGCAAATGAAAAAGTGCAGAATTTCCTGCAGGCGCATGGCACCACGGGGGTAAAGAAGGGCACTTCCCTGGCAGAACTGATCTGCAGGCCGGAACTGGACTACACGGCTGTGGCGGAACTGGATCCGGACAGGCCGGAGTTAAAAGGGATCCCGGCAAAAGTGGTGGCCGAGATCGTGGAGCAGGTCAATATCAATGTGAAATATGAAGGCTATCTCCGGCGGCAGGAGGCGCAGATCGCCCAGTTTAAAAAGATGGAGGAACGGCGTATTCCGGCAGATATCGATTATGATGAGGTAAAAAGCCTGCGGCTGGAGGCCAGGGCGAAGTTAAAGGAGTACAGGCCGGAGAGCGTGGGGCAGGCTTCCCGCATCAGCGGTGTGAGCCCGGCGGATATTTCCGTGCTGCTGGTATATTTGGGGTGAAAAGTTGCATGTGGGTGGCTTTCATGGTATAATAAGTACTTAATGCAGGCATCCGGCGCAGTCGGAGATGAAAAAGTGCGTCTGATAGAGGAGCGAAAATGATCAACAAAAAAAGCAGGGGTTTGGGGCGCGGGCTGGACGTCATGATACCGCAGAAGGTGACGGTGAGCGCGCCGGAAGAGCCGGACAATGCAAATGCGGGCGATGGCGTGAGAGCCATGGTAGATATCAATAAGGTAGACCGCAATAAAAAGCAGCCGCGTAAAAAATTTGATGAGACGGCGCTGGAGGAACTGGCGGAATCCATTAAACAATACGGCGTGCTGCAGCCGATCCTGGTGCAGGACCGGGGGAAGCATTATGAGATCGTGGCAGGGGAGCGCCGCTGGCGCGCGGCCAGGCTGGCAGGGCTGAAGGAAGTGCCGGTCATCATCCGGGAGTTTACGGAGCAGGAGATCGCGGAGATCTCGCTGATCGAAAACCTGCAGCGGGAGGACTTAAATGCGATCGAAGAGGCGCAGGCTTATAAGCGTCTGAAAGAGGAATTTGGCCTGACAGACGATCAGGTGGCGGATAAAGTATCCAAAAGCCGTGCTGCGATCACCAATTCCATGCGGCTGTTAAAACTGGACGGGCGCGTGCAGCAGATGCTGATCGATGAGCAGATCAGCATGGGACTTGCCCGGGCGCTGTTGGGCGTAGAAGATGCGGATCAGCAGTACGAGATGGCGCAGAATGCCTTTGACCAGCGACTGAGCGTGCGCGAAGTGGAGAAACAGGTGAAGCAGCTGGGGGCGCCGCAGAAGAAAAAAAGGGAAGCAGAGGATCTGTCGCAGTATCAGATCCACTTTGATGAGTATGCGGAAAAACTGGCGCAGAGCCTTGGCGTAAAGGTGTCGGTGCATTTAAAGGAAAAGAACAGCGGCAGTTTGGAGATCGGATTTTATAATTCTGATGATTTTGAACGCCTGTATGAGAAACTGAAATAATGGCGGTGCAGAGTGGGACGTCTCCGGCAGGCGTGAGCAATCTATTAAATTCCATAGGCTTAGGCGGGCTGGATATCGCCTGGTTTTTATTGGTGATATTGATCCTGATGCTGGTATTCATCGTGCTGCTGCTCATCGAGCACAAAAAATACCGGGCATTAAAGCAGCGCTATGAGAAGTTTATGGGCGGCCGGGATGCGCTCAGCCTGGAGGAGAAGACGCAGGAACTGATCCGGGATGTGGAACGGCTGAAGAAGGAGTCCAGGGCTTATGCAAACGATATCGACCTTTTGTTTTCCAAGCATGAATCCGCGATCCAGAAAGTGGGGCTGTACCGCTACGACGCTTTTCGGGAAATGGGCGGGAAACTGAGTTTCTGCCTGGTGCTGCTGGATGAAAAGGATAACGGCGTGCTGCTGGATTCCGTATATTCGACCAACGGCTGCTATGCCTATACAAAGCAGATCACGCAGGGAAAAAGCGATGTGGATATGAGTGAGGAAGAAAAGAAAGCCTTAAAGCAGGTGCTGGAGAAATACAGCTGACAGGACGGCTGCATATTTGCAAGCACGGATATGTCATTTTTTGAAATAAAAAATATAATAAAAACATTTCATTTAAAATATCTATTTACAAGGAGACGGTTATGATCGACATCAGGTTTCTGCGGGAACACCCGGAAGAAGTAAAAGAAAACATCAAAAAGAAATTTCAGGACAGCAAACTGCCGCTGGTAGACGAGGTGATCGCGCTGGATCAGGCGCGGCGCGATACGCAGAAAGAGGCGGATGAATTAAGATCCAGCCGCAACACTTTGTCCAGGCAGATCGGCGGCCTGATGAAGGAAGGCAAAAAAGAAGAGGCAGAGGCTGTCAAGAAGCAGGTAACGGAGAATGCGGAGCGTCTGGCTGCATTGGAAGCAAAGCAGACAGAATTGGAGGAGAAGGTCAATAAGATCATGATGGTGATCCCTCAGATGATCGATCCTTCCGTACCGGTGGGCAGGGATGACAGCGAAAACGTGGAAGTGCAGCGGTTTGGCGAGCCGGTGGTGCCGGATTTTGAGATCCCCTACCATACCGAGATCATGGAGCGCTTTTGCGGCATCGATCTGGATGCGGCCGGCCGTGTGGCCGGAAACGGCTTCTATTATTTAATGGGAGATATCGCGAGGCTGCATTCCGCGGTGATCAGTTATGCCAGGGATTTCATGATCGACCGCGGCTTTACCTACTGCGTACCGCCTTTTATGATCCGTTCCAATGTGGTGACAGGCGTGATGAGTTTTGCAGAGATGGATGCGATGATGTACAAGATCGAAGGCGAGGATCTGTATCTGATCGGTACCAGTGAGCATTCCATGATCGGCAAGTTTATCGACCAGATCGTGCCGGAGGAGAAACTGCCGTATACGCTGACCAGTTATTCCCCCTGCTTCCGTAAGGAAAAAGGCGCGCATGGCATCGAGGAGCGCGGCGTATACCGTATCCATCAGTTTGAAAAGCAGGAGATGATCGTGGTATGTAAGCCGGAGGAAAGCCCCATGTGGTTTGACAGGTTGTGGCAGAATACCGTGGATCTGTTCCGGTCCATGGACATTCCCGTGCGTACCCTGGAGTGCTGTTCCGGAGACCTGGCTGATCTAAAAGTAAAGTCCGTGGACGTGGAGGCGTGGAGTCCGCGGCAGAAGAAATACTTTGAAGTCGGTTCCTGCTCAAATCTGGGAGATGCCCAGGCAAGGCGCTTAAAGATCCGTGTGGACGGCAAGGACGGAAAATATCTGGCGCACACGCTGAACAATACCGTGGTGGCACCGCCCCGTATGCTGATCGCTTTCCTGGAGAATAATCTGCAGGCAGACGGTTCGGTCCGCATCCCGGAAGTGCTGAGGCCGTATATGGGCGGTAAAACAGAGATCCGTTAAAAAAAGATAATAAATTCAGGAGGAAATTTTCATGCAGAATACGCGCATGCATAAGATCACTACGCGCATCCTGACATTGGTACTGGCTGTCATGGTGATGTTTCAGCCGGTCATGAAGGCACAGGCGGCACTGACATCCAATCAGGCGATTGCCAGGGGGATTGATGTTTCCAAGTATCAGGGGCTGATCAATTGGAATGCAGTGGCAGCAGACGGCTATAGTTTTGCGATCATCAGGGCCGGCACCAGCACTACGCCGGATCCCTACTTTGATACCAATATGATGGCGGCAGCCCAGGCAGGTCTGCGTACCGGTGTGTATATTTATTCCTATGCACTGACACCGGAGGAGGCGGCCGTGGATGCCTGTAACGTGCTGGCAATGATCGCGCCGCATATCGTAAGCATGCCGGTAGTCATTGATATCGAGACGGATAAGCAGAAAAAACTGACGCCGGATCAGCTTTCGGCGGTGGCAAATACCTTTTGTGCCGTGATCGAGGCGGCAGGGTATTACCCTATGGTATACAGCAGCACCAGTTGGTTCAACCGCAGTTTTGGCGTGGTGGGATATGACAAGTGGGTAGCCCAGTATGCTTCGGCATGTGCCAGGGACGATGCGGCGATCTGGCAGGCGAGTTGCAAGGGAAGAGTCAAGGGGATCTCCGGTGATGTGGATATCGACTACATGTATAAAGACCTGACGAAACTGATCATCGCCAATGGTTTTCTGGAAAGAAAAGGTGCGGTATATTATTATGAAAACTACAGAATGCAGGTAAACCGCTGGGTGGATTACGGCGGCGCCAGGTATTTTGTCAATGAGACCGGGCAGAGGCTGAGCAACTGTTTTGCAAATCTGGGTGACGGGATCTATTACTTTGACGCTGAAGGCCGTATGCTGACAGGCTGGCAGGTACTGGCGGACACCCGTTATTATTTCGGCACGGATGGTAAGATGGCAACCGGCTTTACGCAGATCGGGGAGCAGATCTTCTTCTTTGCGGAGAACGGTGCGCTCTATACCGGCTGGCTGAATGACGGCCTGCACAATTACCACTTCTATGAAGACGGCCACATGGCCATGGGGATCTCACCGATCGGAGATGCGCAGTTCTACTTTGACGAGCAGGGCTGGCAGCGTACCGGCTGGGTGAATGTGGGAGAGGTGCAGTACTACTTCCACCCGGAGAATGGTACCATGCAGTTTGGCTGGTTTAATGACGGCAGCGGTAATTTTTATACGGATGCAAATGGTGTGAAGCAGGTGGGCTTACAGGCGATCGATGGCGCGATGTACTATCTGGGTACAGACGGGCGGCAGTGCTTTGGCTGGCAGACGATCGCAGGGGCAAGATGTTATTTTGCGAAGGACAGCGGCAGGATGCTGACCGGGGTGCAGGTGATCGACGGACAGACCTACTGCTTTGATGCAAACGGTGCGATGATGACCGGACTGGCAGTGATCGGGACGGATACCTATTACTTTGATCCGCAGACCGGTGTAATGGTGACAGGCCTTGTAGGTGTCGGCGGCTGCGTGTACTATTTTGGGGCAGACGGCAAGATGGCGGACGGGCTTGTGACAGATGGCAGGGATCAGTATTATATCGATCCGGCTACGCATACCTTCCTGACCGGTTTTGTACCGATCGGAATGGCGGTATACTACTTTGAGCCGGAGACCGGGCGTATGGCCAGGAATACGGTGGTGCCTTTTGAGGGGATCCCGTTCCAGATCGGCCCGGACGGCATAGTGATATTGCCGCAATAATATACCTTGATTTTTTGGCGGAAATCTGATAGGATAATATGCGGTGGCGCTGAAAGGACATAGTCACCGGATCTGAAAATGTCTGCGTAGCTCAGCAGGATAGAGCGACCGCCTCCTAAGCGGTAGGTCGGAGGTTCGAATCCTCTCGTGGACGCCAGAAAACTCCGGGGAACTGCGAATGCAGTTCCCCGTTTTTTTGGGACTGTTTTTATTTGCTTGCATTATATTTTTTGTGTGTTATAATAAGTTTGTTGTTTTGCAGTTAACATAAATCATTCTGGTCGTTCCTGATATCCGTACATGGAACCCCTGCATATACCATGCAGTGTGACATGCAGGATTCCGTTTCTCTGTTCGTGCGGGTATAAAATATAGTAAGCGCAATAAATAATTGCGCTTACTATAACGCTCCGCGAGGATGCGCACGGATTTTGTAAGGAAATATGCCGCTTTCAGCGGCCAAAATCCGGCGCAGTAAACGACAAAACGAAAATAGTTTTGCCGTTTACTATAATTATGTGGACTGTATAAACTTGTGAATTATCCTGCAATAAACCAAGGGACTCCTGCATTTATTTTTGAAAGAGAGGGAAAAGACAGCCCTGTACAGGAGAATTAAGAATTAGGGAGGAAATTTATGAAGAAAAAGCATTTGGGAAAGGTATTCGGAACAGCAGCGGCCGTTCTGATGCTGGCTGCCTGCGGTAAGGAAACGGAGCAGAGCGGTGGAGATAGCCAGGAAGTGGTGGATCTGACGCTGAAGGACGGAACGGTTTCTATCGATCCGGTCACAGGTGATCAGCAGCCGACACAGGAGACAGAACCTGCAGGGGCTGAGGAGACGGGCGCGGAAGAAGTAGTACCGGAAGGTATGTACCGCAGTGAACTGACCAATGAGATCATCGATGAATCCCTGAAGAACCAGCGCCCGATTGCGGTCATGGTGGATAATGAAAAGACAGCGCTGCCGCACTATGGCGTGTCGGATGCGGATATCGTATATGAACTGATGAACAGCACAAAGAACGGACGTATTACCCGTCTGATGCCGATCGTGAAGGATTGGCAGAGCATCACGCAGTTTGGCAGCATCCGAAGCGCGCGCCCGACCAACTTTATGATCGCCGCGGAGTGGAATGCGATCCTCTGCCATGACGGCGGTCCGTACTACATCAATGATTTCGTATATCCCAAGAAATCCTATACGAACAACTTAAGCGGCGGTTTTGCCCGTTTCCCGAACGGAAAGCAGATGGAGTATACGGAGTATATCACCTATAATTCATATACAAATCCGAATACCGGCAAGTCCTATGACGGTCTGGGCAAGCGGATCGAGGCGGCACATTACAGCACGGAATACAACGACTATTATCCGGGACAGCACTTCATCTTTTCGGACACGGAACTGACGCTTTCCGATACACATTCGGATGCTTTTGCGGCAACAGAGGTAGATCTGAGCGGCTGCTTCCCGCACAACAGTTCCATGTTGAAATACAATGACGAGATCGGCAAGTATGAGTACTATGAATACGGCAGTGTGTATGTAGATGAGGGAAACAATAACCAGCATCTGACATTTGAAAATGTGATCCTGCAGAAAGCAAATTATACGCAGCTGGATGAGAACGGTTACATGATCTACAACTGCGTGATCTCCAGTCCCTGGGACGCATATCTGCTGCAGAATGGTGAAGCAATTCCCATTACCTGGGTAAAATACGGGGAAGGCGAGCGCACCGTATTCTGGAATAAGGATGGCACGGAGATCGTTCTGAATACCGGTAAGACATATATTGCGATGGTTCCGGATGATGTGTGGAAGGAACTGAAGATCAAATAACAGGACATATATTATGTGTAGTTTGGAGACGGCTGCCTTGAAGGGCAGCCGTTGTTGTGCTATACTTGCAGTTGGAGGCGAAAATTATGGAAACGTATGTGATATTAAGGGATCTTGCGATCATTATCCTGGCCGCAAAATTCATGGCGATCGCCGTGAAAAAGGTAAAGGCGCCCGGCGTGGTGGGAGAGATCCTGGCGGGGCTGATCATCGGCCCGTGCCTGCTGAAGCTGGTGGAGCCGACGGCATTTATCAATCAGGTGGCAGAGATCGGAGTCATCATGATCATGTTTTCCGCCGGGCTGGAGACGAATCTGAAGGAACTGAAGAAGTCGGGGCTGATCGCACTGGCGGTCGCCTGTGTGGGGGTTATGGTGCCGCTTTTCGGCGGCCTGCTCCTGTATATGGCGTTTCACGGTTTTGCCATGCCGGGGACGGAAACATTTTTTGAGGGACTGTTCATCGGAAGCATCATGACGGCTACTTCGGTGGGCATTACCGTGGAAACCCTGCGTGAGATGGGCTATTTAAAAGGGCGCGTGGGACAGACGATCTTAAGTGCGGCCATTATAGATGATGTGATCGGCATTATCGTCCTCACCTTTGTGCTGGGGATGAAGGATCCGGAAAATGATACGCTGCTGGTGATCGGCAAGACGGTACTGTTTCTGCTGATCTCGGTAGTGGGCGGTTATCTGGTCTACCGGCTGATGAAGGTGGTGGATGCACGTTATCCTCATACCAGGCGTATCCCGATCATTGGTCTGGGGCTGTGTTTTATCATGGCGTATGCAGCGGAGAAATACTTCGGGATCGCAGATATCACCGGCGCGTATGTGGCGGGGATCGTGCTCTGTAACATCCGGGATGCGGAATACATCGACCGGCGTGTCAATATCAACAGTTACATGATCTTTGCGCCGGTATTTTTTGCGGCGATCGGTTTAAAGACGGATTTTTCCAAAGTGGATACCGGGATGCTTCTCTTTTCCGTATGCTTTGTGATCGTGGCCATGCTCACCAAGGTGATCGGCTGCGGGCTGGTAGCGAAGTTGTGCAGGTTTCAATGGATCGACTGCTTAAAGATCGGTGTGGGTATGATGACGCGCGGTGAGGTGGCGCTGATCATCACAAACAAAGGCCTGAATATGGGGATCATCGATTCGTCTTATTTTACGGCGGTGATCATGCTGATCATTATTTCCAGTATTTCCGTGCCGATTTTGCTGAAAGTACTGTATGCAAAGGCGCCGGATCCGAAGGAAGCATAAATGCCGGATGGCAGGGGAAATATCACGGGACGTGCGGGAGTGCGGTATCGAAGGGCTGAGCCCGGGAGAGAGTGGATGAGGAAAAAAAAGGTTTCGACAGGCTGGCTGGCAGCAGTTTTTTTGGCAGTCATGCTGCTGGGCTGCGGAAAAAAGCAGGAGGAAGTGGTGACACTGACGCCGGCGGTGGATTCTGCACCGGTACAGCAGGGAGAGGAGGCCGGAGCGGATAACGCTGCGGGCAGCGCGGAGAGGCCTGCAGAAGAGAGCGGGCCGGCGGATGCGGAAACAGGTACGGAAGAGGAGACTGCGGAGGCAGTTGCGCAGGAGGCTTCTGCAGAGGAGGCTGCCGCGCAGGAGATGGACGTATCGGAGATCCTGACGCAGGAGTACGCGCTGCATTTTGCGAATCTGACCGGCATGGATATCGTGAAATTGCAGATCACGTTTAACACCGGAAACATACAGAATCTGGAAGTGCTGGGAGAAAAACGCCTCTATGACGGCGATGAATACATATACAAAAGCAGTCAGCTGGATGGTCTGCAGGGGGCATCCCGGCTGAAACTGACGGTAACGGCTACGGCGAAAGACGCTACCGTGATGCTGTTTCCGGAGATCGAGGTGCTGGATCTGGCACATACCAATGTGATCCTGACAAGGACCAAAGAGGGATACGAGATGTATCTGCAGTGATCACGGTTTTATTGCCAAAGAAGATGGTTTATGTTAAACTCTTAAAGAAATTTACTTTAGTCAAAAGCAAAGGAGAAATACAATGCGTGTAGCAGTGATCGGAACCGGCTATGTGGGACTGGTGACAGGAACCTGTTTTTCGGATATGGGAAATGAAGTATGGTGCGTGGATGTGGATGAGGCCAAGATCGAACGGCTGAAGAAAGGCATTATCCCGATTTACGAGCCGGGGCTTTCCGAACTGGTATTGAAAAATTTCAGGACAGGCAGCCTGAATTTTACGACAAAGATCGAAGAAGCGCTGAACCGGTGCAATATCTGTTTTATCGCCGTGGGTACGCCGATGGGAGAGGACGGCAGCGCGGATCTGCATTATGTCCTGAACGTGGCGGAGAGCATCGGCAGGTGCATGAGCCATCATATGTATGTGGTGGACAAATCCACGGTTCCGGTGGGGACGGCGCAGAAGGTGCGCGCGGCCATTCAGAAGGAGCTGGATGCGAGAGGATCTGATCTGACCTTTGATGTGATATCGAATCCGGAATTCTTGAAAGAAGGCACAGCGGTGTCAGACTGCATGCGGCCGGATCGCATCGTGATCGGTGTGGATAACGATGGCGCGGCGGAGACCATGCAGGAACTCTACCGTCATTATGTGCTGAATACGGATAATTTCATCCTGATGGATATAGCCAGTGCGGAGATGACCAAGTATGCGGCCAATTCCATGCTGGCAACGAAGATTTCCTTTATGAACGAGATATCCAGGATCTGCGAGCAGGTGGGGGCGGATGTCAATAAAGTGCGCAAGGGCATCGGTTCCGATAAGCGTATCGGTTATTCCTTTATCTATCCCGGCTGCGGTTACGGCGGAAGCTGCTTTCCGAAGGATGTGAAGGCGCTGGTGAGCACGGCCGCGGAGTTTGGCTATGACGCGCAGCTTTTAAAGGCTGTGGAGAATGTAAACTACGCGCAGAAGCATGTGATCGCGGATAAGGTAAAAGCGCATTTCGGTGAGGATCTTGGCGGCCGGACTTTTGCGGTATGGGGGCTTTCCTTTAAGCCGGATACGGATGATATGCGGGAGGCATCTGCGATCACGATCATCAATGACTTAACAGCAGCGGGGGCGCGCATCAAAGCATATGATCCCAAAGCCATGGAAGAGGCAAAGAGGTGTTATTTGAAGGATAACGCAAATGTGGAATATGTGGAGCGCAAGTATGATGCGCTGAAAGATGCGGATGCGCTGATCCTGATCACGGAATGGAAAGAGTTCCGCAGTCCGGATTTCGAGGAGATCAGAGCCTGCTTAAAACAGCCGGTGATCTTTGACGGGCGCAATATCTACGGCACGAAGACGGCAAAGAAGTATGGCTTTGACTATTATCAGATCGGTGCAAAGGTCAGCAGGGCTTAAAGCAGGTTACGGATCGGGGCGTAAATGCGTAACTGTCAGAACCGGGGGTTCTGAACAGTTACAGATTAACCGGTATAACAGGCAACTGCAGGGTGCGGGATTGCCAACAAGTTGTGCTTGTGCAAAAGGCCAAAATATGCGATACTATTAGGCGAGGGGGGTTTCCCCGTACCTTAAAATAAGGAGGAGAAAGAAATGGGTTTAATAGCAGCAGCAATGAATGCAGCCGGCAATCAGATGAGCAATCAGTGGAGAGAGTTCTTTTACCAGGACGCGATCCCCAATGATGTGCTGATGGTAGCAGGCAAGCATCAGACAGGACGTACCAGCAATACCAAGGGCGAAGATAATGTGATCACTAACGGTTCTACCATCGCAGTGGCAGACGGGCAGTGCATGATCATCATTCAGCAGGGCAAAGTAACGGACATCAGCGTAGAGCCGGGTGAATATACCTTCCGTACGGATCTGGCACCCACTTTCTTCGTAAAGCAGGAGAATGAAGGCTTCTGGCAGAATGTGAAGAGAAACTTCGGCCAGATGATGACCAATTTTACATACGGCGGTAATACGGCGGTTGTACAGAAAGTGTATTTCATCAACACCAAACTGATCCTGGACCGCCCGTTCGGTACACAGACACCGATCTACTTTAACGTAAAGGACTCCCGCCTGAATTTTGAATCCGACGTGGAACTGCGCATCCACGGTAAGTATGATGTGAAGGTCGTAGACCCGATCATGTTCTATACCAATATCGCGGCAAACGTGGCTTATGATTATAAGCTGTCCCAGATCGAAGGCGCACTGAAGTCTGATATCAGCGACAAGCTGCAGGATGCGATCGGCGGCATCAATCAGGATGGCCTGCGTCCGAGCGGCCTGCCGGCAAAGAAGAAAGAGATCACGGCATTGCTCCGTGAGGAACTGCGCTGGGAAGATCGTTATGGTCTGCAGCTCATGGATATCCGTATGGAACAGCCCAAGATGTCCAAAGAGGACGAGGATACGCTCAAGGAACTGCAGAAAGCGTATGCAATGGGCGGTAATGCGGCAGTGGCAGCGGGTATGGCATTGAACGCGCAGAACCAGGCAATGGTTACGGCGGCAGGCAACAGCGCAGGCGCTATGACCGGTTTTCTGGGGATGAATATGGCAAGCCAGGCAGGCATGGCAAATACCAACGGTCTGTTCCAGATGGCGCAGCAGCAGATGGCACAGCAGCAGCCGGTTCAGCAGGCACCGCAGCAGATGGCGCCGCAGGCAGCGGCACCGGCGGCAAATGCGGCGGTGGCAGGCTGGAAGTGCCCGAAATGCGGCAAGGCAGATAATACCGGTAAGTTCTGCGGTGATTGCGGCGAGCCAAGACCTGCAGCAGCAGAAGGCTGGACCTGTTCCTGCGGCGCAGTGAACAAAGGCAAGTTCTGCGCAGAGTGCGGTCAGCCGAAGCCGGCGGGAGCGCCGTTGTACAAGTGTGACAAGTGCGGCTGGGAGCCGGAGGATCCGCACAATCCGCCGAAGTTCTGCCCGGAATGCGGTGATCCTTTTACGGATAACGATAAGGTTTGAGCATAAACAAAGCAGATACAAGGCAGCCGTCCCGGAAGGGGCGGCTGTTTTATTGTATAACGGAAACGGGAAATCTGATTGCGTTGCACAAGAAGCCGGGGTATGTTATACTTATCAGCATGAGTTATATCGTATTTGACCTGGAATGGAACCAGCCCCAGGATGGCAAACCCAGTGAGGAACGTGCGCTGCAGTTTGAGATCATAGAGATCGGGGCGGTAAAACTGAATGAAGACCTGCGGATCGTAAGCAAATACCATCAGATGGTGCGGCCGCAGGTATATAAAGAGATCAACTGGCGGATCCGCAAGATGCTGGATCTGAAGCAGGGCGAACTTTCCCAGGGGAAGACCTTTGTGCAGGCGGCAAAGGAATTTTTTGCGTGGTGCGGTCCGGATCCGGTATGGTGTACCTGGGGAACGCAGGATCTGACAGAACTGCAGCGGAACATGGCCTATTATCAGATGGAGCCGTTATCAGGGGAACCGATCCGGTATATGAATGTACAGAAGATGTATGGTGTGATGATCGGCAATCTCACGCAGTCCAAGGCGCTGGGAACGGCTGTAGAGGAACTGAAGCTGCGCACGGATGTGCCCTTTCACCGTGCGTACAGTGATGCATATTATACGGCAAAGGTGCTGGCACTGATCCCGGAGCAGATCAGGGAAGCTTATCCGGCGTATGATGTGTACCATCTGCCGTCTTCCAAAAAAAAGGAGATCCATATCGAAAGCCCGGAGGGGGAACAGCTGATCTCGCATGGGTATGAGGTACGGGACGATATCCTGCGCGATCCGCATATCATGACGGTGCAATGCGCAAAATGCGGGGATCTGACGGTAAAAACGGCTGTGAAATGGTTTACCGCGAATAACAAGATCTTTCAGGCGGCCGGGATCTGCCGTGAACATGGCTGTATCGGTGCAAAGCTGCGTATCCGTAAGAATGAGCAGGGAATGTATTATGCGGAGCGGGAGTACCGTTATATGGAAACGGCGGAACTGGAGGATCTGAAGACACAGAGGCATTTGGCACTCACAAAACAAAAAAATAGTGAATGACCATACTATATCTGGTGCTTGCTGAAAATACCCGTTTCGTGTATGATATATTATACTGGTTATACTAGTTAAACTTATTAATTGCCGCAGGCAATTGATTAGTTTAACTGCATATACCGCGGTCGGAGATTAGAAACGGCAGTTAATTTCGTTCGCGAGTATAAACGTATTGATTGTTGCTGGATAACTATTCAGAAAGTACCGCGATACCAGTTTTTACTCTGTATATATAGGATAGAGATCCATGGAGGGAGCAGGCAGGTGGGCAGTGAGGCGGCTTTTGGAATTGCATCAGTCATCATCACGATACTGATCGTTTTTTATTTTATCAAGTTGAATAAAGTATATAATTTCCAGAGCGGTCTTTTTTTGGTTTTGGTGATCGATAACGGGATCACGTCATTAAGCCAGGTGGTTACCTGGAGTTTCCGGCGGTCATGGCCTGCATGCCCGGTCTGGATCTATGAATTATCAAGTTATGTCTATTTCATCACGCATCTTCTGATGGTGGGTTTTCTGTTCCTGTATCTGTTCAGTACGATCAAAATATGGCGGGAGATCACCGTCTGGGTGCGGGCAGCCATCCTGATCCCGATCAGTATCGGCATGCTGATCGTGCTTTCCAATCCGTTCACGCATCTGATCTACAGTTATTCCAAAGACGGTGTATATCACCGGGAAGCCGGGATCATCACCACATACCTTACTTTTATCTACTATTTCAGCCTGATGGTCTTTACCCTGATCTGGTACCGGAAGAGTTTTTCCATCAGGAGGCACAGACAGATCAGGCTGATCCTTGGACTGGGGCTGATGAGCGTACTGGTGCAGTTATTCCTGCCGGATGTAAAGATTGAGGTGTGTACGATCGCTCTTTGCGGTTTTATCATGTTTCTTTTTGTGCAGAATCCTATGGAGCAGATAGATTCCGAGGTGGGTGTCTTCAGCAGACAGGCCTTTTTGGAACGTTTAAAATACAATATGCTTTCCAGAAAGCGTTTTGACCTGATCGAACTCATGCTGCCGGATTTTCGTGAGCAGACGGTCGTTCTGAGCAATGATGAAAAGACAGTCCTGCTGCGGCAGATCGCGGAGTTTATCTCATCGGTGCTTTCCAATGGAAATGTCTATCATACCGAGCAGACGATCTTTGTGCTGGAGGTGATCCGACCGGAAGCCAGGGAAGTGGGAGGGATGATCCGCAGGATCAAAACGCGCTTTGAGGAGCCCTGGGAAGTAGCGGGGAAAAAGATCCAGCTGGCCGGGCGGATGCTGCGGCTGATCCTGCCTACGGAAGCCCAGGATGACCAGCTGGTGTTGGGCGTGATGAGCCGTTTTGAAAAAAGCACACCGGAGAGCCGTGTGATGATGGCCTCGGATTTTGACTTACAGACGATAAACCGGAACCAGAAGATCACAGGGGCGCTGGCACGCGCCATGGAAAAGAAGCATTTTGAGATGCGCTACACGCCGGTGTACTCGCCGGGATTGGAGCGTATCGTGGCAGCGGAGGTTTCCGTCCGTTTCTTTGATGATGAGCTGGGGTATGTGTATGATGATGAGATCTACAGTTTTGCGGAGCGCAGCGGTCATGCGGTGCAGCTGGGTGAGCTGATATTTGAGCGCAGCTGCGAGTTTATCGAAAAGAACGATCTAAAGGCGCATGGCCTGTCTTTTCTGGGAATGCACGTGCATCCGGCGATGTGCCTGCAGTATGGCTTGATGGACAAACTGAAGGATATCGCGCATGCACATCATGTGGATCCGCACATGCTCTGTCTTCAGATTTCTGAGTATACGGTATCCAAGGCGAGCAAAGGCTTTAAGGAAAATCTGGCAAAACTGTCCGGAGATGGCCTGCGTTTCTGCCTGGAGGATTATGGCAGCGGCTTTACCAGCATTACTTCCATTTTCGAACTGCCTTTTTCCGTACTCAAGGTCAATAAATCCGTGATGCAGGCGACGATGTTTAATGAAAAAGCGCGCATCACCATGGATTCCACGCTGGCCATGGCCAGGGAACTTTCCATGATGACCATGGTAGAAGGCATAGATGAGGAGGCGCATTTTAAACTGATCTCTGATATGGCCTGCGATCTGGCAAAAGGCAATTATTTCTTTGAGCAGCTGGATGAGGAGGAATTCCTGCGGGTGTTGCGGATGTCTGAGGAGAAAGACAGAAAGGAGGGCGGAAACAGTGCGTTATAATCTGTATTTTGATTATATAGGGCTTGCCGTACTTCTGGTGGTCTGGATCTATTTTCAGCAAAAAGGAAAGAGCGCACTGCCCAGTTACCGGATGTATTATGTGACACTGGGCGTGCTGCTCCTGACCGGCAGTCTGGATATCCTGACGGTTTTATATCAGCGGTACCCGGCACTGGCCGGCCGGTCCATGATCTACGCGATGAATGCGCTCAATTACGCTTCGCAGATCTTTGTGATGGTGTCATTTACCATGTATCTGCGCTGCATGACACAGGTGGAAAAACGTCTTCCTTTTCTATGGTATCATGTGATCTATACGCCGTTTTCGATCGCGCTGGTGATCATGGGGATCGTTGCCATACACGGATACCGGATGGGAGAAGAGGGGCATGTGTTCCGTTTCCACCCGGCATTGTCGATCCTGATGGCGATCGCGATCCTGTATTATCTGGTGGTCTGCACGCTCATCGGCATCCAGGATCATGTGGTGCAGGGGAAAGGGAAGACTATGCATCTGGTGATCGCGGCCTATCTGCTCGGCGGCGTGCAGCTGATACAGCTGTTTCACCCGATGGGTTTTATCGTGGTGTTTTTCTCGGCGCTCTGCATGGTGGATATGCTCTTTGCGGTACAGCGCGCGGAAGAAGTGTTTGACAGTTCGGATGCGATGAGGCGGTCGGTATTGATGAGCGCGCTGGAGCAGGACTATCAGAATAAGAAAAAATCTTTTGTGGTCTTTGTGCGGTTCGTGGATTATGATGTATTGGAAAGCGCGATCGGGCAGGAGGACGCAGAAGTTTTCCTGCGGCAGGTATGCGCTTATCTGAGTGATTGCCGCCAGGATGCACTGGTATTCCGGGCAGAAAAAAACTGTCTGGTGGTGAAACTGGAGAACAGGAATAAAGGAGAGGAACAGGGGATCGCAGAGGAGATCCGCAACCGTTTTGAAGAACCCTGGAATACCGGTTTTCTGCAGTCCATGTTATCCGCTTCTTTTGTGACGGGATTCTGCCCGGAGGAGATCGTATCCCTGCAGGATTTTCATAAAGTGATGAACCGGCTGCGCAAGGCGGAACCGGAAGTGGGGGCGATCCTGCCGGCCGCTAAACTGCTGGCGGATAATGAAGAGGCACATATCCTGGAGGCACTGCAGAGGGCTTTAAAGGAGCATTCGTTCCAGGTATATTACCAGCCGATCTACTCGACAAAGGAAAAGAAGGTTGTGGCGGCGGAGGCGCTGATCCGTCTGTTTGATCCGGTTTATGGTTTTATCCCGCCGGAGGATATGATCACCATGGCGGAGCGGGAAGGCTGCATACTGGAGATCGGGGAGTTTGTCTTTACCGAGGTGTGCCGTTTTTACGCGGAGAACCAGCTGGATCGCATGGGGATCCGTTATATCGAGGTGAACCTGTCTGCGGTGCAGTGCATGCAGAACCGTTTGGCGGAAGAGTTCATGGAGATCATGCGCAGTTTCAACCTGACATCGGAAAAGATCAATTTCGAGATCACGGAGACCTCGGCAATGATCTCGAATGCGGTGGTCAGCCAGAATATTTCCCATTTTGAACTGCATGGGGTGTCGCTTTCCCTGGATGATTACGGGACAGGATATTCCAATATCTCTTATCTGTATAATCTGCCGTTTATGTTCATGAAGATCGACAAGTCGATCCTCTGGTCGGCAGAGAACAATGAGCAGGCGGATATCATCCTGCGCAATACTTTCCGCATGGCGCAGCGGCTGCATCTGAAGGTTGTGATGGAGGGCGTGGAGACGGAAGCGCAGATCAGGAAGCTGCTGGCGCTCGGCTGCGATTATTTCCAGGGGTACTTTTTTTCCAAGCCTGTAAAGGGAGAGGATTTCATTCGGTATGTCCGGAATTTTGAACTTCCGGAGGTGTGTAAATAGGCATATGCAGGTATTAAACGATTTGTTTGGAAAATACGGTTACCGTATCTATATGTGTTCGCTGGATCAGCGTTTTATGTCCTTTGTGCAGGAGGAGAACTATTATGTGAATGTGATCGGGCTGTTTGACGAGCGGCAGCAGACCAGTACACAGGCGCAGATGCAAAGTTTTCTGGATGCGCATAAGGGGCGTCTGACTTATGAACGGCCCAAGGATATCCATTTCCTGAAACTGATCTGTACGGATGCGCGGGGCGTGGGACGGCTGGTTCCGGGCAGGGATGCGCATGGCCTGGTGGAAACGGAGGAAGCGCAGCGGGAAGCGGCGCTAACGGATGGCTGGGTGCAGAATGTATGGTATCTGATCGATGACACGGATGCAGGGGGGACGAACGGGCGGCTGTTCGTCCCGCAGGCAGCGCCGGAGGATTTTTACGGGCTGCGCGCGCCGCTGGAGCAGTTTGTGGCAGCGGAAGGGATACGGATCGCCCACCCGGAGATCAATCTGTCGGAAGCGCAGAGGACGCAGCTGAGCCTGGACCGTGCTCCGGCCAGGGAAGGGACAGACGGCCAGCCGGTGCTGAAGGAACAGCCGGTGGAGAAGGAAGCCGTCTGCTATGTTACGCTGGGACTGGTGCTGCTGAATGTGACGATGTTCATCCTGCAGTCGTTCCATATTTTTGAGGCCGGGGAGTATGTGCTGACAGACGGGATCCTGACGAAACCCCGGGAATGGTACCGGCTGGTCACCTATATGTTCCTGCACGGGGATCTGTCGCATCTGCTGAACAATATGCTGATGCTTTATGCCATCGGCACTACCCTGGAGCGTCAGTTCAGCCGCGGGATCTATGGAATGATCTATTTTGTTTCCGGCATATCTGCGGGGATCTTTTCGGTATGGTATCATACCCATATCGGACAGGCTTATGTTTCGCTGGGCGCGTCCGGTGCGATCTATGGACTGATGGGAGCGATAATGGCGTTTCTTCTGCTGCGCATGAGATATCAGGGACGCGGCTTATACCGGCGGATCGCCATAGCGCTGTTTTTGCTGTTTTACACAAGCACGGTGGAGGTGAATGTAGATTACGCGGCGCATCTGGGCGGTTTCGTCTATGGCTTGCTTGTTTGCGGGATCTGCTGTATGATGAAAAGGCGAAATACAAAATTTGGCAACAGTTCACGGGGGTAATCTATGCAGATCAATATTTATTATGGCGGCAGGGGATTGTTGGGGGATCCGACGCTTTATACCATTAAGAAGATAGCGGAGGTGCTGGAAGAGTTAAATGTCAGTATAAGCCGCTACGATCTGTTTGATCAGAAAAACGCGATCACTACCCTGCCCAGGACCTTAAAAGAGGCGGATGCCGTGATCCTTGCGGCTACGGTGGAGTGGCATGGGATCGGCGGCCATATGGCCAGTTTTCTGGATGCCTGTTGGCTGTACGGGGATAAGGAGAAGATCGCAAAGACCTACATGGTGCCGGTCGTTATGGCGACGACCTATGGGGAAAAAGAAGCGGAACTGGATCTGGTCAATGCGTGGCAGTCGCTGGGCGGACCGGTCTGCCCGGGGCTTTCGGGATATATGCCGGAGGTATCCACGCTGGAAAACAACAAAGATTATCAGAAACTGTTGGAAAAGAGTGCGGAAAACATCTACCGCTGCGTCAAGCAGCAGGTGCAGTCTCTGCCGGCCAGTGTGGGCGCGATGCGCAATATCACCTACCGGACCAAGAACACCAGTCTGACACAGCAGGAGACGGAACAGCTTTCCGAGTATGCCTCGGATGATAATTATGTGGCAAAGCAGAAGCAGGACATCAGTGAACTGGCGCAGCTTTTCAAGGGTAAGATGTCGGTGCAGAGCGGGCCTTCCGCAGATCAGGTCACGGCACAGTTCCACAAAGTATTTTCACCGCAGCCGGGACTGACATTAAAATATAAACTGAACATCAAAGGGCAGACCAAACCTATGGCACTGCGGATCGAAGGCGGCAAACTGGAGATTTCCTATGGGGAGATGGTTTATCCGGATGTGGAACTGACACTGGATGCGGATACGATGCAGGCGATCCTGGAGGGCAGGAAGACATTCCAGGGCGGTTTTATGGAAGGGAGCATCCTCTCAAAAGGGGATTTTAAGAGTTTGCGGCTTTTGGACGCGCAGTTTCCGTTTATGCAATAAAACCGGGGAGGCTTTCCCCGGTTTTATTTGCGTTTTGATCTGGTTTCTTATCCGATGATCTGATCTTTGATCAGTTCCAGTTCCTCCTGGCTCACTTCGCCGGGATTCCAGAGGATATGCTGCCCGTCATCTTTGTAGCGGGGGATCAGATGCAGATGGAAGTGCTTCACCGTCTGGCCTGCAGTCTCGCCGTTGTTCTGCACCAGATTCATGCCATCCGCATGCAGGTTTGCCATCATCTTCGGCGCGATTTTTTTGGCTACGGAGACAGCGCCTTTCGCGGCTTCCTCCGGCAGGGCAAAGAAATCTTCATAATGCTCTTTGGGCAGGATCAGCGCATGACCTTTTGTAGCCGGTCCCAGATCCAGGATCACGCGGAAATCAACGTCCTCGTAGATGGTTTTGGAAGGGATCTCGCCGGCAGCGATCTTACAGAAAATGCAATTAGCATCTCTCATGATATGTTTTCCTCCTGGTTCTCTTCAGTGTGTTTTACATTTTCCTCGATCAGGCCTATGATGGTCCGGATCGAATTGTACTGCTGGGATTTCTCCATTGCCTGTATATAACTGTCGCGGTTAAAGTACAGTTCATGCAGGGAATCCAGCAGGGAATCCTCGTCCATGTTTTCCTCCCGCAGCACCATGCTGTACCCCTGGGATTCAAAAGATTCCGCATTGAGCAGCTGGTCGCCGCGGCTGGCGGCAGCGGGTAAGGGGATCAGCAGGTTTGGCAGCCGCAGTGCCAGCAGTTCGCAGATCGCGTTGGCACCGGCACGGGAGATCACCAGGTCGGCGATCGCAAACAGGTCTTTTAACTCGGTACGGACATATTCAAACTGCTTATATCCGGGGGCCCCCAACAGCAGGTTGTCCATTTTTTCCTTGCCGCAGATATGTACGATCTGAAAATCCGGCAACAGGCGGGGCAGGGCTTCACGCACAACCTTGTTGATCGCGCTGGAACCCTGGCTGCCACCCATGACCAGGATCACGGGCTGGTTGGGATGGAAACCGCAGAGTTCGTAAGCAGCCTCTTTATTGCCGACCAGCAGTTCTTCACGTACCGGCGAACCGGTCAGTACGGCTTTATCCTTCGGAATGTATTTCAGGGTTTCCGGGAAATTGCAGCAGATCTTTGTGGCAACCGGGATGCACAGTTTATTGGCCAGACCGGGTGTCAGATCGGATTCGTGGATGATGCAGGGGATCTTCAGCGATGCAGCCGCACGGATCACCGGCACGGAAACAAAGCCGCCCTTGGAAAACACGATATCCGGTCTGATCTGTTTTAATAATTTATGTGCCTCACCGTAGCCTTTGAGCACACGGAACGGATCGGTGAAGTTCTTCGGGTCAAAATAACGCCGGAATTTTCCGGTGGATACCCCATAGTAGGGGAGGCCGAAATCGGAGATCAGTTTTTTCTCGATGCCCTCGAAAGAGCCGATATAACTGATCTCATAGCCGCGTTCCCGCAGGTGGGGGATCAGCGCAAGATTTGGAGTAACATGTCCGGCAGTACCGCCGCCGGTAAGGACTATTTTTTTCATATCGTTCTGTCTGCCTTTTTATCCATAATTAGGATAAGTATATCAAAAACTTGCAGAGGGCGCAAGGTTGTGATAAACTTAATAATCGTAATTTTTGTTTTTTTTGCAGGATCGTCACAGAAGGGGTAACGACAATGAACAAGATCGGTTTTGATAATGAGAAATATCTGACACTGCAGTCGGAGCGGATCCAGGAGCGGATCCGGAATTTTGGCGGCAAACTTTATCTGGAGTTTGGCGGCAAACTCTTTGATGATTTTCATGCGTCCCGGGTACTGCCCGGTTTTCAGCCGGATTCCAAGATCCGCATGCTGGGGACCATGAAAGACAGCGCCGAGATCGTGATCGTGATCAATTCCGCTGATATTGAAAAGAATAAAGTGCGCGGAGACCTGGGTATTACCTACGATATGGATGTGCTGCGTCTGATCGACGCATTCCGCGATTATGGTCTGTATGTAGGGAGTGTGGTGCTGACGCAGTTTGCGGAGCAGCCGGCGGCCATTGCTTACCAGAAAAAACTGGAGGCGCTGGGCATCAAGGTATACCGGCATTACCCGATCCCGGGGTATCCGGCCAATATCCAGTTTATCGTGAGCGATGAGGGGTATGGAAAGAACGAATATATCGAAACAACGCGTTCTCTGGTGGTGGTGACGGCACCGGGGCCTGGCTCGGGCAAGATGGCGACCTGCTTGTCCCAGCTCTACCATGAGTATAAGCGCGGCGTGAAGGCCGGCTATGCGAAATACGAGACCTTCCCGATCTGGAATATCCCGCTGAAGCATCCGGTCAATCTGGCATACGAGGCGGCTACGGCAGATTTAAATGATGTGAACATGATCGACCCCTTCCATCTGGAGGCGTATGGCGAAAAGACCGTAAACTATAACCGGGACGTGGAAGTATTTCCGGTACTGAATGCTATGTTTGAAAAGATCATGGGGGAATCCCCCTACAAGTCTCCGACGGATATGGGCGTCAATATGGCGGGGAAGGCGATCGTGGATGATGATGTGGTAGAGAAGGCTTCCAAGGACGAGATCATACGGCGGTATTACAATGCGCTTTGCCAGCGCAGGCAGGGAACCGGGGATGATGCGCAGGTGATGAAACTGGAACTTTTGATGAAACAGGCAGGCACCACGCCGGAGGACAGGCCGGTGATCGGGGCGGCGCTTCTGAAAGCGGAAATGACCGGCGCACCGGCGGCAGCCATGGAACTGCCGGATGGGCGTATCGTGACAGGAAGAACCAGTGATCTGCTGGGGGCTTCGGCAGCGCTTTTGCTGAATGCGCTAAAGACCATGGCGGGTATAGATGATGAGGCGAAACTGATCTCGCCGGAGGTGATCGATCCGATCCAGGAACTGAAGGTCAACTGCCTGGGAAGCCATAATCCGCGCCTGCATACGGATGAAGTGCTGATCGCACTTTCGGTCTGCGCGGCTACGGATGAAAGAGCGGCAAAAGCGATGGAGCAGATCAAAAACCTGAAGGGATTGGAGGTACACACATCCGTGATCCTTTCCCAGGTGGATATGAATACTTTCCGTAAACTCGGTGTGAACCTGACCAGTGAGCCGCACTACCAGACGAAAAAACTGTACCACAGATAACGGATATCGGGTAAGCGCAAGTGTATTTTAATTCCTACATATTTATATTTCTGTTTGTACCGCTGGTACTTGCGGGGTATTTTTTCTTTAACCATAAAAAGAAGTACCGCCTGGCACAGGCTTTTGTGGCAGGCATGTCTTTGTGGTTTTATTCGTATGCAGATGTTTCGCTGTTTTTCCTGATCATGACGAGCCTTTGCGGAAATTACATCTGCAGTTTCCTGATGGATAAGACAGGGAAAAGAAAACTCTTTGGTGTGATCGGGGTGATGTTTAACCTGACGCTGCTGTTTTACTTCAAATACTATGATTTCTTTATCTCTAATATGAATGAGCTGTTTAGGCAGTCCTGGGCGCTGAAGCATATCGTGCTGCCGATGGGGATCAGTTTTTATACTTTCCAGCAGATCTCCTTCATCGTTGACCGGCAGTGGGGAAAAGCGCCGCATTACAGCATTTTGGATTATGTCACTTTTGTCACTTACTTTCCGCAGCTGGTGGCAGGGCCGATCGTGCGGCATGATGAACTGGTGCCGCAGTTTCAGGATGTGGAGAAAAAGAAGTTTGACTGGCAATGGTTTTCCAGAGGGATCACGCTTTTTATACTGGGACTGAGCAAAAAAATGCTGATCGCGGATATCCTGTCATTGGCAGCGGACTATGGTTTTGCTAATATCGAAAGCCTGGATACGGCAGGGGCTTTGGCCGCGGATCTGGCATATACGCTGCAGATGTTTTTTGACTTCAGCGGATACAGTGATATGGCAGTAGGCCTGGCCTGGATGATGAACATCGATCTGCCGATGAACTTTGATACGCCGTATAAATCGCGGAGCATTGCGGAATACTGGCGGCGCTGGCATATCACCTTGAGCCATTTTTTTACGGCATATGTGTATATCCCCATGGGCGGCAGCCGCAAAGGGGAGGCGAGGACACTTTTTAACAATTTCTTTATCTTTTTCCTGAGCGGCCTGTGGCATGGCGCAAACTGGACCTTTGTGATCTGGGGCATGTGCCATGGGGTGGCGGTGGTGATCGACCGCCTGGTAAAGACGCATTGGAAAGGGAAAGCGCCGGGCCCGCTGCACCGGAAACTGCAGACGGTCAGGGCCTTTTTGGTCGTGATGCTGCTCTTCGTGATCTTCCGCAGCGAAAGCATGTCGGATGCGCTGCGGTTTTATAAAAAGATCTTCAGTTTTAACTGGACCGGGGCGATCTATCAGGTGGTCATGTCTATGGACAATGCTATCCTTTACATACCGCTTACGCTTATCAAAAGGATCAATGCAGGCTGGTTTGAGTCGGTTTATCTGGTCTATTACCTGATCATGGTGCTGCTGGCGCTGGTTTTGTGCAGCGGCAAAGGCGCATACCGGATCGCAAAAGAAGGCACGCTGGGAAAGAAGAGGGCATGGGGGATCGCACTTTTATTCTGCGCCTGTGTGATATCGCTTTCCAAAGTAGTCGTGTTTTTGTATTCAAATTTTTAGCGGGGGGCAGAGTTGGAAGGGAAGAATGCAAAAAAATATGTCATACATCTGCTTGCGGCAGTGGCGGTGATATTGCTGGCGGCCATGCTCGCTGTGATTCTGGTCGATCCGTTTTTCCATTATCATAAGCCGTGGTTTGGTCTGCAGCCCGTGCAGAGTAAAAAGGAGTTTCAGGTAAACGGTGCCATAGACCATCTGGACTATGATGCGCTGCTGTTGGGCTCATCGGTCACCGTAAACATCAATACCAACGCATATGATGAGGCGTTTGGCTGCCATACGCTTAAGGCCTGCGCCAATGCCGCGGATCCCTGCACGCTCTGCTATTTTATCGATCGCGCCTATCAGCACCAGTCTTTAGACTATGTCTTCTGGGGACTGGACTGCGGTACCCTGTTTGATGAGGTGCTGGAGGATCCCACCTCCGGGCAGGTTTTGTATCTGCGGGACAACAATCCGTTCAATGACATTGAGTATCTCTGGAATATCGACGTGCTGCTCAAGGAGGTGCCTAATATGATCGCGCTTTCCTATCTGCATGACTATGATGCCGGGGATGCGTATGAGTTTACAAAGTACAACAGTTATAATATTGAGACCGTGCTGGATTTCTATCAGCCGGAAGGTGAGATCTTACCGATGAAAGATCCGGCCAATGCGGAAGAGATGGCAAATGTATCCGCAAATGTGGCGCTGATAGAGCAGATCGTGCAGGCGCATCCCAGGACGCAGTTTAAATTCCATCTGTCGCTGTTCAGTATCCTATGGTGGGATATCCACTACCGGAAAGGGGATGTGGAGCAGTACCTGGCGGCCTGGGAGTATGCGGTGAAAACACTGGATGCTTATGACAATGTGACTTTTTATACCGGCGTATTTAATGAGCCGGCATATCTGATGAACCTGGATCTGTACTGCGATTATGCGCATACGGATTATGAGACAAACCAATTGCAGGCGTTATCCGTGATCGAAGGCAACCGTGTCATCACCAAAGATACCGTTGCGTCGGAACTGGAGCAGCTGCGCCGGCAGGTCTATGGGTTTGAAGAACGTCTGGCGGCAAATGACGGTAATTGGGAGTTCCTGTATGAATACGTGGAGTAAGAGAGATGCTATTCACAGCCCCTTGCACCGGAAATGCCAACGCAAGGGGGGACTGTTCAGCCGCCCCGGGTTCTGACAGCTGCGCATTTCCGCCATATATAATCCCGCAGGCAACGCAAGGGATACTATTCAGAAAGATTTCACACAAAAGCATACATTTTATGCTATAATAAAAAAGCTTGTCATATATTATGAATATAACGTAACTATTCAGGACAGCCCGAGGCACTTGCTGCCGATCGATGGTGTACCTGCAGGCTGCCGTAAATGACGAACAATTCCTTACAACATAACAATGAAAAGAGGTAGAAGGATGCCGGAATATAATAATAATCCGCAGGGCGGCGGGCCGGGAAATGATGACCGTGAGCGGGGGAACGGTCAGAATGGTGGAAACAACGGTGGTAACGGTAATAACGGGAACGGCGGCGCAAACCGCGGCCCGAATATCCTCGCTTTTATCGTGGTGACGCTTTTGGCGCTGCTCTTTATCAGTTGGTTTGTGAACCGGTCTTCCGGGCAGAGGGAAGAACTGAGTTATAATGAATTTCTGACGATGGTGTCCGAAAACAGGGTAAAAAGCATCGAGATCGAAAATGACCACATTACGATCGAGATGAAGACACCGGGCGGACAGCCAGGGGTGGGGCAGTATTTCTATACCGGTCTGGCAGAGGATGTCACTACGGTGACGAACCGTATGCTGGATGCCGGCGTGGAAGTGAGCACCAAGGTGGAGGACGGCAGCAGCCTGATCCTCAATATGGTACTGACCTATGTGCTGCCTATCGTGCTGCTCTGGGTCATCATGGGCTTTCTGTTCCGGCGTATGGAGCGTGGGGGCGGATTTGGCCTGGGCGTGGGCAGATCGACTGCCAAAATGTATGAAGGCAAAGAGACCGGCATCACCTTTAAGGATGTGGCCGGTGAGGATGAGGCAAAAGAGTCTCTGGTGGAGATCGTGGATTTCCTGCACAATCCGGATAAGTACTCCAGGATCGGTGCAAAAATTCCGAAAGGCGCTCTGCTGGTGGGCCCGCCGGGAACTGGAAAAACACTGCTGGCCAAGGCAGTGGCAGGAGAGGCCGGCGTACCGTTCTTTTCCATGGCCGGTTCCGACTTTGTGGAACTCTATGTCGGCGTAGGTGCTTCCCGTGTGCGTGATCTGTTTAAAGAAGCGGAGAAGAGCGCGCCCTGCATTATCTTTATCGATGAGATCGACGCCATCGGCCGAAGCCGTGATTCCAAGTACGGCGGCGGAAATGATGAGCGGGAGCAGACATTGAACCAGCTGCTCTCGGAGATGGACGGCTTTGATGCAAAGAAAGGGATCATCCTGCTGGCGGCAACCAACCGGCCGGAGGTGCTGGATAAGGCGTTGCTGCGTCCGGGACGATTTGACCGACGCATCATCGTAGAAGAGCCGGATCTGAAAGGGCGTGTGGAGATCCTGAAGGTGCATTCCAAGGATGTGCTGATGGATCAGACCGTGAATCTGGATGAGATCGGTCTGGCAACGGTAGGCGCGGTAGGTGCGGATCTGGCCAATATGATCAATGAAGCAGCGATCCTGGCAGTCAAGAACGGCAGGGAGTATGTGAGCCAGAAGGATCTGCTGGATGCCGTGGAACTGGTGAGCATGGGTAAGGAGAAGAAAGACCGTATCCTGTCCCGCCAGGAGAGGCGCATCGTATCGTATCACGAAGTGGGACACGCGCTGATCAGTGCCCTGCAGAAAAATACGGAGCCGGTACAGAAGATCACCATTATCCCCCGTACCATGGGGACGCTGGGATATGTGCTGAGTTATCCGGAAGAAGAGAAATTCATGCAGACCGAAAAGGAACTGCGCGCGGAACTGGTGAGCCTTTTGGGCGGGCGTGCGGCGGAAGATATCGTATTTGATACGGTGACCACCGGCGCAGCAAATGACATCGAAAAAGCGACCAGGATCGCCAGAGCCATGGTAACGCGTTTTGGTATGACCAAGCGTTTTGGCATGATGGGAATAGAGACCGTACAGGATGAATACTTAAACCGCAATACGGTGATGAACTGCGCGGATGAGACGGCAGCGGGCGTGGATGAGGAAGTGCTGGCCCTGATCAAGTCCAGTTATAAAGAAGCCAAGCGCCTGCTGAAGGAAAACCGCCATATTTTGGATAAGATCGCAGAATATCTGGTAGAGAGGGAGACCATCAGCGGACATGAGTTTATGGAGATCTACTGCCGTGAAAAGGGGATCCCCATGCCTGCAAAGGAGGCGGGCAGCGAAAAACCTGCCATCCTGGATATGAACGGCGGGAAAGAGCCGGAGAAGACCGAAAATGGCAAGGAGATCATCTCGGTAAGCCGCGGGCGGGATACGGAAGGGTATCATCCGCGCCTGGGCAATCCGGAGGAGCAGCAGCCGCAGAACCCGGCAGCGCAGGATCAGCCGGCATGGCAGCCGCCACAGAACCCGGCAGCGCAGGATCAGCCGGCATGGCAGCCGCCACAGAACCCGGCAGCGCAGGATCAGCCGGCATGGCAGCCGCCGCAGAACCCGGCAGTGCAGGATCAGCCGGCATGGCAGCCGCCGCAGAACCCGGTGCCGCAGGGGCAGCCGGCAGCGCAGAGCCAGCCGCAGCAGGCACCGATGCCTCAGGAGGCGCAGGCACAGAATGCCTGGATACCGGCACCGCAGGTACCGCAGCAGCAGTCGGCAGACTGGCAGGAGCCGCAGAATATGATGCAGGACACCGCACGGGAGCCTCAGGAACAACAGCAGCAGAATACAGAGCAGCAGCCGTCAGTACAGCAGCCCGCATCGGACAATCCGTTTGCGGAGGAATTTAAAAAACGCGTCTATAAGGGACCGGATGATGAATAAGGATAGAAGTCAGGATATTGCAGAAGAACTGAAAAAACTTCCGCATCGTCCGGGCGTGTACCTGATGCATGACGCAGGCGATACGATCATTTATGTGGGTAAGGCCGTAAATCTGTACAACAGAGTGCGGTCTTATTTTCGCGAACATATCGGCCGGGGACCAAAGATCGACAAGATGGTGAGCCTGATCGACCGCTTTGAATATATCGTGACGGATTCGGAACTGGAAGCGCTGGTACTGGAAAACAATCTGATCAAGGAATACCGTCCCAAGTATAATACCATGCTGCGGGATGACAAAACCTATCCATACATCCGGGTGTCCGTAGCAGAGCCTTACCCCAGGATCACGCTGACCAGGCAGATGAAAAAGGATAAGGCAAAGTATTTCGGACCATATACCAGCGCGCTGGCAGTGCGGGAAACCATTGATCTGATCAACCGGATCTATGGTCTGCGTACCTGCAGCCGGTCCCTGCCCAAAGAGATCGGAAAAGGGCGTCCGTGCTTAAATTATCACATCGGACAGTGCTGCGGCCCCTGCATAGCGGGGAAAGTAAGCCGGGAGCAGTACCGGGAGCATCTGCAGCAGGCGCTGGCTTTTCTGGGGGGCGATTATGCGCCGGTCATGAAGGAATTGCAGGATAGGATGGAGCAGGCTTCCGAACAGATGGCTTTTGAAGAGGCGATCCGCTACCGGGATCTGCTGGAGAGTGTCAGAAGCGTGGC
The DNA here is from genome assembly GCA_017471325.1 of Lachnospiraceae bacterium. Lineage (GTDB taxonomy): Bacteria > Bacillota > Clostridia > Lachnospirales > Lachnospiraceae > NK4A136. The sequence goes on along the minus strand of JAFUUX010000020.1, from coordinate 1,294 downwards.
GCAAAAGCAAAAGATCGAGGATATGGATCAGGAGGATAAGGACATCGTGGCCCTGGCACGGGATGCGGAGGATGCCGTGGTACAGGTATTTTTTATCCGCAGCGGCCGTATGGTGGGGCGTGAGCATTATTACATGAACCACACCGAGGGCGAGAGCAGTGAGGCGATCCTGACCGGTTTTATCAAACAGTTTTATGCCGGCACGCCCTTTATCCCCAGGGAGATCATGCTGCAGGAGGAGAGCACGGAGCAGGATGTGATCGAACAGTGTCTTTCGGAGAAAAAAGGCAGCCGTGTATATCTGCGCACGCCAAAGAAGGGGCAGAAGGAAAAACTGGTGGAACTGGCAGCGCACAATGCCGGGATCGTGCTGACACAGGATCGGGAGAAGATCAGGAAAGAAGAAGGCCGCACCATCGGCGCTGTCCGGGAACTGGAGCATCTGCTGGGCATGGAAGGGTTGGACCGCATGGAGTCGTATGACATTTCCAATATCAGCGGTTTTGAAAATGTGGGCTCCATGGTAGTGTATGAAAAGGGGAAACCCAAGCGCAGCGATTACCGGAAATTCCGCATCCGTACCGTGGTGGGGCCGGATGACTACGCCAGCATGCGGGAGGTGCTGACCAGGCGCTTTACCCATGGCCTGAAGGAGCGGGAGGAACATGCGCAGAACGGGCATTTTGATGTTTTCCCGGATATCATCCTGATGGACGGCGGCCGGGGACAGGTGAATATCGCGCTGGAGGTGCTGCAGACACTGCATATCAATATCCCTGTATGCGGTATGGTAAAGGATGATAACCACAGGACCCGGGGATTGTACTATAATAATGTGGAGATCCCCATCGACAGGGACAGTGAGTCCTTTAAGTTGCTGACACGCATCCAGGATGAGGTGCACCGTTTTGCCATCGAATACCACCGTTCCCTGCGGACAAAGGAGCAGGTGCATTCCATACTGGACGATATTCCGGGGGTGGGACCCACGCGGCGGCGTGCCCTGATGAAAGCCTTTGCTTCGGTAGAGGAGATTCGGGGGGCAGATGCGGAAACACTGATGGAGAAAGCAAAACTGCCGCGCAATGCAGCCGAGGCGATCGTGCAGTTTTTTCAGGAACATGCCATGCTTGACAAGCCGGAATAGGGAACTTAAAATATAGTAAACGACAAAACTATTTTCGTTTTGTCGTTTACTGCGCCGGATTTTGGCCGCTGAAAGCGGCATATTTCCTTACAAAATCCGTGCGCATCCTCGCGGAGCGTTATAGTAAGCGCAATTATTTATTGCGCT
>JAFUUX010000069.1 GCA_017471325.1 Lachnospiraceae bacterium | reverse complement strand
ATCAATGCCAGAGCCGATGAAAAACTGGAAAAGAAACATGATGAAGCGCTTCAGGTGATGCCAAGACTGTTTGGAGAGGAAGGGTTTGCAGTAACAGTTTGCGATCTCCCGTATGATAGATGACAGGATCAAAAGGCAGAAGAAGCAGTGATCAAGGCCAAGGAAAAATATGATGCTGCACTTGAAGAACTGAATCTATTGGTAAAGAAGAAAAAAGAGATGGAAAGTAGAGAACTCATGAAAGCATTTGCGAAAAGCAACAGGTCGCTTGAGGAAGTGCTTGAGTTCCTTGGAGGGATGCCTGATGAAGATCAGGATGCTTAAGCCCACCAAAGCGGAAATGGTAATGATGCTCCTTGATCAATGGGATCCGGCGCACGGAGCTGATAAGGACTTTCGCTTCTATCAGGTTGAGGCTGAGGAAATAGCAGAAAAGATCCGGAAGAACAGCAGCCTTAAGACAGTAGAACAAGCCGTACAGGAATCTCTTGAGTTCAGGATGAAGCTTGAGAACATAAATGAGCCGATCGACGAAGAAGAATGTAAGGTCTATGCAGGTTTGATCCTATCGGTGATAAAACGGACCTGAAAATGGTTTGATGCGGCTGGTAAGAGGAGTTGTATTGAGAGTTAAAAAGATGGGAAGTTAACAGATATCAATATGAATCGTGGGAGTCGCGTATGTTGTTTTATAACATAGTAATACAACCGATCGAGTATATTATAGAAGTGATCTTTGTGCTGATGAACCGTTTTTGCGGGCATCCGGGATATGCGATCGCTATGGTAAGCCTGGCAGTAAGTTTTCTGACATTGCCATTATATATCCGTGCGGATGCGATACAGGCAGAAGAACGGGCAAAGCAGGAAAAGATGAAACGGTGGGTAAAGCATATCCGTGATGCTTTCCAAAAAGAAGAACGGTACATGATGCTTTCTGCGTATTATGCAGAAAGCGGATACAGGCCGCTGAATGCGTTTAAAAGCACTATATCCTTATTGCTGCAGATTCCCTTTTTTATTGCCGCATACCATTTTTTGTCACATTTGGCGTTACTTAAAGGGTGCAGTTTTGGTCCCATCCCAGACCTGGGTGAAGAAGATGCGATTTTCAGATTCGGGGGGTAAAAGTTAACATGCTTCCCATTGCAATGACTCTGGTCAATATCTCTTCTGCATATATATATACAAAAGGGTGTTCACTCAGGGAGAAATTGCAGCCGGTCTTACTGGCGCTGCTTTTTTTGGCGGTATTGTACCACAGTCCTTCAGGATTGGTACTGTACTGGACGTTAAACAATATTTTTTCTCTTGTAAAGAATTTGGTCGTGAAAACGGTAAAAAAACCAAAGTGTTTTCTGGCAGCGGCTATAGGAGCGTTGGATATTATTTATGTGATCAGGCTGATTTATGGTGGGATCATCAGAGAATGCGCTGCCAGAGGGGACAATGAGGCATTGTTGTTTTATGCGATCATTGCGTTGCTTCTTTTGGCACCCTGCATGTCATACATATATACGGCGAAGAATGGGAAAAGGATGATAAAAGCGGCACCAGGTGCATCATCAAGTGTATCATGGAAGGAAGTGATTGTACCTGAAATGGCATTGACGATCCTGATCGGACTGATGGTCCCAGTGACTGTGATCTCATCGGCACCATTGGATTTTGTTGATCCGATATACTATTATAATCCGATGAATTATATTGTCTTTTCGTTTACGGTGGCGATTGGTATGTTTATGGTCTGGGGCAATGTATTGGCAGGCATGTTAACAACAGGAGGGAAGAGGATATTTGGTTTAGTGCTTTTGGGGGCATATGTGGGCAGTCTTCTTGATTATTTTTTCTTCAGAGCCGATGTTGGAGTGCTTTCGATGACCCTGCAATTTGAAAGACTTCCGCATTTTGGCAGAGATAACAGGATTTGGAATATTGTTGTATTGACACTTTGCTTTGGATCATGTGTTTTGTTTTGGAAGAAAAGAAATATGCACAGATTGTGCCTGAATATTGTTTTTGTTACAATACTGGCGATGGTTGTCTTAGCGGGAAAACAATGGATAAGGGCAGAACAGGTGATAAACAGATATGAAAATACAGAAAAGGCGGATGAGAGAATAGAGATAAAATTAAGCCGGAATGGTAAAAATGTGATAGTGATCATGCTGGATCGGGCGATAGGTGGAATATTGCCATATAGTTTTGATGAGAAAAAGGAATTATACGAGATGTATGAAGGGTTTGTTTTTTATCCGAATACGGCTTCGACAGGATTGCACACAAATTATGGGGCACCGGCGCTATTTGGTGGATATGAGTATACTACAGGTGCGATGAACCGTCGGGATGATGTTTTACTTGCACAAAAGCATGATGAAGCCTTGCTGGTAATGCCGGTAATTTTTGGGGAAGCGGGATATCAGGTAAGAGTGGCAGATCCGCCTTATGCAGGATATCAGGAGATTTCAGACCTGTCGATTTACAGGGATTACCCTTATATCCATCCGTTTTACTATGAGGCAGTATTTCAGGAATCAAGCACGCCGCAGGAACGGATCGGTTTAACGGAGCGAAATCTTTTGTTCTATTGTTTATATCGCTGTGCTCCCGGAATATTACAGGCAAGAGTGTATGATGGTGGCGCATATCTGAGTGCATCGGAAGGCGGCTTTACTTCGCAGCAGAATATGTTCCGTTCCTATGGGGCATTGAAAAGCTTAAAAGAGATAACTGTAATAGAGGAAGCAGGGGATAATCTTTTTATGATGGATAATAATCTGCCGCATCAGCCATATCTTCCTTTCCAGTTACCGGATTATTCGTTACCGCATTCCGTAGACAATACCGGATATGAAGATCATTTCTTAAACAGAACGTTGGATGGAAAAATAATGGATATAGAGAGTAATGACTATAATTTATATACATATCATTGCAATACTGCGGCATTATTAAGGCTGGGGGAATGGTTTGAATATTTGAAGCAGGAGGGAATTTATGATAATACAAGGATTATTATAGCGGCAGATCACGGTATGGAATTAGGGATGTTTTCGTATATGGAATTGAAAGGCGGGGTGGGGCAGGATATAGATATAGATGCAGAAGGTGTTAACGCACTGCTGATGTATAAGGACTTTGATTCAAATGGACCGTTTAGCATAGATGGATCATTTATGACAAATGCAGATGTACCATCACTGGCAGTCAGAGGCATTATTGGGCACCCAACGAACCCGTTTACGGGACATGTGATAGATATGTCAGGAAAAAAAGACGGAATAGAGATTTTATGGGCACATAACACGGATATTTTAATAAATAACGGATATGTTTTTGAACCGAAGGAAGGACCATGGTATCATGTGAAGGATGATATTTTTGATGTCAATAATTGGCAGCGGATAAAGTAATTCCGATGCAGTCTTTGCAAAAGAGAATTTATGCTATTATCCAAGTGGGAAGGTGTTTATTTTCTGTATAGGGAAGCAGACAAAGTTATCAATGGAGTAAAAAATGACTAATGCAAAAGTTTCAGTTATTGTTCCGGTATATAATGTAAAAGATTATCTTGAGGCTTGTATTAATAGCATATGTTGTCAGACCTATCAAAACATAGAGGTCATTTTGATAGATGACGGTTCGACAGATGGGTGTGGTAATATCTGTGACAGATATGCAGAACAATATGAAAATATACAGGTAATCCATAAAAAGAATGGTGGATTGGCGGCAGCAAGGAATTCCGGTCTGGAAGTATCTACAGGGGAATATGTGGCTTTTATAGATTCGGATGATCAGATCCATCCGAGGTTTGTGGAAGAAATGCTGCGGCTTTGTGAGGATAATGACTGCGGCATGGCGATCTGCTCCTATCGATCAGATGCCAAATGGGATGAAAATGCTGTTGAAAAAAACAAGGCAGAGGTTTTAGATTATACAGAATTGCTGGATCGATTTTATACGGACGACCATATCAGGATCACGGTGGCATGGAATAAACTGTACCGGAGGAGCATCATCGGTGATCTGCGGTATGTGGAAGGGGTAGATCACGAGGACGAATATACTACGGCTAAGTTTATCTATAGAGCAAAACGGATCGCACAGACCGATGCACAGTTATATTGTTATACACTACGGGATGGAAGTATCATGCAGAGACCGTTTTCGTTAAAGCGCCTGGATGGTCTGGGGGCATATCTTGAGCGGCGGAAATTCTTTATAGAGCACGGGGAGGACAAATATGCTATACGGGAAGAGTACTGTTATATGTCCGCGATCCTGAATTATCATGCTAAACTGAAGAAATTTTTACCGGAGGAAAAGGCAAAGCAAAGGGAGTTGATCAAGGAATACCGTCAATCCTGGCGTAGGTTTGACCGGAAATGCTGGGGATGGAAACGCAGGGTCTTTTATCTGCTGGGATATTGTTGGCCGTCCATATATATCAAGATGAAGAAATGATAGTTTGGATATGCATGCAGGATTTTCTTGACAAACATAAGATAGGAAGAGTGAGCTAAGTGGTATTATATACTATTGTAATACAACCGATACAGTATCTGATCGAAGTGATATATGTTTTGCTTT
>JAFUUX010000068.1 GCA_017471325.1 Lachnospiraceae bacterium | reverse complement strand
AGCGCAATAAATAATTGCGCTTACTATAACGCTCCGCGAGGATGCGCACGGATTTTGTAAGGAAATATGCCGCTTTCAGCGGCCAAAATCCGGCGCAGTAAACGACAAAACGAAAATAGTTTTGTCGTTTACTATAAAACTGACCGGCGGCTCGCGGGCGGGCAGGGTGTGACTTCGTCTTTCCTGCTCAAATTGAAAGAAAGGGGAGAACAGAAATGAATCTGACAGAAATAAAGAAAGGTGAAAAAGCAGTGATCGTAAAGATCGATGGTGACAGGCGATATCTGTCAAGGATCACATCCATAGGCCTGAATGTGGGCTGCAGGGTAGAGATGCTGCAGAATGTAAGGAAAAAGCCGCTGCTGATCTACGGCAGGGATACCATGATCGCATTAAACCGTGATGAATCGGAAAGAATAAAGGTGGAGGTAGTGGCATAATGGGAAACACAAGAAAGATCGCCTTGCTGGGGCAGCCGAATTCCGGCAAGTCCACGGTTTTCAATATGCTCACGGGTATGCACCAGCATGTGGGAAACTGGCCGGGGAAAACCGTGGAAAAGAAGGAAGGGACGTTTACCTATCAAGATATCACCTACACTGTGGCGGATCTGCCCGGATCCTATTCTTTATCTGCAAATTCCGATGAGGAGATCGTTACCAGGGATTATGTAGCCGGAGCGGATCTGGATCTGGTCTGTGTGCTGGCAGATGCTTCCCAGTTGGAACGGAGCCTGTATATGCTGGCAGATTATGCAGGGATACAAACACCTGTCATGCTGGTGCTGACCATGATGGATGTGGCGGAAAGCAAAGGGAAGAAAATAGATATCCAAAAACTGTCGGATAAACTGGGGATCAATGTGTGCAGCATCGTAGCCTATGATAAAAAGACGTATGATGCTTTTTTTGAGCATCTGCAAAGCGCGATCGCCACAGGGAAAACGCTTAAGGCGGAAGCGTTGTATGAGAATATCAGACGCAGCGAAGCAGCGGAGGCTTTTGAAAAATATGTGGAAAAAGCAAAAGCGATAGCATCGCAGCGGCGTCCGCAGGAATGGATCGCCATGAAGATCCTGGAAGAGGATGAAGCCATCTTAAGGGAATTGGCGATCAAAGGGGAAAAAGATATTTCCGTGGATCCCAAAGGCGCTTTATATACCAGTGATGCCAGGTTTACATGGATCGAAGCCCTGCTGGAAGAAGCAGTGGTAAATGAAAAAAAAGCATCGGAACTGCTGACAAAATTTGACAGGATAGCGATCGGACCAAGAAGCGGTAAATGGGTAGCGTTTGGAATTATGATACTGGCGCTGGCGGGGGCCATGATCGTAGCGGCTCCGATGATGGCGGTGGGCGGGTTATTGCCCGGCCTGTTAAATCCGCTTGTGGATCTGCTGGCGGGTGCGGGCGTATCGGAGGGGATCATCCACTTTATCAAAGCGACGCTGGTAACATCACTGGGCTGGGTGGTCTCTATGGTGGGATTTATCTTTGCCATGAACTTTGTATTCGGGATACTGGAGGAAGCGGGGTATATGGCAAGGGTTTCCTATGTATTTGACGGTGCTATGAGTAAGCTGGGTCTGCAGGGAAAAGCGCTTATGCCCATGATCATGGGGTTTGGCTGTACCATGGGCAGTACATCGGGAGCAAGGGTGATCGATTCCTACGGTCAGAAAGTCATGACGATCGCAGTCGCATGGGCGATACCCTGTGGAGCCACATTTGTGGTCATTCCTACGCTTGCAAATGCTTTCTTTGGAACCGGCGGCGGGATGCTGGTGATGCTGCTGATCCTCCTTGTCATGATCGTACATGTGATCATTACGGCAAATATATTCGGGAATACATTGAATCCCGTGGAAAAAAGAAGCGGGATGGTAATGGAGATGCCGCCTTATCATAAACCCAGATGGGGCTTTATCTTCAAGAATTCCCTGATGCGCATGTGGGACGTATTTAAGAAAGCCTTCAGCATAGAACTGATCGTCTGCATTATTTTCTTTTTCCTGAGTTACTCAAAGGCAGGGATAGAAGGGAGTATCCTGTATAAGATCGGCAGTTTCATTGAGCCGGTATCCGCTTTTGTGGGGTTGAAATGGCAGACCTTTATGTCCTTCTTTGCGGCCATGGTGTCTAAGGAAGCCGTGCTGGGCGTGCTCTCTGCGATCTTTGCAAACAGCGGGAGCGTGGTGGATACAACGACAGGGTTGGCTGCCACATCAGATAATATAGCACAGATCGTGGCCGCGGCGATCCCCAAAGCCGAGGCGCTGGCTTTTATCATCGCGGTGACCTTTAATATTCCCTGCCTGCAGGCAGTGGTTTCCACGTATCATGAAACACATTCATTGAAGTGGACCGCAAGGATAGGCGCTTATTATATTCTGACAGCCCTGATCCTGGCGGCTATTGTATATCATATTGCATCATTGTTTTTCTAAGGAGAGGCAGAGCGAAAAAGGATGGATGAATTACTGGATATCATGCTGGGACGGGAGAGGATCAGCATGCCGGAGTTATCGGAGAAACTGCATATGTCGGAAGCGCTGATCT
>JAFUUX010000067.1 GCA_017471325.1 Lachnospiraceae bacterium | reverse complement strand
TTTGACGCGGTCCATCTGCCGTATTCTTTTCACCACGTAGTGGAATGGTCAGGGGAGCAGACGGAAACGGGGGAACAGACGGATTATGCCGTCAATCTTTTTCACTTACAGCCATCGGTGTGGCTGTCTTTTCTGAAACAGTTTGACAGAAGGAAGCTGGACGGGCATTATAATATCGCATTCTGGCTGTGGGAAACGCCGGAACTGCCAAAGGAGTGGCATCAGGTCTGTGATTTTTTTGATGAGATCTGGGTGCCGTCAGTGTTTGTCGCCAGAACGATACGGAAAGTCACGGACAAACCGATCCGGGTGCAGTATTATGGCATCTGTAAAGAAAACACGGAGCAGCCGGATGCGCAGGCGGCCAGGCGGCGGTATCAGATCCCGGCAGAGGCGTTTTTATGCCTGATCCTGTATGACGGGCGCAGCAGCATAGAGCGTAAAAATCCCTTCGGCTCACTGGAGGCTTACTGCAGGGCATTTCCCACGGTGCCGGAGGATGTATATCTGGTGATCAAGGGAAAAGGCTTTACCAAAGCAGACCGGAGAAAACTGGAACGAAAGCTGCAGGGGCGCAGGCATGTGATATGGGTGGATGGCGTACTGTCCTGGCAGGAGACGCAGGAACTGCTTGCAGCAGCGGATGTATTGCTTTCCCTGCACAGGGCAGAAGGTTTCGGACTGCCGGTGGCAGAACTGATGAATTACGGCGGTGTGGCGGTAGCGACGGATTATTCTTCCACGGCGGAGTTTCTGGATCAAAGCTGCGGCTGTCCCGTGGCGTATCGTTTGTTACGGACAAAATGGGATCATTCCCTGTATCGTAAAGGAACCATCTGGGCAGCGCCGGATGCGGAGGATGCGGCAGTTCAGTTAAAAGAACTGTATACGGATCCGGCATGGCGCAGGCGTCTGGGGGAGGCGGCGCAGGAGAGGATACGCGGCATGCTGTGTGCCGAAAAAAACGGGAAAGTAATATTGAGACGTCTGGAAAAGATCTGCGGCGGTTTGACATTTCAGGCAGGTGTTAATATAATGGTTGATAAAAATGCGGATGTCAATCTGGAATGAAAGAGACCGGAAGAACGAATGAAAAACGAATCATACCACGATAATAATATAATGCTGATCATGTGTCTGGTCGGGGAAACGGCAGCATACGCGCTGGCGCTTTTATTCCGTTACGTGATCTTAAACCGTTTTTACTGGAATCCTACCAGGGAGTATGATTTCTATAAAATGTTTTACGCGATCGTGATACTGTTTTACTGGGTACTGTTTATTTATAGGAAGAAAAAGCGCGTACCTGTATGGAAGCAGGAATTTTGGGACAAGGTTTTGGAGGTTTTCAAACAGCACCTGCTTTTGCTGATCGGTCTTACACTGTTTTTGTATTTTATCAACTGGTCCAGCAGGGTTTCCCGTACCGTGATGGGACTGATGATAGTATTTGGCATGTTTTTTGACCTGCTGATCCGGTGGAGATACGGAAAACGGGTATCGGACAAATGGAAGAAGAAACAGAGGATATCATCCGTATTGCTGGTAGCGGAGCCGGAGGAAGCGCAGCGGCTGAAGTGGAGCATCGAGCATTACGGATATCGAAATGAATGGAAAGATATCTATGTGCAGTGTAAAGTGCAGGAGGTATTGACAGCAGAGGATTTTCGGAAGGACAGATCGCAGCTGCTGCGCCGCAGACAGGAAACAGATATGATATATATTTCCACTGCCGGCGGAAAGGCGCTGGGGGAAGACGCCGGGGCTCTTTTGGAGCAGTACGGGATCCCCTACTGTTTTGAAGCGGAAGCGGGGGGGCAGGTAAAGGGGACGGACATGGTGGTCCGCAGCGGTGGAAATCCTGTGGTATTCCGGTCAGTGATGAGCATGAGATCACCTGTACTGGGTGTGGATTATACGACAGCAAATATTACGGAAGTGGCAGAATACCTGATCGGCCATGTGAAAGAGTTGTCCGGAAAGTATATCTGTTTTTCCAATGTGCATACGACGGTGATGGCCGCGGATGATCCCGGATATAAAGAGATCCTCAACCATTCGGCAATGACCTTTCCGGATGGCGCACCGGTGGCAAAATGCATCCGGGAAGCCGGATATGCAGAGGCGGAACGGGTAGCCGGTCCGGATCTGATGGCGGAACTGTTCCGGCAGAGCATGGGGAGCGGCAGGAAGCATTATTTTTACGGTTCCACGGAAAAAACGATACAGAAGCTGCGGGAAAATCTGGAGAAAAACTATCCCTGGATGGAGATCGTCGGTATGGTCTCACCGCCGTTTCGTGAACTGACGGAGGAAGAAGACGCAGAGGTGGTCGCAAAGATCAATGAAAGCGGGGCAGATTTTATCTGGATCGGCCTGGGGGCACCGAAACAGGAGAAGTGGATGCGCATACATGCCGGAAAACTGCGCGGCGTGATGCTGGGTGTGGGTGCCGGTTTTGATTTCCATGCGGGAACCATACGCAGGGCACCGGTGCTGATCCAGAAACTGGGACTGGAATGGCTGTACCGTCTGGTGCAGAATCCGGGACGTCTGTTTAAGCGGTATTTTATAACGAATACCAAATTTTTGTGGTATACGAAAGTGAAAAGGTGACGGGGGATGGTATGATCAAGGAAGAAAGGTATATATTCAAGCATATCGACTTTATCCTGTTGGATGCTTTGATGATCCAGTTTTCCTATATATTGGCATATTATATACGGCAGAAGAATTTCCATCTGTTTGACAGCGAGATGTATCAGAATGTCATTGTCGTTCTGATGGTCACGTCGCTGTTCAACTGTATCTTTACAGAGAGTTATAAGAACATCATAAAGCGCGGATATCTGAAAGAATTCTTATCCGTGATAAAATATGTTCTGGTCTGCATGATCATTCTCATGATGTGGCTCTTTTTCCGAAAAGAAGGAAATGAGTTTTCGCGTATCATTGTAGCCACTATGGCGCTCATCTCGGCAGTAGCGATCTTTTTTTCCAGGATCATCTGGAAATCGGTTCTGCAGTACTATATGCGTAAGCGCAAGAAAAAACAGGCACACTTGCTGATCGTGACGCACAGCAGCATTGCAGAAGGGGTGCTTGCTGAGTTTACGGCACGTATCTATGAACCATGGGATGTGATCGGATTGGTGACAGTAGATGACGGTGTTGCGGCAGGGACAGAGATCGGCGGTAAGAAGGTTGTGGCGGATTACGCGGATACGATACCGTATATTCAGGTCAACTGGGTGGATGCGGTTTATATCAAATTGCCGAAAGATATCAATGTGCCGGAGGAGATACTAAACAGCTGCGCGACAATGGGGATCACCACATACCGGAGCATCATGATGGAAACGGAACGCAATGTGGAGCAGACCATTAATAAGGTGGCCGGAAATGTCGTGCTGGAAGAGAGCATCAATATCGTTTCTCCGCAGCGTTTTCTTGCAAAAAGGATGTTGGATATCGCAGGATCCATAGTCGGATTGGCGATCACGGTGGTATTGGCGATACTGGTCGGTCCGGTCATTTTTATCACCGATCCCGGTCCGATCTTTTTCAGTCAGGACAGGGTGGGGAAAAACGGGCGCATCTTCCGGATCTATAAATTCCGCAGCATGTACAAAGATGCGGAAAAACGCAAGCAGGAACTGATGGGCAGTAATACCATGACGGGGCTGATGTTTAAGATGGATAATGATCCCCGTATCCTGGGCAGCGGGAAAGACGGAAAAAAGCATGGCATCGGCTGGTTTATCCGGAAGACCTCTATTGATGAATTTCCGCAGTTTTGGAATGTGTTGAAAGGTGATATGTCTTTGGTAGGGACACGGCCGCCCACGGTAGATGAGTGGGAGCAGTACAAACTGCACCACAGAGCCAGGCTTGCCATGAAGCCGGGGATCACGGGGCTCTGGCAGACCAGCGGCAGAAGTGAGATCACGGACTTTGAGGAGGTTATCAAACTGGATCTGCAGTATATCAACAGCTGGACGATCGCAGGTGATCTGAAGCTGATCTTAAAAACCCTGGGCGAGGTGCTGCGGCCGAGAGGGGCAAAATAACAGGGAACTGTTTGCTTTGCGCACCGGCCGGCACGTTGTAACATTTGGTTTACATTTTTATATATTTAGGATATACTTTATTTTATGTATACATGATATTGTATCGGTCATGGTATCAGAAAGAGGAGGAAGAGAAATGAAACATGCATTGATCACGGGTATCAACGGACAGGACGGTTCTTTTTTATCAGAGTTGCTTTTATCAAAAGGCTATGAAGTATATGGTATCTTACGGCGCAAGTCCGTAGTGGATTACGGAAATGTAGCCCATATCAAGGACAGGATCCACTTTATCTATGCAGATATGACGGATGTGGTAT
>JAFUUX010000066.1 GCA_017471325.1 Lachnospiraceae bacterium | reverse complement strand
TCCGCTGAAGCTAACTTCCGGCTTTAGAGCATTGGTAAGATGCATGGCACCAAAGCAGAATGCCCCACATATCACACCCAGAAATACATGTGGCGTGTCATCCTCCCCGAAAATATCATGAAAAGAATTCTGGATAAGTCCACGGAAAAGAGATTCTTCACAGAATCCAATTAGTAGATTTTTGGCCAAAAATAAAACTAAATCAACGCCTGTAACGGATATACTCGGGATCTTATCAATAGCCTGAATGGCAGCACCGGCAGTCGAAAGCAGCAATACCAATGCGGCTGTCCATCCGACTTTCATCTTACGCATATTCGGCCGAAAAATCCACGTTTTCTTTAGCACCAGAACTGACAGAAAAATCGCAATCGCAAAGACTAACTGCACCAGAAAGTCCACCAGAAACTCACTGTCTATCGAACTAAGAAGGTGAGCACTTAACCTATATACTCCATATGAAACAAATAATGCAACTATTGATAATGCCAAATCCTTAAATTTCCTCATAAACACATCCCTTCTGCTCATTATACAAAACTTATCATGTTTAAATCACTGCCGATGCATCCCCGTCTGCATCAACTATGATCAGAAAACTCTCTTCGCCGTCTTTGAGCTTCGGCTTCCTTCCACCCCTGCTCCGTCAGTGCATCGTTTTGATAATCCGGATCTCCGTGTCTTACGATCAGTAATCTCATATGTTCTCTTTCCGTTTCGGATCTATCGTTTATCTTTATCCACGTACTCCAGAGAGGCCACCGACAGGCTGGCAAAGATCAGGATGAACAGTATCAGCCTGCTCCAGCAAAGTAGCACCTGTTCCGGTACTGCATCATAGTTGGGGTTCCGATTGTACTCGGCGCATTTAAGCATAATCGCTTCCTTGCCGCCCTCCTGTTCCTCCGCCATATCGATCAGGATCTGGACAGGTTTCTGCCCTTCCACCTCCAGGTTACGGAGTTTGGTCATACTGTTCCACATCGAGACCATCGGCAGTTCGTTATAGGCTCCCTGGGAACACAGCGCGGTCAGCCCCCATTTGGCCACGGTAAAATTGGTCAGTTTTTCCGCCGTCCCGGTGAGGGAAAAGAACCCGCCGGAAAACACCAGTTGAAAGATCAGCAGAAACGGCATGACCGTCATTGCCGTAGTCGTGGAACGCACAAATGCCGATACCATCAGGCTCATCATATCCGCTGCATAGGTCGTCAGAAATACGGTGATACCGATGTCGACCAGAACATTTCCGGTGATCAGCGACCGCACCGGAAACTGTACTTTCATCAGGATACAAACATAAAGCGTCACCAACGTCTGTCCGAGGCACAGGCATGCCTGATAGATCATATGTGCCAGGACATACGATGTGATATGCATACCGGAGCGATGCTCCCTCTTGATGATCGCACGCTCGCGGCAGATCACCTGGATCGAATTGAAAAATCCGTTCCAGATACAGATACACGATACCGCAAAGGTCCCCAGCAGCGTTCCTTCCATGCTCCGAAACAACCCGTCACCGACAACATAGCAGACCAGGCCGGCGATAACCGCAGCCATCGGAAACACCTTCCAGTCACTCTGAAAAATAAACATACGGAACAACTTTCCCAGATATACTCCGGTCTGCGGAAGTCTCCCTTTGTGCTTCAACTGCGTCTTATCTCTTTCCGCCACATACATTTCCTGTTTTTTCTCGCTCATTTCCGTTCTCCCTCACACGAATACCATAGATTCTTTGTATCGGTTCTCAAGATGCTTTCTGCTGCAGCAGATGTGCATATCGTCCAACATACTCGGTTGCCCGGCCCTCGCCGCCTTCCTCCTTCTGATTGATCGTACGAAGGATATCCTCCATATTGTTCTTACCGAAAAATGCAAACGCATCATCCACGGGCCCGTAATAAGCAAGGCGTCCCGTCCGGTCCACATCCTTGGCCAGAACGATCACATCATCAAACAGGTCAATGACACGATCCGGTGTGTGCGTGATGACCACCACGATCTTGCCTTCGTCTGCGATGGAACGCAGTTTTTCAAACAGTCCTCTGGCTACCACACCATCCAGCCCGCTGTCCGGCTCATCCAGGATGAACAGCATCGGGTCGGAGATGATCTCCAGTGCAATGGACAGACGCTTGCGCTGACCTCCGGACAGTTTTTCCACCAGGGTGTTGCCCAGCATGGAAAGGCCCATACTCTCCAGCACTTCCTGCACACGTTCCCGGCGCTGTTTCGATGTCATATCCCCCGGCAGACGCAGGATCGCTGCATCCATCAGGGTGCTCAGTACCGTATCATTTCCGCGCATCAAATCCGATTGAGGAACAAATCCCACATCATACTTCATGGAATCGTATTGTTTGTACACATTATGTTCTCCCAGCAGAATATCCGCATCCGCCGGTTCGTATCCGGTCACGGCATTTAAGAAGGTCGTCTTGCCCGCACCGGAACCGCCCAGCAGCAGCACCAGATGTCCCTTCGGGATGTTCAGGTGGATATCCCGCAGCAATACTTTTTCCTTAAATCCGTCCCTGGCTCTGCGTTCCCGGATATTAACAGTCAGCCCGTCCTTCAACGCCGAAAGTTCGGTACCACTGTCTTCCGCACCGACTATGCTCTGTTCTTTTTGCAGCCCCACCGGCGGGAATTTTTTGGATCGTCCCCACCATAACAGGATCCAGCTTCCGACACCGGGGAACTCCAAAAGTGCCACCCAACGTTTCTTCTGTCCGAACATCTCGCACAGCCCGCACATAATACGGATGTCATAAACGAGCGCGCAGAGAGCCACACCTATCGAAATCGTTGAAACAAACAGATAAGACTTGGACAGGGGATCTTCTGTGGTACTCAGCCCGAAAACAGAACTGTTGGCATTGTTCAGCAAAGGTGACATCACCGTATTCAGAACTAACAGCAGCATATAGACGCGGCCTTCATGCTCCCGGTTGACGCATTCGCTGAGACGATAATAACGAAGTACCGGCACAAATCCCTGCCATGGTTTCCGTTCACACTTTTTCAGTACTCCGGAAATACCGAAGCTCAAAACCAGGTAATCCAACGCCGTTCCGACCACATAGATCGCGCCAAAAAATAAAATAACGAGGATTCCTTTTACATCCGGATTTAATTCAATCTGCATTGCTACTCCTCCATTTCGTTAACCCGGGCCAATCGCCCGCCCCCTGTTCCTTGCGTTGGTTTACAGACTACCACTTATGATTATACCATACTTCCCCCGTCCCCGCAAGGAAGCAGGCTTGCTTGATTTTTTGATTTTTGCCGAAAGCCCTGTATAATCGGCTTTGGATCGATCAAAAACATTACTGGAGGTTTCCGTTGTGGATAAAGCCGTGATCGATGAACTATAGTAAGCGCAATAAATAATTGCGCTTACTATAACGCTCCGCGAGGATGCGCACGGATTTTGTAAGGAAATATGCCGCTTTCAGCGGCCAAAATCCGGCGCAGTAAACGACAACACGAAAATAGTTTTGTCGTTTACTATAGTTTAGGAAATACTTATCTTTAGGTGCCGGTTCACTCCATATCTTCTTATAGACTTTATCAGATAAAAAAACTTTTATTTTAACGGTATTATGTGTTACAATTATATATGTAGAATGATTCGCTTGAAAGAGAGGACCTTGATATGGCAGAAAACAACAACGAACAGAAAAACTTTTTTAAGAACCTGCACACGGATCAGTATAAATGGAATGATTTCTTTTTTATTCCGCTTATATTGACAATTGTGATGGCGTTTGTTGGGCAGACGGGAGTTCTCGTAATCTCTGGGATTTTAATGAAACCGATTATCAACGATAACAATGTCGATTTTCTAACAATATTTCAACAATATTTCTCCCTCCTGGGAGTTTGGATTATAGCTTTACTTTATTGCTACTTTATCAAAAAAAACAGACCAATAATTAATGCTTTAACACCTTCTTGCAAAGGAAATACCGTGAAATACCTGCTTTTAGGTCTTTTAATTGGTTTTGCCCAAAATGCATTTTGCATTATGGTGGCTTTGCTGCATAAAGATATCTATATTTATTTTGATTCATTAAATCTATCGCAGGTAATACCACTTTTTATAGTTGTATTTATACAGTCCGGTGCAGAAGAATTACTTTGCAGGGGCTTTCTGTATCAGAGACTAAGAAGGGGATATAAAAATCCTGCTATAGCGGTTGTAGGAAATGCTCTGCTGTTTTCACTGCTGCATGCAGCTAATCC
>JAFUUX010000065.1 GCA_017471325.1 Lachnospiraceae bacterium | reverse complement strand
GACAGGAACTGATCACAGGGCTTTAGCGGCGAGCAAAAAGCAAATAAAAAAATAAATAATAAAAATCAAAAAAGGTATTGACAAAATGAGGATATAAGAGTAATATAATTTTTGTCGTTCGGACAGGAAATAAAAAATGCGATAGTGGTGCAGTTGGTAGCACACGACCTTGCCAAGGTTGAGCTCGCGGGTTCGAGTCCCGTCTATCGCTTGAAAAGTGCTGATGATTCAGCACTTTTTTACTGAAAAGGACTTGCTGACTTACTATAAGATATTATAAGGACTTCACACTTTTGTTGGGGATGTTTTGGGGGCAAAATAACAGCAAAGGAAGTGGAGAGATGATCAGAAGAACCATCAGAGTAGAGAAAGAATTCGGCACGGATATTGTTCCGTATCTGGTACAGTCTGCCTGCCATTACGATTGTGCGCTGCGCATCGAGTCGGATGAAAAGAACATCAATATGAAGAGCATTATGGGTATGACGATACTCCATTTTACAAAAGGCTGGAGTTTTGATCTGGTGGCGGACGGCTTGGATGAGCAGAAAGCGGTCGTGGAACTGGCAGGGTGCTTTGAATGATCCGAGGGATACGCCGTCGGGATAAAAAACAGGATGTTTGTTTCCTGAATAAAAACAGCGGAACAGAAGATTCATAGATATCAGACAGAAATTCGTATGAAAAACAGCGGTGCAGACTGCTGTTTTTTTGTTTGTAAAGACAGAGGCTTATAGTAACAAAGGGGATACTTTGAACTGATTTGTAGATTTTGCGGAAATATTATGTAAACAATTATGCAAAAAGCACAAAATGTGCTTTTTTTGAGTTTGAAAACAACCGACATCTAGCGGTTGACAGATTGCCGGATTGATAGTATCATACATGAATATTACGAAATTGTTACAAATTGTTACAAAAATGCTTATGAAACGAAATATTTACGTAACTGTTTTGCTGGCAGCGCTGCTCATGATCATGGTATTTGGTTTTGAGAGCAGCAACGGCAGGGCGGCAGATGAATACCTGTACGAAGTGACTGCGCGGGCAAATATGCGCAAGACACCTTCCGTTGAGGGGCAGTGGGTAATGACTGTGCCTTACGGTGCCATGGTGCAGCGTGTAGGTGCAGAAACCAACGGCTACAGCCTGGTTGATTATGATGGGACGAAAGGATATATTTATTCCAACTGTCTGCGGAAGAGTGGGGAGCAGTTTGTTGTGCCGGCTCCGGAAACGAAGGCCATTTCGGAAACGCCGGCTGCAAGACCGGTTTCCGTTACCAGAAGAATTTCTGTTATCAACCAGAATATGACGAGCGGTGTGTTCTCACAGGTTTCCTATTCGCCGGCAGTGAGCCGTTCCACGACGAATGTTGCGAAGACTGCGGAAGTCAGAATGCCGGTGATCTACAATTCAAATTTTCGCGCTACGGCATCCTCCGGCGGCACAAGGATCTCATTGATCCCGGTGGGGGCGGAAGTGATCTATCTGGATGAGGGAGAGAACGGATATTATCATGTGAAGTACCAGGGGCAGGAAGGGTATGTTTACAGTAAGAATTTAGACCTGGACAAGAGGACGGTTTCAGTGGCCGCCAGTGTGGCAGCAGTTGAAAAGACCACAGAGACATCGACGGGCTCAATGACCGCAAGGGCGTTTATGGGTGTATCCATACTATCTGCCGGTAAAGTAGGGACAGGCAGCCGGCGGGTGACATCAACGGCTACCGCTGCCATGGCGCAGGAAACGGCTCAGGTGCAGGCAATAAAACCGGAGGAGCGGCCGACCGTGACACCGCAGATCTCTTATCAGATCGGTGTGATGACCAATATGCGCAGTACGCCGGATGAAGCGGATAATCTGATGGCTACGCTGCCGGTTGGTACGGATGTAACGGTTCTTGGGAAAAATGGCGGTTATACCATGGTGCAGTATGACGGCATGGTAGGTTATGTGCTGGGGGAGCACGTGGTAGATTCCGTGGATTACGCAAAGCTGAACGGTCAGGCAGTGCTGTTTACCTGTACGGCATATTGCCCCTGCCAGAAATGCTGCGGGCAGTACAGCCCTGAGGTGACCGGTGGTGAGGCACATACGGCGACAGGTACGGTACCGATGGCAGGGAGAACGATCGCTGTGGATCCTTCCGTGATCCCGTATGGATCGGAAGTCAGCATCGAAGGTATGGGAACATATATCGCGGAAGACTGTGGCGGCAAGGTAAACAATAATCATATCGATATTTTCTTCAATACGCATGAAGAAGCCTTACAGTTTGGTACAAAGCGTCTGTATGTAACGATCAATCCAAAGTAAAAGGAAATGCAACGATTCAGAACCTCCCGCGATACCGCTTTCTGCTGATCAAACGAAGCGAGATGGGCAGGACGGTATCCGTTAGATGAACAGTAACAGGATCTTTTATGAAAAGCACCGCTGCGGGTGCTTTTTTGTTGTTGTTTCCATAGGAAAGGTGTATAATAACCTTATGAGCACATACAGTAAACTATTATTTATCATTAACCCGCGCGCGGGCGTGCGGAAAAAAGACAGTGCATTAAGTGATATTATCCTTACTTTTTCGGATTACGGATATGAAACGATCGTCTGTTTTACCAGGGAAAGCGGTGATGCGGTGCGCCTGGTTGCCGAGCATGTGGATGATGAGATCGACCGTATCGTCTGCATGGGCGGGGATGGCACCTTAAATGAAGTGATCGCCGGCTGCCGTGAGATATCCTGGGACAAGCCATTGGGCTACATACCGGCAGGCTCTACCAATGACTTTGCGTCCAGCCTGGGGCTGCCATCGGATCCGGTGGAGGCAGCCGAGCGGGTTATGACGGGGCAGGTGCATCCGCTGGATATCGGGACGTTTAACGGACGTTATTTTGTTTATACCGCTTCTTGCGGGATATTTACAAAGGCTTCCTATGAAACACCGCAGCGGTACAAAAACCTGATCGGGCATTTTGCCTATCTGCTGGAGGGCATGAAAGACCTGACATCGCTGCATTCCTTCCATATGCGCATTTCCATGGAAGGGCATGTTTATGAAGACAACTATATGTTTGTGGCTATCTGCAATACGTTTTCGCTTGGCGGTGTGATGACGCTGGACAACAGCAAAGTGGATCTTGGTGACGGTTTCTTTGAGATCCTGATGATCTCGCGTCCGCATGACCTGCTGCAGCTGCGCAGCATTGTGCAGGCCTTATTGGAGCAGAATTATGATACGCCCCATGTACAGTTCTGCAGGACAGATCAGGCGATCATTACCTGCAGCCAGTCGCCGGACTGGTCGCTGGACGGAGAGCACGGCATCGGGCGGGAGGTCAACAGATTTACGGTCATACCCGGGGGGATACGGATGATATATTGATCTGCGATACGGGATGCTCGGTCTGTACTCATGAGAGCAGATCAATGGGATCCGGCATGTTATACCGCCCGGTATATACAGAAGTGCTATCGTAAGCGCAATAAATGACTGCTTTTACGGCAAAATACAAATATCAGGAGTTTCTGGGATATGATGGGAATGTTATGGAGGGTTACGGATGAAACTGACATTTATTGGAGCGGATCATGAAGTGACAGGCAGCTGCCATTATATCGAGGCCTGCGGGAAGCATATCCTGTTGGACTATGGTATGGAGCAGGGCAATGATGTTTATGAGAATGCGGAACTGCCGGTGGAAGAGGGGCTGATCGATTATGTGCTGCTGTCCCATGCGCATATCGACCATTCCGGTCTTCTGCCGCTTTTGTATGCAAGGGGGTTCCGCGGACAGATCATGGCCACGGATGCCACGGTGGATCTGTGTTCCATCATGCTGCGTGACTGTGCGCATATCCAGATGCAGGAGGCAGAATGGAAAAACCGCAAGGCACAGCGCAGCAGCAGCAATGCTGTCGTGGAGCCGTTATACACCATGGAGGATGCCGTAGGCACGATCCGCAGGCTGGTACCTTTTCATTATGACGAGATCTATGATCTGTGTGAAGGCATACAGTTCCGTTTTACGGATGTAGGACACCTGCTGGGTTCGGCCAGTATAGAATTATGGATCACCGAAGGGAATGTGACCAAAAAACTGGTCTTTTCCGGTGATATCGGCAATAAAAAGAGCACGCTGATCCGGGATCCGCAATATGTGAAGGGTGCGGATTATGTGATCATGGAATCCACCTATGGTACCCGTTACCACACCACGGAGCGGCCGGATTACGTGCAGGAGCTGGCAGATGTGATCACGCATACCCTGAAAAAGGGCGGCAATCTGGTGATCCCTTCCTTTGCGGTAGGGCGGACGCAGGAGATGCTGTATTACATCCGGGAGATCAAGGCGCGGAAGCTGGTGCCGGAGTTTCCGAATTTTCCGGTCTATGTAGACTCGCCGCTGGCAGTAGAGGCCACGGAGGTCTTTAAGAAAAATGTGGAAAACTGTTTTTCGGAGGAAGCCCTGGCGCTGGTGCATAAAGGGATCAATCCGATCACGTTTCCGGGGCTGAACCTGAGCATTACCAGTGATGAGTCCAAGATGATCAATTTTGATTCGGAACCGAAGGTGATCATTTCGGCTTCCGGCATGTGCGATGCCGGCCGTATCCGTCATCACCTGAAGCATAATCTGTGGCGGCCGGAATCCACGATCCTCTTTGTAGGATATCAGGCAGTGGGGACGCTCGGACGGATCATCATAGATGGTGAAAAAGAAGTGAAACTTTTTGGTGAAACGATAGAGGTGCGTGCCGAGATCAGGCAGATGGCCGGCATGAGCGGACATGCGGATAAAAACGGCCTTCTGGAATGGATCCGGGCGATCGGGGAAAAACCGCAGCGTGTATTTGTGGTACACGGTGATGATGATAACGCAAATCTCTTTGCGGAGTGCCTGCAGAAAGAATACGGCTATGAAGCCTATGCGCCGTACAGCGGCACCAGTTTTGATCTGGCAACCAACAGTTTTATCCGCGAAACTGCGGGCACGCCGATCAAAAAGAAGGCAAAACGGGTATCCGATGTGTTCCAGCGCCTGTTGGCAGCAGGGCAGCGCCTGCTGGCGGTCATCTACAAAAACGAAGGCGGTGCCAACAAAGATCTGGGCAGGTTTGCGGATCAGATCAATTCGCTTTCAGACAAGTGGGATAAATAAAATAATGGCCCTTTCCGGAGCAAAAAACGGAAAGGGCTTTTTTGGTATGGTGGAAACGCGTAACTGTCAGGTTATTTTTTCATCTGCAGGGGAGGATCGGCGGGATAGCCGCCCTTTAATTTCTGCATGCCGCGCTGTACGGCGTCTTTGGAGGTTTTCCAGTCGGCCTGGGCGTTGCGGTAGTCAAATTTCTCGATCAGCCAGTTGACATCTTCCTGCATGCGGTCAAGGTTTTTTTCCATCAGGGGAAAGAGCATATCGTAGAATTCCTGTAACTGCGTGCCGGAGAGTTTTTCATCGGCAGCAGCGCAGAGATCGCCGAAATGCGTAAGGCAGAAGCCTTTGCCGTCCCGGATCTTCTGACGGAAGGCTTCGTCATTTTTGTACATGATGAAAAAGGTGTCGATATAGCGCTCGTAGATTTCCCGGCTGTGCCGGCAGACATAGCAGCTTTTCTTTTTGGCGTTCACCCAGTTGACCATGCTGTTTTCAGAAGTTTTTTTCTTTAAGCGGTCTGCCAGGCTTAACTTGCCGGGGCGAAAGCGTTTTACTTCATTTTCAAACTCGCGGCGGATGCTCATGAAGTGCGTCTTCAGGATCCAGCCGTTGCCCAGGGTATTTCCGTAATCAAACATTTTTTTGAAATGTTCCCGGCAGAAGCCCGCGGCATCGGTAATGGCGCGCACATCGCTTTCCATGTAGGAAGCACAGGAACCCAGCACAAAGTCGAGGCTGTCCTGTTCCAGAGAACGTTCCACAAAGCAGAAAGCGCATTCATCGTCTGCATTTACGGCATCATTCAAAGGAATGGTATATAACTGTTCTTTCATCAGGGATCCCTCCGGTTTTTTTAAAGATCATATCTACTATATCTTAATGGAAAGAACATGTTTCTGTCAACCGGTGCCGGAAGCAGGAGATATTATCCGAAACGGTCTGAAAGTTCTGTGTATGACTTGTTTTTAAAGGTATAAAATGATATATTTATAGGAAATATCATTATACACGCGCGAACAAATCATTGGGATCCTGCATGTTATGCCGCGCGGTATATGCAGAAGTCCTGAATATCCATAGTACGGATATTGAGAATTTCTGGTACAGGAGGAAAGACTATGGATTCGTATATGGAGTATCTGGTAAAAAAAGAGGTGACCGGAAAGGACAAGGCAGTGCGGGTGCTGTGCATTGCCGTGATCGCGCTGGTGGCTCTGGCAGGGGTGTTTGTGCTGCAGATCTTTATTGTGGTGGCTCTGATCCTGGCACTGATCTACCGTTATTTTATCTACCCGCTGACCGATCTGGAGTATGAATATCTGTATTGTGATAAGCAGATCACGGTATCGAAGATTATGGCCAGGGAAAAGCGCAAGGATGTGGCAGTGTACGATCTGGAAAAGATCGAACTGCTGGTACCGGCCAATTCGTACCGTCTGGCGGATTATAACAAAAGGGATCTGAATGTTGTGGACTATTGGAGCCTGGATCCGGCGGAGGATCATATCCCTTATGCGTTAATTTATGAAGGAAAAAGTAAAATTCTGCTTGACTTACCCGCGGATTTTGTTAAGATAGTACAAAACAATGCACCCAGAAAAGTATTTTTTGACTAAAAAAAGAGTTAGAAAAGTAAAACAGGTAGCATTATACCCGCACGGACAAATCAATGGAATCTTGTATGTTACACCGTGCGGTGTATGCAGAAGTTCTGAATATCCAAAATACGGATATGAAGAACTTCCGGTATAATCAAAGAGATTTAGCAATAGAGAGGAGAGCGTATGGGACAGATCATAGGAGATGGTATTACATTTGATGATGTCCTGCTGGTACCGGGATATTCGGAAGTGATCCCGAACCAGGTGGACTTGGCAACGCATCTGACAAAAGAGATCAGGCTCAACATACCGATGATGAGCGCCGGTATGGACACGGTGACGGAGCACCGCATGGCGATCGCCATGGCGAGACAGGGCGGTATCGGCATCATCCACAAAAATATGAGCATCGAGGAGCAGGCGGACGAGGTGGATAAGGTAAAACGTTCGGAGAACGGCGTTATTACCGATCCGTTTTCACTTTCCCCGGATCATACACTGGCGGATGCGGATGCGCTGATGGCGAAATACCGGATCAGCGGCGTGCCCATTACAGAGGGCAGGAAACTGGTGGGCATCATCACCAACCGCGATCTGAAGTTTGAGACGGACTTCAGCAAGAAGATCCGTGAATCCATGACCAGCGAAAATCTGGTCACAGCAAAAGAAGGCATTACACTGGAGGAAGCAAAGAAGATCCTGGCGGCTTCCCGCAAAGAGAAGCTTCCCATTGTAGATGATGATTTCTCTCTGAAGGGGCTGATCACCATCAAGGATATCGAGAAGGCGATCAAGTATCCGCTGGCAGCAAAGGATGCGCAGGGACGCTTGCTGTGCGGTGCTGCAGTCGGCATCACGGCAAATGTTCTGGACCGTGTGGATGCATTGATGAAAGTGGGCGTGGATGTGGTCGTGCTGGATTCCGCACATGGTCATTCCATGAATGTCATCAACTGTGTAAAGATGATCAAGGAGAAGTATCCGAAATTGCAGCTGATCGCAGGCAACGTGGCGACCGGTGAGGCGACCAAAGCGCTGATCGAAGCAGGCGTGGATGCGGTCAAGGTAGGTATCGGGCCGGGTTCCATCTGTACGACACGTATCGTGGCAGGCATCGGCGTGCCGCAGGTGACAGCGATCATGGATGCTTATGCTGTGGCAAAGGAATACGGGATTCCGATCATTGCGGATGGCGGTATCAAGTATTCCGGTGATCTGACCAAGGCGATCGCGGCAGGCGGCAGTGTATGTATGATGGGTTCCATCTTTGCGGGCTGCGATGAAAGCCCGGGAACCTTTGAACTGTTCCAGGGACGTAAATATAAGGTGTATCGTGGCATGGGTTCCATCTCTGCCATGGAGAACGGCAGCAAAGACCGTTATTTCCAGGAAAATGCAAAGAAACTAGTGCCGGAAGGTGTGGAAGGCCGTGTAGCATACAAGGGCACGGTAGAGGATACCGTATATCAGCTGATGGGCGGTCTGAAGGCCGGTATGGGATACTGTGGTGCAAAGGATATTCCTACGCTGCAGGAGAAGTCGCGTTTTATCAAGATTTCCGCTGCGTCCTTAAAGGAAAGCCACCCGCATGATATCCAGATCACGAAAGAGGCACCGAACTACAGCGTGGATGATGACTGATCCCAAACGGGATCTTATGGGAAAGGGCGGATGCGATATCCGCTCTTTTTCATGCGTAAAGCAGATGGAAATGCATCTGCGGTTTTATGCGGAAGGGATCTGTTTGTTTTCAGCCACCGCATACGGGGGATAGCATGGCAGGCATATTCAAGCGTGTGGAAAAGAAATATTATATCACGGAGAGACAGAGCGAAATACTGTTGGCGCGGCTGGGAGAGCGGATCTGTCCGGATGCCTATGGGGAATATACCATCAGCAATATCTATTTTGATACACCCGGAAACGACCTGATCCGCACATCTTTGGAAAAGCCGCCTTATAAGGAAAAACTGCGCCTGCGCGCCTATCATACGCCGGCACCGGAAGACATGGTGTATCTGGAGATGAAGAAGAAGTGGCAGGGCGTGGTCTATAAGCGCAGGGTGGAACTGCCGTATCAGGCAGCAGAGGACTATACGGCAGGCGGGGCATATCCGGAAGCGTTTGACTGCCAGATCCTTCGGGAGATCGATCATATGCTGCGGTATTATCATCTGCAGCCCTGCGTGTTTCTGGCCTATGACAGAAAGGCGTACATGCTGAAGGAAAATGAGGAGATCCGTTTTACGATGGACCGGCATATCCGCAGCCGCAGGGAACGGCTGCATTTGGGAGACGGTGATGCGGGGACGCTGCTGGATCCGCGGGAGCGCTGTCTTTTGGAGATCAAAGCACCGATAGCGCTGCCGCTTTGGTTTGCGGAGATTCTTGCGGAACTGCGGATATTTTCGACCTCGTTTTCAAAATACGGTAAAGTTTACCAGGCCGGTCTGGCAGCAGGTATCTGAGGAGAGGAAAGGATATGTTTACAAGTTATCTGGTCAATGCAGCAGGGGAACTGACGGCACGGGGAGCACTGATCAGCTTGATCGCTTCTATGCTCTGCGGCATGGTGATCGCGTTTCTCTATATGTTCCGTTCGGATTACAGCAAAAACTTTGTGGTGGCGCTGGTGATCCTGCCGGCACTGGTGCAGGTAGTGATCACGGTGGTCAATGGCAATCTGGGAGCCTCGGTAGCAGTGATGGGGGCATTTTCCCTGATCCGTTTCCGTTCGGCGCCGGGGAGCGCAAAAGATATCACGTCTATCTTCTTTGCGATGGCAGTGGGGCTGGCCAATGGCATGGGCTACGTGCTTTACAGCGCTGCAGTGGTGGCAGTCGTAGGCGTGGCTTATTTTCTGCTGAGCATCAGCGGTTTTGGCGAGATGGGGATCAAAGAGAAGCATCTGAAAGTATTGATCCCGGAAAATCTGGATTATATTACGGTGTTTGAGGATCTGTTCGAGAAATATCTGCGCAGTTTTGAACTGATCAGGGTAAAAACAACGGATCTGGGCAGCATCTTTGAACTGAATTACCGCATTACCTTAAAGGATGCAAAACAGGAGAAGGAATTTCTGGATGCGATCAGGACACGGAACGGAAACCTGACGATCATCTGCAGCCGGCCGGTGAACCGGACAGCAGAGGAAATATAGTGTTACTGCTTAGGCTGATGCCGCGCAATGGCAGTGTGATGTTACTATTCACAGCCCTTCGACTGTGAATAGTAACAGTGTGATAACAATATAATTGCCTTCAGAGGATGGTTTTCTGAACGGAAATGGTGTATAATGTAAGTGATCCCCAATTCTTCGCAAGAGCCGGTTCGCCGGTCGGCTGTGTCCGGTTCCAAACATATTTCAGCGCTGTGAACACGAGCCGGTTGGGGATTTTTGAAATCAAAAAAATTTGGCCGCTGAAAGCGGCATATTTCCTTACAAAATCCGTGCGCATCCTCGCGGAACTATAGTAAGCGCAATTATTTATTGCGCTTACTATAAGACTTCCGGCTGCGGTATATGCGGTTAAGCTGTGATCTCATCATACAGTGCAGAAACTTTCTTCCAGTCCAATACTTCAAAGAAGGCTTTGATATAATCAGCACGCAGGTTTTTGTATTTCAGATAGTATGCGTGTTCCCATACATCCAGTGCAATGATGGGGGTATATTCCGTGCCCTCGCTTAAAGGATTGTCCTGATTGGGAGAACTGCTCACGAGCAGGTCACCGGCTTTGTTGGCGGACAGCCAGGCCCAGCCGGAGCCGAACTGTGCAGCGGCTTTTTTCGAGAGTTCCTCTTTCAGGGCATCCAGGCTGCCAAAGACGGCATGGATCTTTTCGGCCAGTTTCCCTTCCGGGGCATGAGCGGCATCCGGAGAGAGCGTGGAAAAATAGAGATTGTGGTTATAAAAACCTCCGCCATTGTTTCTGACTGCTGTACGCAGCGCAGGATCCGCGATCTGATCCAGATTGCGCAGCACCTCCTCAATGGAGCGGTCTGCCACGCCGGCCTTTTCCGCATTGGCATTTAGGTTGGCTGTATAGGCAGCGTGGTGTTTGCCGTGATGTGTTTCTACCGTCAGGGCATCGATGGCGGGTTCCAGCGCATCTGACGCGTAAGGAAGAACATATTGTGTGAACATGGGATTACCTCCTTCTTATTTTGATCTGATATTGCTTATTATAACACGTCCGGCGGGAACTGGGAATACTGTAACGGCAGATACGGCCGGGAAACAGCGGGGTTTGAATCCGGCCCTTTTTATGATAAAATATATACGGTAATGCCAAAAGAGCAGGAAGAAACTTTGGCAGAACGGGAAGGGATGCTATGACACAGGAATTAAAACTGTTAAAACAATTATCCAGGCAATATCCGACGATCGCATCGGCTGCAACGGAGATCATCAATCTGCAGTCCATCTTGAACCTGCCGGCCGGCACGGAGCACTTCCTGTCGGACCTGCATGGGGAATATGAGCAGTTCAACCATGTGCTGAAGAACGGTTCCGGGGCGATCCGCAGAAAGATCGATGAGGGCTTTGGCAATACGTTGACGCAGCGGGATAAGAAAGAACTGGCTGCCCTGATCTATTATCCGGAAGAGCGGCTTTCCATCATTATGGAGGAGATCCCGGATGAGGAGAGTTTAAATGACTGGTACAAGATCACGCTGCATCGGCTGGTACAGGTGACAAAGAGGGCGGCTTCCAAATACACCCGTTCCAAGG
Organism: Lachnospiraceae bacterium; assembly: GCA_017471325.1. GTDB lineage: Bacteria > Bacillota > Clostridia > Lachnospirales > Lachnospiraceae > NK4A136. The sequence continues at coordinate 8,645 of JAFUUX010000065.1, read as the reverse complement.
TGCGTAAGGCGCTGCCGAAAGATTTCGCTTATATCATCGAGGAACTGATCACGGAGAAAGAGGAGATCGAGGATAAGGAACGCTATTATAACGAGATCATCCACACGATCATTCGCATCGGCAGGGCAAAGGAGTTTATCGTGGCACTGTCCAGGCTGATCCAGCGGCTGGTGATCGACCATCTGCATATCGTCGGGGATATCTTTGACCGCGGTCCCGGCCCGCACCTGATCATGGATACGCTGATGGATTATCATTCCGTGGATATCCAATGGGGCAATCATGATATCAGTTGGATGGGGGCGGCGGCAGGCTCGGCAGCATGCATCGCGACCGTGCTGCGTTTTTCCGTGCGCTATGGTAATCTGGACATTTTAGAGGATGGCTACGGGATCAATCTGGTGCCACTGGCCACATTTGCACTGGATACTTATGGGGATGATCCCTGCAGTGCGTTTGCGATACGCTGCGGCGCAGGTTATGACAGCAGGGACATGGCGCTGGATATGAAAATGCATAAGGCCATTACCATCATTCAGTTAAAACTGGAAGGACAGTTGATCCGGAGGCGGCCGGAATTCGGCATGGAAGACCGCCTGCTGCTGGATAAGGTTGATTTCGGGAAGGGCACTGTGCTGCTGGGCGGAAAAGAGTATCCGCTAAAGGATACCAATCTTCCTACTGTGGATCCGGCGGATCCGTATGAACTCTCGCCAGAGGAATATGTGGTGATCGGGAAACTGAAACAGGCATTCCTGCACAGTGAAAAACTGCAGAAGCATGTGCGTTTTTTGTTTACCAAGGGCAGCCTGTATAAAGTGCATAACGGCAACCTGCTCTATCATGGCTGCGTGCCGCTGAATGAGGACGGGAGCTTTAAGAAGGTCAGCATCTTTGGAAAGGAATATGCGGGACGGGCGCTGTATGATGCGCTGGAGTCTTATGCGCGCAAGGGATTTTATGCGGAGGAGGACAGGGAGGAACGCCTCAGGGGACAGGATATCATGTGGTATATCTGGTGCGGGGCGGCCTCACCGGTATTCGGAAAGGATAAGATGGCAACCTTTGAGTCCTATTTTATAGATGATCCCGGGGTGGCAAAGGAAAAGAAAAACAGCTATTATGCTTTATATGAAAAAGAGGAAGTCCTGGACCGCATACTGGAGGAATTCGGGCTGGACCCGGCCGGTGCACATATCATCAACGGGCACGTGCCTGTGGAGGTAAAAAAAGGAGATACGCCCTTAAAATGCGGCGGGAAGCTGCTGGTGATCGATGGCGGCTTTTCCAGGGCATACCAGTCCAAGACAGGGATCGCGGGATATACGCTGATCGCAAATTCCCATGGCATGTGGCTGATGGCGCACGAGCCCTTTGAATCCAAGGAGGCATCCGTGCTGAAGGGCTCGGATATCGTCTCGGATAGCCTGCTGGTGGAGCAGTATTACCGGAGGCATTTTGTGGCGGATACGGACATCGGCGTGGAACTGCGGGAACGCATCACGGATCTGGAACGCCTGCTGGACGCATACCGTGAGGGCCTGCTGACTGAAAAAGGAAACTGACGGGGTGCGGCTTTCTTTATGCGGAAGTCCGATGTTTATTTTTGGGCGCGGGCATATTGAAAAACAGGGGTCAATCGGTTACTATAGGAAAGAAAGCGATAACAGGAGGGATAACATGAGTTACAAGATCATCGGAGACAGCTGCTGCGATTTCAGCAAGTTGGAAATGAGAAAAGGAAATATAGCACGCGTGCCGATGTCTATCATCATCGGCGGCGTGGAGTATCCGGATGACGGGCGCAGAAGCCAGGAGGAGTGGATCGGGCTGATCAAAAATGATCCGGGCTTTCCCAAGTCGGCCTGTCCTTCGCCGGATGCCTTTTACCGTGCTTATGATGAAAACTGCGACAACTATGTGATCACGCTTTCTTCCAAACTGAGCGGCGTGTACAACAGCGCCATGGTGGCAAAGGAGATGTTTGAGGAGGAACATGAGAATGCCCGCATTCATGTTTTTGATTCCCAGAGCGCTGCGGCCGGGCAGCACCTTTTGTATGACAGGATCATAGAGGCGATCGGGGAGGGGCTGTCTTTTGATGAAGTGGTGGAGCGCGTAGAGGCATTCCGGGATGAGATGCTGACTATTTTTGTTCTGGACGATCTGGAGACCTTCAAAAAGAACGGGCGTTTAAAGGGCATTAAAGCACTGGTGGCGACGACCATGAATATCAAGCCTGTGCTGATCGGTGATCAGGGGGAGATCAAGCAGATCGACCAGGCCATCGGCATGAACCGTGCCATTAACCGCATGCTCTGGCATATCGAAAAGAAAAAGATCGATCCCACCAGAAAAGTCCGGATCACCCAGTGTGACAGTAAGGAACTCTGCATGAAGGTGGCCAGGGTGCTGACGGAGAAATTCGGTTTTACGGATGTCAGGATCATCAATGCCGGCGGCATTACCACGACCTACGAAAATCCGGGCGGCGTAGTGATCGCCATGTAACTAATGGTGCGGGATAATACACAAAAGACGTTATGGGGAAAGAAGGCTGAGAAGGGGTTATGAAAGATGATATTCTGATCTTTACGACGAAAAGACTGGCGGTGCGCAGGTTTGTGCAGCGGGATGCGGAACTGCTGTATGCGTATTCCAGGGAGCCGGAGAATCACGACCTGCCGAATGATATGTTTGACAGCATCGAAGAAGCACGCCGCAGGCTGGATATCGTGATCGGCAACTACCGCATGCCGCATTATCCGCTGCGCTACGCGGTGGTGCGCAAGGAAGGCATGGAACTGATCGGGAACATTGCGTTTAAGCGCATGGAGGATTATAATATCCAGTTAAATGTCATGATCGCGTCGAAATACCAGAACCGGGGGTACGGCGCGGAGGTCATGCGGGGGGCAGTGGAATACGGCAAAAAGGCGCTGGCGCTGGAAGAAGTCTATGCCCTGATGAAAACGGAAAATGCGCAGGCAAGGGCGGCTTTTGAGCAGGCCGGCTTTCAGATGGTGGGAGAATACGAAACAGACTGGTACGGGGAGCGCTGTCCGGTATGCAAGTATAAGGCGTAAAGCAGGGACGTTCCGAAGCAGCGTGCCCATGGATCAATGCTTTTGACGCTGTTTGGGAACAGGGTGAGGTAAAAAAACGATAAGAGGTGATGGCAAAACATGCGTACAATGGATTTTAAGATGGAGCGTCCGGGGCTTTTGGAAGCAGGGCAGCAGGTGAGCGTGACGGAAGGGTTTCTTCCGGGCAGTTATTATTACACGATCGATCCGTCGCTTGCCATGTCGGCAAATTATAAATTAAAAGACCGGCTGTATGTAAAAGAGGGCGTTGTGGAAAAGGTAGAGGAAACACCGCGCGGTTTCTACGTGACCGTCCGGTTTGAAGAAGAAAAATAATCTCGTAACGGTTCTGCACGCAAAGGGATTGGAACAGTTACAGATGATCAATCAAGGAGGATTATAAAAATGATCAGAACAATCAGCACAGACAAGGCACCGGCAGCGATCGGACCGTATTCCCAGGCAAAGATCGCGGGAGATACGCTTTACGCTTCCGGACAGATCCCCATCAATCCGGCGAGCGGAAATGTGGAAGCGGAAGGGATCGAAGCACAGGCAGAGCAGGCGATCCGAAATGTGGGCGAGATCTTAAAGGCGGCCGGCACGGATTACGCGCATGTGGTGAAGACCACCTGTTTTCTTGCGGATATGGGGGATTTTGCAGCGTTTAATGCGGTTTATGAGAAGTACTTTACAGAGAAGCCGGCCAGAAGCTGCGTGGCGGTCAAGACGCTGCCAAAGAATGTGCTCTGCGAGGTGGAAGTGGTCGCTTATCTCGGATAAGCCCGTAAAAGCGCGGAAGCACGCGTTATCTCCGGTTCCAGGTTTCCGGGCTTAAGAGCACCAGCAGCGGAAACAGTTCCAGACGCCCGGCAAGCATGTCAAACATCAGCACATATTTGGAGAGATCGGTAAAGAATGCAAAATTTCTTGTAGGGCCGACCAGGGAGAAGCCCGGGCCGATATTTCCGATGGCGGAGGCGATGGCAGTAAAGTTTGTTGTAAAATCATGCCCTTCCGCGCTGATCAGCAGCATGGACACCACAAAGATCGAGATATAGGTGATCAGGAAGATATTGGCGGAGCGCAGTACGGAATGGGAGATGGCGCGCCCTTCGATCTTCAGGATCTTTACGCTTCTCGGGTGACAGAGTTGTGACAGTTCTTTTTTTACGGTCTTTAAATAGATCAGGATGCGGGAGACCTTGATGCCGCCGCAGGTCGATCCGGCGCAGCCGCCGATCAGCATAAGCAATATCAGGATCTCACGGGAGAAGGCGTGCCAATGGTCAAAGTCGGCAGAGGAAAAGCCGGCAGTCGTCATAATGGAGCCCACCTGCAGGAATGCGTGGCGGAAACCTTCTTCCGGACCGTAATCATTATTCAGTATGATGTTGTAGGTGATCAATGCCGTGGAGAGCCAGAAGATCACGGTATAGGCGCGGATCTCATCGGAGCCGAAGGCTTCTTTCCATTTCCGCAGCCAGAGGCAGAAAAAGAAGTTATAGTTCAGACCGGCCAGGAACAGAAAGACGGATACAACATACTGCACGGCAGGGGAATAGTCCATCAGTGAGGTATTGCGCACGCCGAAGCCGCCGGTGCTGGTGGTGGTAAATGCGGTGCATACGCTGTCAAAGAGAGGGGCACCGGCAAGCAGCAGGCATATGATCTCTAAAGCAGTTAAGGCAAAGTAGATGATATATAAATAAAACGCAGTCTGTCTTACTTTGGGCGCCATTTTGCCGACAGACGGACCGGGGCTTTCCGCTTTCATGATGTACAGATCCTGCCCGCCGGTAGAGGGGATCAGGGCCAGCATAAAGACCAGCACGCCCATACCGCCGATCAACTGGATCAGGCAGCGCCAGAAATTCATGCAGCGGGACAAGTCTTCCACGGCCGGGACGACAGAGGCACCGGTGGTGGTAAAGCCCGAGATGCATTCAAAAAGGGCATCCGTAAAATGCGGGATCTCGCCGCTCAGATAAAAGGGCAGGCAGCCGGCTACGGAGAGCAGCAGCCAGCTTAAGGAAGTCATAACAAACCCTTCGCGTGCATAGAACGCGTTTTTTTTCGGCTTGATCAAAAACACGAGCAGGCTGCCCAGCAAAAGCACGGCCACGCCGCATAAGAGGAAGTATTTTCCGCTGGTTTCATGATAGTACAGGGAGACCAGGAAAGGGCAGAACATCATCATGCCAATGATCTGCAGGACTCTTGCTAACAGATAAACGATCATTCCGTAATTCATGCCAATATCTCACTTATATCTTTTAATCCCATCTGGGTAGTGACAATGATAACCCTGTCGCCGGCATGGATCTCATCCTTACCGCCGGGGGTGATGATCTGTCCCTGACGGATGATGGCGCAGACCAGCAGGTTCTTTTTCAGTTTCAGATCCATCAAAGGAGTATCCGTCACCTTTGCGTCCTTGCGCACCCGGAATTCCAGTACTTCCACGCGGTCATCCAGGATACGGTAGAGTGTCTCGATATTGTTGCCATGGGTGTTTTCCAGGGAGCGCACGTATTGCAGGATGCGCTTGGTGGTGATGGCCTTGGGGCTGACCACGGCGCCGATGGGCAGATCCGCCAGCACCTCGTCAAACGCGATGGTGTTTAAACGCGTGATGGTCCTGGCTTTGCTCATCTTGCTGCAGAACATGGAGAGCACCATATTTTCCTCGTCGAGGTCTGTCAGGGATACAATGGCATCCTTATCGGTGATGCCCTCTTCCATCAGCAGCTGCCGGTCTGTGGCATTGCCATTGATGATCATGGCGGAAGGAAGCTGTTCGCTCAGGGTCTCACAGCGGTCACGGTCTATTTCTATGATCTTGACATCGATCGGCAGGGTGGAGAGTTTTTTGGCAAGATAGTAAGCCGTAGTGCCGCCCCCCGCGATCAGGACGGAGCGGATGGGCTTGGTCTTAATGCCGATCTTTGGCAGCAGGCGCAGGATCTCCAAAGGACGCACGATGACATACATATCATCACCGGCTTTGAGGACCGTGCGGCCGTTGGGGATGATCACCTGCTTATCCCGCTCGATGGCAGTGATCAGCGTGGTTTTGCTGAAGGTGTTTGCAAATTCATAGACCGTCATATCATGGATCGGACTGTCTGCGGGAATGGGCAGTTTGATCAGGTCGATCTGTCCCTTGGCAAAAGTCATGATGTCCAGTGCGCTGGGCACCTCGATCAGTTTCGCGATGTTTTCGGCGCAGGCCAGTTCCGGATTGATGGTCATGGAGAGACCGAATTCATCCGTCAGATAGCCGATCTCTTCGTTATAAATGGGATTGCGCACGCGGGCGATGGCATGGCGGCTGCCGGCTTTTTTGGCCATCAGGCAGCAGAGCAGGTTCACCTCGTCCTGTCCGGTCACGGCCACCATAAAGTCGCAGTCCCGCGCACCGGCTTCGAGTTGTACGCGGAAGGAAGTGCCGTTGCCCTCTACGCCCTGGACATCCAGGACAGAGAGTGTGCGTTCCAGTTTGTCCGGGTTTGTATCGATGATGGTGATATCATGTTTTTCCTCGGAGAGCTGCTTGGCCAGGTCATACCCTACGCGGCCGCAGCCCACGATGATGATCTTCATATCTTATATCCTTTTATATCACATGATCACTATGTTTCCGGAACCGATCAGGTAGGCGCCTGCGATCAGATGCAGTGCCAGGATCACGGGGAAACCATAGCGGAAATACCAGTGTCTTGTTTTGTGGCGGAAGATATGCATGGCAAGAAAACCGCCCAGGCTGCCGCCCAAAATGACCACAAGAAAAAGGACTGCCTCAGGAATGCGCCAGGCATGATGCATGGCTTTCCATTTATCGGCGCCCATTGCGGTAAATGCAATAATATTAACGGCCGCCAAATAGGCGGCAATGATCCAGATCACATCCATAAATAAAAGAAAGGCAGGACGATAGGTACAGTATCCTTATCGCCCTGCGAATTTTTGGCTGATTACTTGTTCAGTTCCTGATGCTTCATGCCGCGTACTTTGCTTGCCAGTCCGAAGAGGTTGATAAAGCCTTCCGCATCATGGTGGTCATACAGATCGCCGGTGGTGAAGGAAGCGATGCTCTCATTGTACAGAGAGTACGGAGAGGTCTCGCCTGCTTTGATGATATTGCCTTTGTACAGTTTGAACTTTACTTCGCCGGTCACATACTGCTGCGTGCTCTCGATGAACGCCTGTACTGCTTCGCGCAGCGGGGTGAACCACTTGCCTTCGTATACGATCTGCGCAAACAGATTGCCCATATCCAGTTTGGTCTTGGTGGTTTCACGATCCAGGATCAGCTCTTCCAGCTGCTGATGCGCTTCGTACAGGATGGTTCCGCCCGGTGTTTCATAGACGCCGCGGCTCTTCATGCCGACCACGCGGTTTTCCACGATATCGATGATGCCGATGCCGTGCTTGCCGCCCAGTTCGTTCAGTTTGCGGATCACATCGGATACCTTCATCTTTTCACCGTTTACGGCAGTAGGCACGCCTTTTTCAAAGGAGATGGTCACATATTCGCCCTCATCCGGTGCTTTTTCCGGCGTGGTGCCCAGTACCAGCAGGTGGTCATAGTTCGGCTCGTTTGCCGGATCTTCCAATTCCAGGCCTTCATGGCTGATATGCCACAGGTTGCGGTCACGGCTGTAACTGGAATCCGCAGAGAACGGCAGGTCGATGCCGTGTGCCTTGCAGTACGCGATCTCGGATTCACGGGAATCCATGGTCCATTTGTCATTACGCCATGCAGCAATGATCTTTAAGTCCGGAGCCAGTGCCTTGATGCCCAGTTCAAAACGGATCTGATCGTTGCCTTTGCCGGTTGCGCCGTGGCAGATGGCAGCCGCGCCTTCCTTGCGGGCGATCTCTACCAGTTTCCTGGCGATCAAAGGACGCGCCATGGAAGTGCCCAGCAGATATTTGTTTTCATATACGGCATGCGCCTGTACACAGGGAACGATGTACTTGTCAGCAAATTCATCCGTAACATCCAGGATATACAGTTTTTCGGCACCGCAGAATTTTGCGCGTTCCTCCAGGCCGTCCAGTTCCTCTGCCTGGCCGCAGTCAACGCACACGCAGATGACTTCATAATCGAAGTTTTCCTTCAGCCACGGGATGATGGCAGTCGTATCCAGACCACCGGAATAAGCAAGAATTACTTTTTCTTTTGCCATGATCAGGTTCCTCTCTTTTCTGAAATATAATGGGTTTTACGTAAAAATCAAGGTTACTATACAACAAAAGCGTTTTGTTTGCAAGATTTTCTTATATAATGAAGCGCTTCATCTGATATTTCAAGGGTGTACAAATCGAAGAACAGATGATATAATCGACGGGAATTGTGGAGGAGCCGGATGCCGATAACGATGGTTGCGGGATCGGCCCCGGGCACAGGCGGATATTATAGTAAACGACAAAACTATTTTCGTTTTGTCGTTTACTGCGCCGGATTTTGGCCGCTGAAAGCGGCATATTTCCTTACAAAATCCGTGCGCATCCTCGCGGAGCGTTATAGTAAGCGCAATTATTTATTGCGCT
>JAFUUX010000019.1 GCA_017471325.1 Lachnospiraceae bacterium | reverse complement strand
TATTCAGAAGGTACCGCGAGGGCTCCCGAAGCGTAGCGTAGGATGCCCGAGTTTAACGGCATTTCCGCCATCGAGCGAAGCGAGATTATGCATGGCGGAAATGCGTAACTGTCAGAACCCAGGGGGTTCTGAACAGTTACAAAATATTATTGTTCCTTCAGTTTCACAATGTTCTGGTCGGCATCGATCTCTAAAATACCGCTGTAGGACTGCATAAAAGAGGAAAACTTGCTGTACCCCAGTTTCTTGGCGGAAAAATTCGGGTTCCAGGCTTTTAATTCTTCATTGATCACCGCCATATTGTTGCAGACGCCGTCATGGGCGCGCAGGATGCGGATGATCTCTTCTTCCAGATCTTTCTTCGAGATGTTGCTGTTGCGTATGCTTACGATGGTGGAATTGTTCTTGGGCTGCAGCACCAGGTTGTTCATCTTGTCTTCCAGAAAAGTGCTCAGTTTGGTACAGCCGTAGTTACGCACATCAAAGTCCGGAAACTTGTTCATCAGGCGCGAGCCGATCTCACCGATAAAGGTATCCTTGCCTTTGTTTGCATTTTCGTCAATGATCTTGTAGATGGAATTCTCGATCTCTTTTACCGGTGTGACGGCCACATCCAGTTCCTTCTTTTTGGCACGGGCTTCTTTTTTGGTCGTATTGGAGGTGTCATCGCTGCCGGAGATGACTTCCAGTAATTTAAAACTGTTGCAGGCGCTGCGGAAAGCGGAGGGTGTCTTGGCTTCCCCTACCCCCACGACAAATTTGCCGGCTTCCCGGAGGCGTGCCGCCAGGCGGGTAAAGTCGCTGTCGCTGGTGCAGAGATAGAAACCGTCCACATTTCCGGTATAGAGGATGTCCATGGCGTCGATGATCATGGCAGAGTCTGTCGCGTTTTTGCCGGTGGTATAACTGTACTGCTGTACCGGCATGACGGAATGTTCCAGCATCACCTTTTTCCAGCCCTGCCTGGCCTGGATGGTCCAGTCGGTATATACTCTCTTATAGGTAGCCACGCCGTTGTCCGCCACCTCATCGAGTATGGCTTTTAAATATTTTGGTGCTACATTATCACCGTCGATCAGGACGGCAAATTTCATTTCTGCGTTCATAGATCCCCCGTTTCCGGCACAGGTCCGGATGATGTATTTTCTTCCAGCGGTAAGCATGGAAGTGATGATATATCAGTATAATATAATCATATGCGAAAAGGCAAATGATATTTGAAAAGAAATTGTGATGATCGCATACCTTGAGAACCTATATACAAAATCGCTAAAATATTTTTAAAATTAGTATTGAATATAATGCAAAATAACCATATAATAATATAAGACAAAAAAATATGGACCCGGAGGGTGAAGAAATGGAAAAACAACGAAACAGGCAAAGTATCCGCGGAAAACTGATCCTGATCATGGCACTGATGGTGGCGGTTCCGGTAGTGGTGCTCACACTGGTGAGCATGGCCAATACCATTACGCAGGGCAAGAATGATGCGGATGAGGTAAACGCGGCGCAGGCAGCGATCGTAAAGGAGAGCCTGCAGACGATCTTTGGAGAGAATATCGAGGCGCTGAAAGTCTTTGCGGCCTCAACACAGGTGGTGGAATACCTGGAGGGCAAGGTAAGCGGGGAAGCGGTGGAAGCACAGATCCTGCAGCAGATGCTTCAGATCGACGAGAGCATGGCAGACGGGAATTCCACGGCACTGTCCGGTGCGGACGGCATGCAGCGTGTCCGTACCATCGGCAAGCTGGTGGATGTATCGGAACGGGATTATTTCAAGGAGCCCATGGCGGGTGCGCCGTTCTATATCTCGGATCTGATCGTATCCAAATCCACCGGCACAGCCATCTCGACTTTTTCCGTGCCGGTGTACAATTCGGAGCATACCCAGGTGATCGGTATCGTGCAGCGTAACTATGATGTGACGGATCTGCATGATCTGATCGCCAGTGAGGTGACACAGGACCGTCAGGAGATCGTGATCGTAGACCGCAGCGGTACCGTAGTGGCACATTCCCTGCGCATGGTAGATACGGAAAATCCGGAAAAGCAGGATCAGAATCCGTTCTACACGGATTCCCGTGGCAGCCAGACCGAGGGACATTATGTGGCGCCGTTTATGGGCGACACCTGGCTCATTTCCTGGGAAAAGGTAGAAGACAGTGAGTGGATCGTGGCTTCCTGCCGTGTGCAGGAGGTGGCACTTGCAACGGTATACAAAACGGTAGGCCTGCAGATAGGACTGGGGATCGTATTTCTGGTGATCGCAGCCGTGCTGGCATTTATGTATGCCGGTTCCCTGACCAAACCGCTCAATGATGTAAACGCGTCCCTGGCGGCACTGGCAGACGGACGTTTCCAGACGATCAAGGGTTACGAAGGCAGAAAAGACGAACTGGGCGAGATCATAGAAAACAACAATGCCGTGCTGGACCGTCTGCAGTCCATCGTAGGCGATATCGTAAAAGCGGCGGATTCCGTAAACGCGTCTGCGGATGAACTGGCCAGCATGTCCGGACAGATCGCGGACAATGCGGAAGGCGTTTCCAATGCGGTGCAGGAGATCGCGACCGGCGCAACGCAGCAGGCAGATGAGATCCAGAGCGCGACCGGCAGCATGAGCCGCATTGAGGACGCGGTCGGCAGCGTGCAGAATTCCACGAGAGAGTTGGAGGATATCACGGTGCGTATGCAGAAAGCATCCAGCGAATCCGCAGACAGTTTAACGCAGTTGCAGAAGAGTTCGGAGGCTATGAACAGCGCGATCGACGGTATTTCCGGCAAGATCAGCGCGACCAGTGACGCAGTCGGGCGTATCAACGATATGGTAGAGGCGATCACCAACATCGCTTCCCAGACCAACCTGCTGGCGCTGAATGCTTCGATCGAGGCGGCCCGTGCAGGACGGAAGGGGATTTGCAGTCGTTGCGGAGGAGATCGGCAAACTGGCATCGGATTCCAGTGATTCCGCAAGCCGCATCCGCTCGGAGATGGACGAGTTGCTGAACGAATCCCAGGCAGCGGTACGCATGGCAGAGGATGTGCAGAAGACCAACCGGCAGCAGCAGTCCGTGATCGGCACTACCTTTGACAGCGTCAATACGATGATCAATGATATTGAAGTGACCGCGAGAAGTGTAAAGGAGATCGCGGAAAACGCGAAGGCCTGCGTAGAGGCAAAGGATGTGGTGATGGATTCCATGGGTTCCCTTTCCGCCATTTCCGAAGAGAATGCCGCCAGCAGCGAAGAGACCGGCGCATCCATGCAGGAACTTTCCGCGACGGTGACCACGCTGGCCGAAGATGCGGACAAACTGAAATCGGTATCCGGTATGCTTTCCGATGAGATGGCGTTCTTTAAGATGTAAGTGTGAACGTGCGATATAAAAAGGCCGCGGGAGCGAAGGCTCCCGTGGTCTTTTTTTTATAGTCAACGACAAAAATATAGTAAACGACAAAACTATTTTCGTTTTGTCGTTTACTGCGCCGGATTTTGTAAGGATTTTACAGGATACATTATGTAAACACATTTACAAAAGCGCAGAATTTTAGTAAAATAATATGAAATATGCGTGTTTGACAGAAAACCACCGTGAGCGGGACCGGTAAACGCGGCAGGAAGAAAGGATAAGATACGGAGCAGGTATATGTGCGGGATAGCAGGCTTTATCAACGATGCGGGACGCCGGAGTGAGACGATCGAAAAGATGATGGACCGGCTCTATCACAGGGGACCGGATGCAGGGGATGCCTGGCTGGATGAGCAGAGCGGCGTAACCTTTGGCTTCCGCCGGCTGGCGATCCGTGATGTGTCCATGAGCGGTATGCAGCCCATGCATTCCCGGGACGGGCGCTTTGTGATCGTCTTTAACGGCGAGATCTATAATGCGGATGAGCTGCGCAGCAGTATGGAGGCGGCCGGCTGCAAAGACCTTTACCGCAGCGGCTCGGATACCGAAGTGCTGCTCAATGCGTTCGCGCATTATGGCGTGCATGGGACACTGGAGCGCATCAGGGGCATGTTTGCCATCGCTTTGTATGACAGGTCGGAAAAGAGGCTGTATCTGATGCGGGACAGGATCGGAGAGAAGCCGCTGTTTTACGGGATGGTGGACGGGCATTTTGTGTTTGCGTCGGAACTGGGGGCGCTGAGGGAGTATCCGCACGCAACAGAGCATATCCGCAGGGATGTGCTGCCGGCGTATATGCAGTACGGCTATATCCCGGCGCCGGATACGATCTACGAGGGGATCTACAAGGTGCTGCCGGGACAGTGCCTGAGCCTGCGCGCGCCTTTTCAGAAGATCGAAAAAGAACTGTATTATGATATCAGGGCCGTGGCAAGGCAGGGGGAGGCGCAGCCGTTCCGGGGAAGTTTTTCCGAGGCGGTGGAGGAACTGGACCGCCTGCTGACAGCGTCCGTGCGCGGGCAGATGATCGCCGATGTGCCGCTGGGGGCGTATCTTTCCGGCGGGATCGATTCGGCTGCGGTGGTGGCGCTGATGACCAAACTGTCCGGGGAAAAGGTGCGCACTTTTTCCATTGGCTTTGATGAAAAGAAATACGATGAGGCGCCTGCCGCCAGGGCGATCGCGCAGCATCTGGGAACGCAGCATTTTGAACAGTACGTCTCGGAAAAAGAACTGCAGGAGGTGATCCCGAAGATTCCCTTTATCTATGGGGAACCCTTTGCGGACAGTTCGCAGATCCCCACCTGTCTGGTGAGCAAACTGGCGAAATCGCAGGTAACGGTTTCCTTAAGCGGGGATGCCGGGGATGAACTGTTCTGCGGCTATGTGACATATCCAAAGATACACGGGCTCTGGCAGAAACTGCAGAAAGGCCCCTACGGGCTGCGGCGCATGGCCGGCGCGGTGGGCAGGAAAGCGCATTTCGGGAGCAATACCGTCTACCGCAGCGGTGTGTGCATGCAGGCGGGCAATATCCTGGAACTGAAGGAAGCGGTAGACCACATGGATCCGATGATGGAGAAACTGGCATTTCGCGGACAGCCGCTCGCCGGAGAGCGCATCCTTTCCGATGAGGTGCATGAGATGCAGCTTGCGGACATGCGGCAATACCTTCCCGATGATATCCTGGTGAAGGTGGACCGCGCGGGTATGGCGGTTTCGCTGGAAAACCGTATCCCCATGCTGGATAAGGATGTGGTGGCGTTTGCTTTTTCGCTGCCTGCCGCATTTGCCTATGACGGCACGGTGACCAAAAAGGTATTGAAGGAAGTGCTGTACCGCTATGTGCCGAAGGAACTGATGGACCGGCCGAAGAAAGGCTTTTCCGTACCGCTCAAGCGCTGGCTTTCGGAAGGGCATACGGCAGAGTGGACAGCGGAACTGCTGGGGAACAGCCTGGCAGCGGAGGACGGCCTGCTGGAGAAAAAGGCGGTGCAAAAACTCTGGCATCATTTTGTCAAAAACGGGACTTCCCCACATCTGGTATGGAATGTGCTGATGCTGGAGCAGTGGTATCGGAAGGATCGGGGGAAGAAAGCGTAACGGGAAAACAGGTGACATGATCCGAAAGGTTTTATTTCATATCTACAGTTTGGGAAAAGGCGGCGCAGAGCGTGTCGTGACCACGCTGGCGGCGGAGATGGCGCGGCGCGGCCTTGAAGTGTGCGTGGCGACATTGTGCGTATCCAAAGAGGAATATCCCCTGCCGGCAAATGTGCGGCGCATATCCGTGGGGCTGACGGCGGCGGAGGAAAAGAGATCCCGCTTAAGCCGTATGCGCCTGCGGATCGGCAGGCTGCGGGAATGCATGAAGCGGGAGCAGCCGGATGTGGTATATGCCTTTATGCAGACGGCAAATTACCGGGCGGTGCTGGCGGCGCGGGGGCTGCGCATCCCGGTGATCATTTCCGTGCGCAGCGATCCGGCAGTGGACTATGCTTCTCCCAAACAGAAGTTTTTGGCAAATAAACTGTATCGGAAAGCGGCAGGCGCGGTATTTCAGACCACGGGTGCCAGGGACTTTTTTGACCGGCAGGTGGCGGAGAGAGCAGCGGTTATCCTAAATCCGCTGCACCCGAAGTATGGCAGCGCGCCGCAGCCTAAGGAGCGGCGTCCCGCAGTGGTGAGCGTGGGACGTTTTCACGAAGCCAAGGATTATATGACGCTGGTGAAGGCCTTTGAACGGATCACAAAGGATCATCCGCAGGTCAAACTGGAGATCTACGGCGGCGCCAGTGAGGACAATACGATCCACCAGATACGGGAGTGGGTGCGCAGCCATCACCTGACGGAGCGTATCCTGTTCATGGGAAACCATGAGGATCTGGAAAAATGCATCTTTGATGCGGCCTGTTATGTGCTGTCCTCAAAATATGAGGGTATGCCCAACGCGCTGATGGAGGCGATGGCTTTAGGCGTGCCCGTGGTGGCGACGGACTGCCCCAGCGGCGGGCCGGCGGCACTGATCGAAGATGGGGAAAACGGGCTGCTCGTAACGGTTGGGGACGATAAGGAAATGGCAGCCGCCATCCGCAAGATGCTGGAGTATCCCGGGGAAGCGGAACGGGTGGCGCAGGCGGCGCGGCGCATCATAGAAGACGCATCCGTGGAGAAGATCACGGATGCCTGGCTGGCGTATGCGGAGAAAGTGCGCGGCTGAAGCATCCTGTAAAAAAGAAACGCGCAGGTGGGCGTGACAGCACCGGGGCGGTTTGACGGCATATATCGCGGCTGGAAGTTTTGCTGATGAGCCTGCCTGTCGGTAAAGCGCTATACAGAGCAGGTGAGATCGGAAACGGCAGTGGATCCCGCTCGCGGGTATAAAAGCGATATGACGGCGGAAGAGGAGAGATGACGGAAACAGTATCAGATAAGAAATTAGTAACTATTCAGAAGGTACCGCGAGGGCTCCCGAAGCGTAGCGTAGGATGCCCGAGTTTTACGGCATTTCCGCCATCGAGCGAAGTGAGATTATGCATGGCGGAAATGCGTAACTGTCAGAACCCGGGGGGTTCTGAACAGTTACAGAAATTAAAAAGGATCGCGGTGGTGGGACCGGTATATCCCTATAAAGGCGGCATTTCCCATTATACCGGCCTGCTGGTAAAAGAACTGAAAAAGAACTGCGAAGTAAAAACATTTTCGTACAGCCTGCAGTACCCGAAGTTTATGTTTAAAAAAGAGCAGCGGGATTACGGCAACCGCACGTTTGAGATCCCGGACGCGGATTTTTGCATCAATACGGCCAATCCGCTGAACTGGAGATCTGCCGGAAAAAAGATCCGCGCCTGTAAGCCGGATCTGGTGATCGTGCAATGGTGGCATCCGTATTTCGCACCCTGCTATCAGGTCCTGTTGGGAGCGCTGAAAAAGATCCCGGTGTATTTTGTGTGTCACAACGTGCTGCCGCATGAGCGTTTTCCGATGGACCGGCTGCTGACCAAAGGCACGCTGAAGAAGGGCAGTTTCTGCATCCTGCATTCCAAACTGGATGCGGCGGATCTAAAGAAGCTGCTGCCGCAGATGCCCTACACCAGAACCGTGCTGCCGACTTACAACGCCTTTAAGTTAAGCGGCATGGACAGGAAGACCGCGCGGGAAAAACTGGGGCTTTCGGAAACGGAGCAGATGATCCTGTTTTTTGGACTGGTACGGGAGTACAAAGGCCTGCGCTATCTGATCGGGGCAGCGCCGCAGATCGTATCCGCGCTTCCTTCGGCAAAGATCTACGTGGTAGGTGATTTTGCCGGGAAACGCCCGGAATATGACGCGCTGATGTCGGAAAGCGGCGTGCGGGAACACTTCGTGGTGCGGGACGGTTATGTGCCGGATGCGGAGATCGAGCCGTACTTTGCCGCGGCAGATGTATGTGTCTGCCCGTATATTTCCGCAACCCAGTCGGCTATCGTGCAGATCGCCTTTGGCTTTGGCCTGCCGGTGATCGCAACGGAGGTGGGCGGCCTGCCGGAGGTGGTTACGGATGGCTTCAGCGGTTATGTGGTGCCGCCGCGGGATCCACAGGCGCTGGCGGAGAAGATCTGTCTGTATTTTTCCGAACAGAAAGAGGCGGAATTCCGGAAAAACGTGGAGCAGGAGCAGGATCGATTTTCCTGGAGCCATACGGCGGAACTGATCGCGGAACAGTATGGGAAAACGCATGCGTGATGACGGCACGGCAGCAGAAAGGGGAGCAGGTGAAGGCATGGACCGGGACGGGCGGACGGCGCTGAAAAAACAGCAGGAGAAAAGGCAGACCTATGTTGCCCTGATCCCTGCCTATAAGCCCCGGTTTGATGCGGATGAGCAGGCTTGCGTGGAGCGCTATTTCCGGGTGCTGACGGCGGAGAAGATCGTTTTTACGGTACCGTTTGGTCTGGATACCGCATGGTATGAGGCGCACTTTCCGAAGGCGTGCTATCAGCGCTTTCCGGACCGGTATTTCCGGGGGATCAAAGGGTATAATAAACTGCTGCTGTCGGAGGATTTTTACGCGGCGTTTTCGGAGTATGATTATCTGCTGATCGCCCAGCCGGATGCCGTGGTATGGAAGGCACAGGATGAGATCCCGGACTTTATGGCGCTGGGATATGATTATTACGGTGCGCCCTGGCAGCCGCCGCGGCGCATCTGGGAATGGACCTTTCCGAAAACAGAGAAATTTCCTTTTTTTAAAGTGCGCTGCGTAAAATCGCCGGGACAGGGCATCGTCATGGGAAACGGCGGGTTTTCCCTGCGGCATGTACAGCATTGCAGGGAACTGATCCGGGAATTCCGCTGGCGCAAGATCTACTGGTTTTGGAAGCGGAATGAGGATATCTTCTTTGGCGTATTCGGCAGGGAGAGCAGACGGGGCTTCCGTCCGGCGGATATCAGAACAGGCCGGATGTTTGCTCTGGAGTATGGACTGCGAAAGAGTGTGGAGCACGGGGAAGTGCCGTTTGCGGTGCACGGCTGGAGCAAAGAGTTTGCGGATTACGGACAGATGCGGAAATTCCTTGCGGAGCATGGGATAAAGATATAAAAAAACGCGGCTGACATAAGGAGAGAGAGCGTTGGAAACTATCAGTGTGATCGTGCCTGTCTATCAGGCGGAGGCATTTCTGGAAAACTGCATAGAGAGCATCCTGCATCAGGAGGATACGGGTTACGAACTGCTGCTGGTGGATGACGGCTCGACGGATGCCTCACCAGAGATCTGCGACCGCTATGCCGGGGAGTATCCGCAGGTCAGGGCAGTTCATATGCAGAATAAGGGCGCTGCGGCAGCCAGGAATTACGGGATAGAGCAGGCAAAGGGGGAACTGCTCACCTTCGTGGACAGCGATGATGAGATCGCGCCTGCGCATCTGCAGTATCTGCGCAGCCTGCGGGAGCGCACCGGAGCGCAGATCGTAAAGAGTGCGCATCGCAAATGCACGCCGAAGCAGCTGCAGAAGGAGCAGGCGTCCGTGCAGGAGACAGCATCAGAAGCGCTGACGGAGGAATATAGCTGTTATGAAGGGGAAAACTGCCTGAAAGCGCTGCTGTATCAGGAGCATTTCATGAGCGTGCCCTGGGGGATGCTGATGGAAAAGGGGCTTTGGGAGGAGATCCGTTTTCCGGAAGGCACCGAGGCGGAGGATATGGGGACGATCTACAGGGTGTTTGCCGCGGCACAGCGTGCGGTCTATGGAGAGCGCACGACATATTACTATCTGCAGCGCGGCAGCAGCACGATGTACGCCACTTCCAAGACGCGCAATCCGGCGTATTATAAGCACTGCCGGAAAATGCTGCAGTTTGTGAAGGAAAAGTATCCGGACTGCTATCCGGCGGCACTGTCCCGGCATTATTCCGCATGCTGCCAGATCTTATCGGAAACGCCGCTGTATTTCAGCGGAACCAGATTTGGCGCGCGCTTAAAGCAGGATATCTATGTATTGTCCAGGCGTGTCAGAAAGGACGGCGCCGGCCGGAAGCAGAACCGCGCCGCGGCGAGGCTCGGAGGCATCAGTCCGTCCGTACTGCACCTTTTATTGCGGATGTATTATCTATATCAGAGGATGCAACTGAAATGAGTATGGAAACTGTTCAGAAGATACCGCGATACCGGTTCCTGCCTGTCAAACGAGGTGAGATCAGCAAGACCGTATACAGCGCAGGAGGCCCGGGTTTTACGGCATTTCCGCCACCGGGCGATACAAGTGCCTGCTTAATGATAGATGCTCTTCTTACAAACTCGTTTGTTAGAAGAACACTATGCCGTAGCTGTGCAACGAATTTAGCAGGACTGTTTGCGTCAGCAGCGAGATCATGCATGGCGGAAATGCGTGACTGTCAGAAGCGGGGGGATTCTGAACAGTTACTGAACATGCAGGAACAGAAAAAAAACAGGCTCTGTATGGCGGAATACCAGGGGCGTTGTGATGAAAACGGCACTGCGGTGGGGCATGCGCCGAAGGTGCTGGGAGAGTACCACGCGCTGATCAGGGAAACGTTTTCGGCCGAAGTCTTTGCGCCGCGCTGTATTTTAGAGGCGGCGGATGTACAGTGCGGATGCGGCGCAAAAGTGCTGCCGCACCATATTGTGATGAAGGGACACCCTTCCCTGTTTGAGAAGATATGGAATAAAGTACGCATGTTTTCCAATATCCATTCGGTCTTCCGGCATACCGGCGCGGAGAAGATATGGTTCTTCAACACGGAGTTTTACCTGATGCTGTATCTGGCGCTCTTTGGAAACCACGGGAAGCAGATCTTCTGCACCATGTTTCTGGACGGATATCACGGTGGCTTTACGGCGCGCATCAAGCAGCGGATCTTTGAGCGGGCGCAGAAAAAAATGCGCTGTATCATAGCGACCGGGCCGCAGCTGCAGTTTAAGAATGCAAGACAGCTGTTCCTGCCGGATTACGCGTATGATGAGGCGGTGTACGGCAGTTACCGCGCTGCGCGCAAGGAAGAGATGGCGGTATGCCTTGGCACGATGGGGGCGGAGAAGGAGATCGAGGCGCTGGTGGAATGCTTTACCCGGAATGGTTATCCGCTGCATATCGCGGGACGTTTTTATGATAAGGAACGGGTGGAGCGCCTGCGGAAGGCTGCGGGAAAAAATATCCTGATCGAGGATGTGTACCTGTCCCGCGGGGAATATCTGACTTTGCTGGGGAAAGCACGGTATGTGGTACTGCCCTACCGGCCGGCGCAGTACGGAACGCAGACTTCCGGCGTACTGCAGGAGGCGGTATTTCTGGATACGATCCCCGTCAGTTATGAAAAGGTACTTTCGGGCAACGGCATCCCGGGGATCGGCTTTGCTGACTGGGAGGAACTGACGGCGGAAAAACTGAGGAAGAGGCCGGAAACCGCTGCATACGCGCAGCTGCGGGAGGGCGTGTATTCCCGGCAGCAGATGAAGAATGCTTTGGAAAAACTGTTTTTGGAATAAATGAGAGACACGGAATATGTATCAGCTGGATGAAAAGAAAAAGAATATGCTCTTTCTGGCCTGCTTCTGCGGGCTTTTGTGCTGGCTCTGGGGAATGCTTTTGTACGGCTGTTCAGAGAAAGAGTTCTGGTATGATGAGATGGCCATGGTGGGCTTTGTGTGCGGGAAAAGGACGATACCGGAACTGCTGCGGATCTATTTAACGAGTGAGGCCAGCAACCTGCCGCTGTATGCCCTGCTGTTGTGGCCGGTCTACCATTTCCTGCCGGCGCAGGAATTCTGCCTGCTGCAGCTGAGCGTGCTGCTGACGATGGGGGCGGCGCTGTTTCTGGGGCTGTTTGCATGGAAGCGCTACGGGAAGGCGGCAGCACTGGCGGTGCTGGCGCTCTGTCT
Organism: Lachnospiraceae bacterium; assembly: GCA_017471325.1. Lineage (GTDB taxonomy): Bacteria > Bacillota > Clostridia > Lachnospirales > Lachnospiraceae > NK4A136. The sequence goes on along the minus strand of JAFUUX010000019.1, from coordinate 42,192 downwards.
ATGTTCCACTACGGTGCGCAACCGTATCGGTACGGAACTGCGGGCATATTCCCTGATGTTTTACGGGGCGGCATCTTCGATGTACTGCCTGCTTTTGTTTCACGAAAAAGAGAGCAGGAAGCGCGGGGCGGCAGCGTTTGTTTCCCTGCTGCTGCTGGTGTTTTCCCATTATTTCGGGGTGCTCTTTTTTGCGCTGCTGGGTGCCGGCGCGCTGCTCATGGTCCTGCTGGGGAAAAAGGACCGGAAGTACCTGGTCCCCTTTTTTGGTGCGGGCGGGATCTTCCTGCCATGGTTTATTGCCACCAGGCTGAGTACAGATGTATCCGCTGCGGATTTCTGGATACCAAAGCCGGAATTTATGGCACTGCCGGGGACGGTCGCTTATCTGCTGGGAGGGAATGTGATCCTCACCGGAATCTTCGGACTGGCATATCTGCTGCTGTTTTTTATGACAGCGAAAAAGAAGCGCTGGCTGAGCGTGGAGAGCTTTCTGCTGGCGGCACCGGCGCTGGTTCTGAGCGGCATATTTATTTACAGCAGGTATATCAGCAAGGGCGGCGGCCTGTATGAAAACCGCTATTTTATCTCGATCCTGCCGGGAATGCTGCTGCTGATCGCGGGGGCGGCGCAGGAATGCTGGGATCTGTGTGCTAAAAAGAAATGGCTCAGGATCCTGCCGCTGCTTTTCTTTCTGACTGCCTGCTATAAGGGAAACCAGAAGGCCGGATGGGAGATGAACTCACAGGCGAGGGATGCGTCGGATTCTTCGGATCATATCATCGAACAGGGAGATGCGGAGCAGCCTGATGTCCGTATCGTGGCGCTTTCTTATGATACGATCGGTGATTACTGCGCCAGGGGCTGGGCGGATTTTTACCTGTGCAGGCAGGGCGGGCTGGATGTGGAAGTGCTCTTTACCAAAGATCCTGGGCTGGATGGCTGTTTTGAGGAATATGCGCGGCAGGGCGTGCAAAAGATCTATCTGATGGCAGATGATGATTTCTTTGATTATGACGGCACGGACTATATCATGGAGGTGCCGGAGAATGTCCGGCGGCTCATTTTGTTTGAGCGGGCACAATGACCGGCAGGCGCAGCCGGTTACAGACAGGGGTATCCGCTGCGTGATCTGAAGCGCCGCCTTCTGCTTATACCCGCCGGTTGATATAATCCTTTGTGGCGTGTTCGCTGTGGTGGATCACGGCGGGATTGCCGATCACCACAGAGTGATCCGGCACATCGGTATTGACATAAGCACCGGGGGCGATCAGCACATCATTACCGATCCTGATGCCGCCTACGATCACGGCATTGGTGCCGATCCACACATCATCCCCGATCACCGGGGTTCCTTTTCCGGCGCCGCGGTTGGCCTGGCCGATGGTGATGCCGGTGGCAAGGTTCACATTTTTTCCCAGCACCGTATCCGGATGCAGGATGATACGTCCCAAATGACCGATATAGAGTCCCGGGCCGGCAGTGACTTCCGGCGGGATCTGGATCTGCGTGCGTTCGGAGAGTTTTTCCAGCCGCAGGGCATAGAGTTTTCCCAGCAGACCGCCTTTTTTGCGGTAATAAGAGGTCTTCCGCCATAGCACGGCATATTTCAGCTGCAGCGGAAAGAAAAAGCGCTCTTTGCCGGAAAGCGGCAGGTCATAACTGCGTTTTAAGTCGGATTGTATCAGTTCTTTCAGTTCTTTTTTCATGCTTTTCATTATACCATAAACAGACGGATCTGTGGAACAGAAAATAGTGGGATTTGGCAGCGACAGGTTACATAAAACATTATGCAAATTCCGGAAAGTATGATATACTATCATAGATTATGTATGTGTAATCATCCGGAAGCGCAGGACGTTTCTGAACAGATACATGTATGTTTACAGGTAGGTTGATAAAGAAAAGATGAACGTATACCGCCGGCTGAAACAGTTATTAACGCGAAAACAGAAGCGCAGCGTGATCCTGCTGTGCATACTGATCTTTTTCAGTGCGCTTCTGGAAACCCTGGGTGTGTCGATCATCATTCCCCTGATCTCGGCCGTGGTGAGCCCGGAGACGATCCTGGAAAACCACTATGTAAAACTGCTCTTTGCCGTGCTGGGGATCGGCACGGTGGAGAGGGACGGCTTTGTCAGACTACTGCTGGTGGCGGCCATGGCGGTTTTTGTTGTGAAAAATCTGTATATGCTGGTGCTCTATGATGCGCAGGCGCGTTTTGCCACGAAACTGGAATCCGGTACCTGCGTGCGCCTGCTTTCGGACTATCTGAACCGGCCGTACAGTTTTTACCTGAATGCGGATGTCAACGCGATCTTTCAGACGATCAATAAGGATATCCCGCATGTGTGCGAACTGCTGCAGGAGGTCATGAAACTGCTGACGGAGATCGCGGTATCCATCTGTCTCTGCCTGCTGCTGCTGGTCGTGGATTTCAAGATGACGATGAGTATCGCGGCGCTGATGCTGGTGATGCTGCTCTTTATCGTCTTTGTCTTAAAGCCGCGTCTGGGCCGGCTGGGAAAAGAACTTGTAAAGCAGCAGGTCGGTACCATGAAATGGATGCAGCAGTCGGTCTTTGGCATCAAGGATGTGAAAGTGGCGGCAAAGGAGGGCTTTTTCCTGAAGGCGTTTTCAGAGGCTTATACCAGTCTGGCCGGCGTGACCAGAAAGTATTCGGTTTATAACAATGCGCCCCGTCTGGTGATCGAGATGGTCTGCATCGTGGGGCTTCTGGCTTATATGCTCTTTACGGTGCTGCACGGCGGAGACTTAAATGCCATGCTGCCGCAGCTGACGGCATTCGGGCTGGCGGCGGTGCGGCTGATGCCCAGTGTCAACCGTATTTCCACGCATTTATCGACGATCGCCTATTACGAGCCGTCATTAAATTATGTCTGCGACAATATCAATGTTGCCGGGCTGCAGGAGACGAAGGAAGTACAGCAGGGAGCACGGATGCACTTAAAGGACGAGATCCGGCTGGAGGGGATCTGTTTCCGCTATCCCAATTCTGAAAAGGATATCTTTCACGGGGCGGATATGCGCATCGCCATCGGTGAAAGCGTGGGCGTGATCGGCGCTTCCGGTGCCGGAAAGACCACGGTGATCGATATCCTTCTGGGTCTGCTCACACCGCAGGCAGGGAAGATCCTGGCGGATGGCAGGGAGATCCAGGGCAGTGATCCGGCCTGGCTGTCGGACATCGGCTATATCGCGCAGAATATCTACATGCTGGATACAACGATCCGGGCAAATGTGGCCTTTGGCGTAAGGCCGGAGGAGATGGATGAGGTCAGGATCTGGGAGGTGCTGAGAGAAGCGCAGATGGAGGAATTTGTGCGCAGCCTGCCGGAAGGTCTGGACACCGAGATCGGCGACCGGGGCGTGCGTTTATCCGGCGGACAGCGCCAGCGGATCGGCATCGCCAGGGCGCTGTATCACGATCCGGAACTGCTGGTCTTTGATGAGGCGACTTCCGCGCTGGATAATGATACGGAAGCGGCGATCATGGAGGCCATCAACGCCCTGAAGGGGCACAAGACCATGGTGATCATCGCCCACCGCTTAAAGACCATCGAAAACTGCGACCGTCTGTATAAAGTGGAAAACGGAAATATACTGCCGGCGACGCTGGAGGAGAGCGCATGAAGATAGCGATCATACTGCCGCACTTTTACCCCTATGTAGGCGGCGGTGAGACAATGTTTTATGATGTGGCCAAAGGGATGGTGCAGCGCGGCCATGAGGTACGCGTGGTCGCGGAGCAGGTGGGTGAGGAATACAGCGGCAAGCGCAACATCGACGGGATCCTGGTGTGGTACTGTCCCTGGAAGTCGATGTTTGGCCACCCGTTTCCTAGGCAGAGCGATATCGAGCGCCATATCGAATGGTGCGATGTGGTGCATACTTCGATCTTTACCACGGCGCCGGTGGTGAGCAGGCTGGCGAAAAAGTATCATAAACCGTCGCTTCTGACGGTTTATGAAGTGCGCGGGCAGAAGTGGTTCTGGTCGGATGCTTTTCACCGGGCGCTGATCTACCTGGCAGTGGAGCAGTATGCCTGCAGGCAGCGTTTTACGATGATCCACGCGATCTCGGAGGCGACCAGGCGGGATTATCTGAAATATATCGGCAGGCGGGATGTGCGCCGGGTGTATCTGGCAAATGAGATGGGAAAGACGCAGCAGACCGATGCGGCATTTTCCCTGCGGCGATATTTTGGCATAAAAAAAGAAGAAAAAGTGTTTTTGTACTACGGCAGACCGGGAAAGACCAAGGGCGTGCATATCTATGCGCAGGCGATACGGCTGCTGAAAGAGCGGGGCGTGGACCTGACGGGAGTATCGTTCTGCTTCCTGCTGGGAAAAGAACCGGCAAAGCCGCGGCAGGAGTTTATCCGGTCGATCGAAAAGTGGAAGCTTACGGATGTGGTAAAGATACGGCCTTCCGTGGCAAGGGACGCGCTGAGCGCCTGCATCGCGCAGGCAGACTGCGTGGTCGTGCCGTCTTTGACGGAGGGCTTTGGCTTCAGCGCGCTGGAGGCCTGCCAGATCGGTACACCGCTGATCTACAGTGACGGCGGTTCCCTGCCGGAGGTGGCTTTTGGCAGATGCCGGCATTTCAAAAACCGGGATGCAGGGGATCTGGCGGAAAAACTTCAGATGGCGGTCAGCGGGGATGCGCGCGCTTTCCGGATGGTGCCGGAGAAAAATTTCACGCAGGAAGCCATGCTGGCCGGTTTGGAAAACTTATATAAGGAAATCCTGAAAAAATGCTGATGTTTTTATTTTTGGCCGGGACAGCCCTATGCTGTTTCATGACGGCCCTGATCTATCGGAAAACGGAATTGGGCAAAGTGCTGATCCAGGGGATCAGCAGTTATCTGGCGTTTTATGTGCTGGTATCCGGCCTGCTGTTCTGGCTGGGAGCATTCCGTGTGGAGCGCGCGGCGGGGCTGACGCTGATCCTGCCGGCAGCCCTTTCGGCAGGACTTTTCTGGCAGCAGAAAGGAAAACTGCCCAAACTTTCACTGCGGGCGGGAACATATCTTCCGCTTGCAATCATTCTTGTGGCCGCTGCATTGATATGTGGGAACCAGAGGGCGGATTTTTTTGGAACCGGCCAGGATGAGGGACTGTATCAGATACGCGCCATGTACTTCATGAACGACCGTTATGAGGATGAGATCACTTTTCCGGAGTATCAGAATCTGTATATCCGCTGGGAAAAAGGCGAATACGTCCGCGAGGTCCGGGATATGGAAGGGCTGTATCTGAACGTGGATAAGGAGGAGGCCAAGCCGGAGGAACTTTCTGGCGTGCTGCACGGCTTGGGGACGTTTCCGGCACTTTTAGCGTTATGGGGCAGGCTGTTTGGCATGAAAAAAATGTCCGGGATCCTGACGCTGTGCTATCTGCTCTCGATCGGAAACGTATGGCAGCTTTGCCGGAATCTGCGTTTCAAGCGGCATTTTGTCATGCTGTCTGCGGTACTGTATACCGTATCCCCCGTGTTTTTGTGGAGCGCGCAGAATACGCTGACAGAGATCGTGCTGGCGGCGTTTATCACACACTGGTTTGTGCTGCTTACGGAAGAGGATAAGGAGACCAGGCCGCTGTATACGGCGCTGCCGGTGCTGGGGATCTGCATGCTGCATATCCTGATCACCGTGATGATGCCGCTGATCGTGATCCTGTACCTGCTGAACTATCTGTATTCCCGCAGGCGCGGATTTTTGCGGGCGCTGCTGATGATACTGCCGGGGTATGGCTGCGGCTTTTCCATGATGCTGCATACGGCAGAGGTATATACGATCAAAAACTTTGACCAGTTGTTTGGAAAGACCGGCGGACTGCTGAATGAAAACAATATCGAAGCAGTGGTATGGGGGGCGGCACTGGTCTGCATGGTGCTCACGGCGGTATTTCTGGTGACGGGCAGGAAGAATCCGCTGCCGGGGCTGTTCCGAAAACTGGCGCGCAGCAGAAAGGCTGCCGGGATCGCAAAGAAAGTGCTGACAGGGCTCGGCTTTGTGACACTGGCCTATTTTATCTTCAAGTACTGGCAAAGAAGGGACGCCACGCATTACTATCCGTTTTTCTTTATCATGGGATATCTGCTGATGACGGGGTTTATCCTTCTGCCGGCGGCGGTGATCGCCGTGGCGAAACGGGGCGCGGCGCTGTTTTGGGACCGCAGGCTGATGGTGCTTTCCTTTTCCCTGTACTATGTCCTCTGGATGTATTGCGGGTTTTTATGGGTGATCGTGTATTATTACTTTTATTATGCGCGGTATCTGACGCCGTTTATCTTCCTGCCGATCGTGCTATCCGGCTATCTGCTGCACCGCAGGCGCCGGGCGGTGCTGGTGCCGCTGTATGTCGTGCTGATCGGCTTGACGATCTGGCAGAGCCGTATCCTGTATACCGCAAAGGATATGACTTATGCGGAATATGAAGTGATCGAGAGCGTTACTTCCTGTATCGGAGAGCAGGATGCGGTGCTGATCAACGAGCAGGGCTACCGCTGCCAGCGCGTATTTGCGCTGCCGATCAAAGGCATCTCCGGCGCAGATGTGTATTTCCTGAATGAAGTGCAGATCAAGCGACAGATGATGGACTATGGCGGGAGATATCAGAAAGTATTCCTGTTGAGTTACGATATCGGAGATACAGTCAAAAACGCAGAAGATAATGGCTGGAAAGTGATCTACCGCGGAACCATACACGGTTCGGTCTATGACTGGGTGGAAAAACGGATGTGGACGCTGCCATATCCGGTGGAGGCGACGTCACTGGAAACCCCCGTGGTACTGTTGATGATGGAGGAGGAAGATAAATGAAACTGATCATACAGATCCCCTGCTATAATGAGGCGGAAACGCTGGAGATCGCATTGAACGACCTGCCAAGGCAGATCGACGGGATCGATGAGATCGAGTATCTGATCATAGATGACGGCAGCACGGATAAGACCGTGGAAGTGGCGATGAACTGGGGAGTGCACCATGTCGTGAGCTTTACTCGCAATAAGGGTCTGGCAAAAGGCTTTATGGCGGGGATCGAAGCCTGCTTGTCCTATGGCGCGGATATCATTGTAAATACGGATGCGGATAACCAGTATTGCGGTGAAGACATTGCAAAACTGGTGGCACCGATCCTGGAGGGAAAGGCGGATATCGTGATCGGTGAACGCCCCATTGACGATACACCGCATTTTTCCTGGCTGAAAAAGAAGTTGCAGCATTTCGGCAGCTGGGTGGTGCGCAAGGCCTCTAAAACAGGCATCCCGGATGCGCCGTCAGGTTTCCGCGCGTTTTCCAGGGAAGCGGCCATGCACCTTAATGTGGTGAATGAGTATACTTATACGCTGGAAACGATCGTGCAGGCGGGGCGGAACAAGATGGCCATCACCTCCGTACCCATCCGTACCAATCCGGAACTGCGCAAATCCCGCCTGTTCAGCAGCATGGGAGGGTATGTGAAAAAATCCATGCTGACGATCCTGCGGGCACTGTTAATGTACCGTTCCCTGGCAGTGCTTACGGTGCTGGGACTGATACCGTTTCTGATCGGTACGGGGATAGGGATCCGTTTCCTGTTCTATTATTTCAACGGCAGGAATGCGGGACATATCCAGTCACTGATCCTGGCCTGCACCCTGATCATACTGGGGTTTGTCACCTTTGTCATCGGCATGCTGGCGGATGTCATGTCAGCAAACCGCAAACTGATCGAGGATGTGCAGTATCATGTGCGCAAACTGACGTATGACCAGACGGATATGAGGGTATGGCAGGAGGCGGCAACGGCAAAGGTGGAGGAAGTGATCGAAGAGGAGGAAGCGCAGAAAAGATCCCAAAAAGAAGGTGGAGCAACGTGAAGCCCCTGGTCTCTGTCTGGATACTGATCTATAACAACGCGTCGGAACTGAAAGAAACGGTCGCTTCCGTAAAACAGCAGGATTATGAAAATATGGAAGTGATCCTGAGTGATGACGGCTCAAAAGACTATGACGCGGCACTGCTGGAAGCGTATGCTTCGGAACTGAAGGAGCGTTTTACCGCTGTCAGGATCAACCATAATGAAGAAAATCTGGGCACGGTGCGGCATATCAACAAAGTGATCGGTCTGTCCGCCGGGAAATATTTCATCAGCTGCTGCGCCGGGGACCGTTTTCATACGGCGCATACGGTATCTGCCGTGGCGGAGCGGATGGAAAAGAGGCAGGAAAAAGTGCTGGCCTGCCGGCGGGTGGATGTCTGCCCGGACGGAAAGCGGAAACTGCGGCCGCCTTTATGGCTGGGAGCAGCACTGCGCTGGTCGCCGAAATGGCTGATCGGCTATATGATCCGTAAGCGCAACCTGCTCAGCGGCTGCTGTACTTTTTGCAGCAGGGCGGTTTTTGAGGAATACGGACTGCATGATACCGCGTACCGTCTCGTGGAGGATTATACATATTTTATCAAACTGCTGCGCAGCGGCGTGCGGATCGGCTATAGCCGGCTGGTAGCGGTGGAGCACGGGATCGGCGGGGTGTCCACGGGGAAGGTACACCCGCAGGTGCTGAAAGACATAGAGACTTTCCGGGAAGAACTGCTGCGCGCGCCGGAGGGACTGGATGCAAAGACGGTCGCGTTTTTAAGGCAGGATGCGCAGGCGCGGGGCAGTAAGGTGTAAGCGTGCAGTGCCCGGAGGGAAAGAGAGGAACGATATGGAGATCATAAAATATCCTTTACAGATGCATGGGGATGACCGGGGGCATCTGGTGGTGGTAGAGGAAAAGATTGATGTGCCGTTTGAGATCAAGCGGGTATATTATATCGTGGATACCAGGGCGGGTGAAGTGCGCGGAAAACACGCCCATAAATCCCTGGAACAGATCATGGTATGCGTGCACGGTTCGGTCAAGGTGACGCTGGATGACGGTACGGAGCGCAAGACCGTGGTTTTGGACGATCCCTGTGAGGGGCTGTATATTGCAAATAATATCTGGCGGGAGATGTGGGATTTTTCGGAGCACGCCGTCCTGATCGTTTTTGCGTCAAAACTGTATGATGAAAATGATTACATCCGGGATTATGATGAGTTTTTGCGTTATGTAGGCAAAGAAGCACCGGCCGCAGAATGAGCAGGCAGGAGGAGCCAGATACCGTTAGCGACCGTTCTTTGGTCGGTTACGGTATCGGCCCCGGACAAAGTCAGATATTAAAAAGTGTGATTAATAGAGGAGAAGGGATTTGGACAAGATCGCAGTACTGGTTCCCTGTTACAATGAGGAACAGACCGTAGCAAAAGTAGTAAAGGATGCAAAAGCAGCCCTGCCGGAGGCGGTAGTCTATGTCTATGACAACAATTCCACGGATCGTACTGCTGCCTGTGCCGCGGAAGCGGGGGCGGTCGTGCGTTCGGAACCGCGCCAGGGCAAAGGCTATGTGATCCGCCGAATGTTTCGTGAGATCGATGCGCTCTGCTATGTCATGGTGGACGGGGACGATACCTATCCCATGGAGTATGCCGCGCAGATGGCGGAACTGGTATTGGAAAAGCAGGCGGATATGGTCGTGGGAGACCGGCTTTCCTCTACCTATTTTAAAGAAAATAAGCGTCCGTTCCACAATATGGGCAATTCCCTGGTCCGTTCCACGATCAACCGGCTTTTCAAATGCGACATCAAGGATATTATGACCGGTTACCGCGCCATGTCCTATGAATTTGTAAAAAGTTATCCGGTACTGAGCCGCGGCTTTGAGATCGAGACAGAGATGACCATCCACGCCGTGTTTAACGAGATGGTGATCGTAAATGTGCCGGTGGAATTCCGCAACCGGCCGGAAGGAAGTGAGTCAAAGCTGAATACCTATACCGACGGGGCCAGGGTGCTGACCACGATCGTTAAACTGTATAAAAACTACAAGCCGCTGCGCTTTTTTGCCACACTGGCGACGCTGATGCTGGTGGTGGCCGCAGTGATGTTTCTGTGGGTATTTGCCCGTTTCTTAAACAGCCATCTGGTGGAAAACATGCCCACGCTGGTGGTCAGCGGCTTTATCGCCCTGGGTGCGCTGCAGGCCTTTTTCTCAGGTCTGATCCTTTCCGACATGGTCACGAAGAACCGGCGGGAGTTTGAGCGCCAGCTCTACGAGATCAGTGACCGGAAGCGGGAACTCATGGGATGATATGAATAGAAATGCAGACAGAAAAGTAATAGGGCTCGGATCAAAACAGATACGCCTGGGGTGCTGCATAGTGTTCTATCTGGCGTTCTGTTTGATTTTCGGCGTGCAGATGGGAGCGGATTCGGCAGGGTATATCCGGATGATCGCTGCCAGGGAACCGGTATATCCCCTGTTTTTGTGGCTTATGCGGAGCATCTTTGGAGAGGTGCATTATCTGTGGGTGGTGATCCTGCTGCAAAATCTGCTGATGGCAGCAGCGGTATGGTGGAGCACGGAGGAACTGGGACGGCGCTTTGGGCTGCCGGACTACGTGATGGCGGTCATGATCGCCGTGCATTTCGGCGTGGCCTGTATCTGTCAGTTTCTCGCGGAACGGGGAGCGATCTACTCGAATATGATCATGACAGAGGGGATCACGATATCCCTGTGGATCATATTTATGACGCTGCTGCTGCGGGCAGTGTTGGATGCGGATCTCAAAGCACTTGCCGCAGGGCTTCTGTTGGCGGCGGTGATGACGGATACGCGCAAGCAGATGGCCGTGGCTTATATCACGCTTCCGGCAGCCATGTTTTTTGGGCGGATGGGGAAGGATGGCTTGCGCGATCATCTTAAGCGGCTGCTGGTCACGTTGGGCGGGATAGTGCTGAGCCTTCTGCTGGCAGTAGGCGGCACGAGGCTGTATAATTACGTGCTGCGCGGGGATTTTGCGCAGAATACCAGGGATATGAATCTGGTGCTCACGACCACGCTGTATGCGGCAGATCCGGAGGATGCGGCGCTGATCGAAGAAGAGGGCGTGCGTGAGCTGTTTACGATGACGATGGACATCCTTGCAAAAAGCGGGAGCAATTACCGGTACGCGGGTGATGGCTGGCGTGCCCTGGAGGCGCACTATGAGGAGCACTTTGATATCATCACCATTGATACCACCGGGGATATGTATATCGAATACGCCGAAAAACAGGGGTTTGCGGCAGGTATCGCAGCAGAGCAGGAGGCGGACCGCATGAGCGCGGTGATCGTAAAGAGCCTGTTTATGGACAACCTGAAGACATATCTGCGGATCTATGGGGCCTCGGTCCTGAACGGTCTCATCAATACGGTGGCAAAACGCGGCAGCCTGCTGGACTGGTACGCGCTGGCGGTTTATCCGTCTTATATCGTGTTGATGCTGTTATGCCTGCGGAAAAAGGAGAGCAGGGAAGCCGGGCTGGCCGGAGCGTTTGTGCTGCTGGCGGTGCTGATCAATGTGGGTGTGGCGGCGGCGCTGATCTTCTGCCAGACCAGATATATGATCTACAATATGGCGTTGTTTTACGTGGCAGGGATATTGATGCTGTGGAAGTACGTATGCGGACGGCAGCGGCCGGATATCCAAACAGGAAACGGAACAACAGAGGGGGAACAGACCATGCAAAGGAGGAGCATAGGATGAATGCAGCAAATCTGACACCGGAAGAAACAAAGAAACTGGGCTTCGGTCTCATGCGCCTGCCGAAAAAGGGGCTGGGGATCGATATTCCACAGACGAGTGAAATGGTAGATCTGTTCCTGAAGGCCGGGTTTACCTACTTCGATACGGCGCATGTATATCCGGGCTCGGAAGAGGCCGCGAGAAAAGCGCTGGTGGAGAGACATCCCAGGGAAAGTTATACGCTGGCGACCAAACTTCATGCAGGGATCGCGGTGACGGAGAAGGCGGCGAAACAGCAGTTTGAGACCAGTTTAAGCCGCACCGGAGCGGAGTACATCGATTATTATCTGCTGCATACGCTGATGGAGAATAACTATCGTAAATACGAAAAGTACCATCTGTGGGATTTTGCGCAGGAGGAGAAGGCAAAGGGGCGGATCAAGCATGTCGGTTTTTCCTTCCATGACGGTCCGGAACTTTTGGAACAGATCCTGCAGGAGCATCCGGAAGCAGAGTTTGTGCAGCTGCAGATCAATTATGCCGACTGGGAGAATCCGTCGGTGACTTCCAGGGCGAATTATGAAGTGGCACGCAAATACGGAAAGTCTATTGTGGTGATGGAGCCTGTAAAGGGCGGATCCTTAGCCAACCCGCCAAAGGAAGTGCAGGAACTTTTTAAGGACTATGCGCCGGAGCGTTCCTTCGCATCCTGGGCGATCCGCTTCGTGGCATCGCTGGATGGTATCCTCACGGTGCTTTCCGGCATGTCGGATACAGAGCAGATGAAGGATAATCTGTCTTATATGACGGATTTTACACCCTTGAATGAAGAAGAGAGAAAGATCATCCGCAAAGCGCAGGAGATCATGGGACGTTCGGCGACCATCCCCTGTACGGCCTGCAGTTATTGTACCAAGGGCTGCCCGAAGCAGATACCGATCCCGGATATTTTTTCCGCGATGAACAAGCGCCTGGGGGATGGCCAGATCAAGGAGGCTTCCGAAACATACCGCAGATTGAAGGAAAACGCACCCGGAGCGGAGGCGTGCGTTGCCTGCGGCCAGTGTGAGCGCGTGTGCCCGCAGCACATCCCGATCATAGAGCATCTGAAGAAGTGCGCGGAGGTGTTGTAGAGCGTAACTGTCAGAACCCCGTGGGGTTCTGAACAGTTATAGTAAGCGCAATAAATAATTGCGCTTACTATAACGCTCCGCGAGGATGCGCACGGATTTTGTAAGGAAATATGCCGCTTTCAGCGGCCAAAATCCGGCGCAGTAAACGACAAAACGAAAACAGTTTTGTCGTTTACTATACAATGAAACAAAAAAACAGGTAAAGTAGCCTTGGGGTGACTTTTCGTCCAAAAAGAAACTGCTATAATCTTTTCTTGGTACAAGAAAACAGAGGGGATGCGCGGGAGACGCATTTCCCGCAACAAACCAAGGAGGAGAAAACTATGAAAAAGAACGTACTGGTAACACTGTTTGCCGGCGTAATGAGCGCGGCAATGCTGGCAGGCTGCGGTGGAGAAGCACCTGCAGCAACGGAAGCGCCTGCAGCAACGGAAGCGGCTGCAGCAACAGAAGCGCCTGCGGCAACGGAAGCAGCGGCAACAGAAGCAGCTGCAAGCACTGCTGATGCAGAGGCGGAGTATGTTGATGGCTATTATGCAACAGACGGCGAGAGCGACATGATGCTGGCATTCTATACAGTAGGGGATGCACAGATTGCTTACGCAACAGACGGCGAGTATGAGATCTGGTCTGAGTTTACGGTAGAAGAGGCTGTAACGCCGGATGGTACAGAGTATCTGCTGGTTTCTTTTACGGATGCTGACACGCAGATAGGTTATATCGATAACGGTAATGGCGAGTATTATCTGGTAGATGAGGACGGCAATGTATATGCAGCGGCACAGCTGAGCGAGGAAGAGGCAGAGACGATTTACAGTTCCGTACAGGAAGGCGCGGCAGCGTCCGACGAGACTGCAGCAGCGTCCGGCGAGACCGCAGCAGAGGCAGAAGCTGGTCTGGTATATGATATCGGATATTATGTGGCAGACGGCAGCGAAGATTTTGTGATATGCTTCTTCGTAACATCTGATGGTTCCCAGCAGCTGGCTTACGTCAATGACGGTGAAAATGAAGTGCTTGCTGAGTATGATTATGCTGAGGCTGAAACAGCAGATGGCGTACCGTATATGCTCGTTCAGGTTGGCAATGCAACGCTGGGTTATCTGACGGATGGCGAGGATACCTACATCGTTGATGATGAGGGCAACACGTATGCAGCAGTAGAACTGACTGAGGAAGAGGCTTCTGCACTTCTGGAAGCAGTTGAATAAGAACAGTTACGGCATTAAAAAAAGTATGGAGGCGGCTTTTCTGAAAACAGAAAGGCCGCTTTTTGGCGATATAAGGACTTTTCAGAATGACGGATATCAGTTATGATGGTGTAATGAAAAGGTTGCTGTCACATACTGAAGGACTGGGATGGTAATGTGAAAACTGCAGGCAGCGGGGGAGTGTCTTGAACTACATCAAAGTAAAGAAGGTCTATGACAAATTAAAACGGGCGGAGGAACTCTATCTGCCGGTGATCATGACAGCGGCAAACGGCTGGGGAAAAAGCGCAGCCGTCAGGTATTTTTACCGCAGAAAGAAAATCTGTGTATTGAACTGCCGGCTGGATGGCAGGCTGGAGCCTATGCCGCCTGTTTCCGGGATCCGGGCATATGTGGTGGTGGTAGAAAATCTGCAATGGTTATCCGATCCGGAGGGGATCGATTATCTGAAGGGACTGCTGGCAGCCGCGGGCAGGCAGATCGTGATGCTCACCCGGGGCTGCGTGCCGCAGTATCTTGCGGCGGAGGATATGGATCTGGGCTTTATCCGCATCCAGGAGGCAGATCTTGCGCTTGCGGAGGACGAAGTCCGCGCCTTTATGGAAGAAGAAGGCATAACACTGCATCCGGAGGATATCAAACCGCTGACGGCTGCATCGGAGGGGTATATCAGGGCACTGCATTTCTATGCGGCACGGATGGCAAATGGAGTGCGCTATTCCGAGGAGATGCAGGAAGCGGTATGGGAAGACATTTTTCATCTGTGGGAAGAATCCGTATTCCGGTACTGGCCGGAGACATTTCAGAAATTTGTTATGGCGGTCTGTACTTACGAGACTTTTTCGGTTGAATTTGCGGAGTATATGACAGGGAATCCGCAGGTCCGTCAGCTCATTGATTACTGCAGGGAGAAAATGAGCCAGCTTGAATTCCGGACAGACGGTTTTTATGCCATGCGCAGGGAGATACGGCGTTTTTTTCTCTGGCGCAGGGAAATGTTCTGGAGCAGGGAGGAAAAAGAAGAAAACTACCGCCGGGTAGCAGCCTATTATGAAGAAAACGGTGATATCCCGAAAGCACTGAAATACTATAAAGAAGCGGGGGATACGGCAGCGCTAAAGAAGATCCTGATCAAAAATGCCTGCCTGCATCCCGGAGCGGGGCGTTTTGTGGAAGCCAGGGAATACTACTTTGCGCTGCCGCGGGAGGAAGTGCTGGACAGCCCGGTACTGATGGCGGCTATGAGCATGCTTTACGACCTGCTGCTGCAGCCGGAGGCTTCGGAGGAGTGGCTGGCTGCACTGAAAAAGTACGCAAAGGATAAAGGCAGGAGTGCCGGTGAGAAAAAAGAGGCCAGGGTCAGGATCGCATATCTGGAGATCGCCCTGCCGCATAAGGGCGTAAAGGGGATCCTGCGCACCATGCGGAATGTGTTCACACTGGTACAGAAGGAAAACATCGTCCTGCCGGAATTTTCCGCGACTGGAAACATGCCTTCGCTGATGAACGGCGGGCTGGATTTCTGCGAATGGTCAAAAAACGATGTGCAGATCGCCAAAATGATGGGTGCGCCGATCTCTGTGCTGCTGGGAAAATACGGAAACGGTCTGGTGACGCTGGCGCTGGCGGAAAGCGGATTTGAAAAAGGTACCATGCCGGAGCGGGAGGTTTTGAGCAGATGCATGAACGGTTATCAGGAGGCGGCGAACGGCGGCCGGATCGAGATGTGTTTTGTGGCCGCGGGAATACAGGTACGGCAGAATCTGATCCTGGGGAAAATGTCCGCGGCACGCAGGGCGCTTACGGTATTTCAGGAGAAGGCACAGCAGGAAAAGGCACTGCAGGTTGCAGGAAATCTTGAAGCACTGTCGGTCCTGCTTTTGCTGCGGGGGGGCATTGCGGAAGAATGCAGGATCAGTTCTTATATCGATAAGACAGAGGATGCAAGGGTATTTTTCAGCATTCTGGACAGGTATCGGCAGATGGTGAAGATCCGGTGCCTGATCGCGTCGGATCGGCTGGAGGAGGCGCTGGAACTGTCGGAGTTTTTAATGGGCTATTTTAAAAACTATGAGAGGCATTTTTTACGCATGGAGAATGCGCTGCTGCAGAGTGTGATCCTGTACCGCATGGGAGAGGCACAGTGGAAGGACAGATTGCAAAGCGCGCTAAAGGAGACCGCGGAGTATCATTTTATCCGGCTGGTTTCCATAGAAGGCGCGGCAGTGCTGCCGCTGCTGAACCGTGTGAAAGGGGAGGCGTGGATCGAAAAACTCGGGGCGGGGTATTTTGAGGAACTGATCAGGGAATGTGAAAGTGTGGCACTGTTTTATCCGGATTATCTGCATTTTGTGCCGCAGATCAAAGTCGTTCTGACCAGACGGGAGCAGCAGGTACTTTCTTTACTGTGCGCGGGAAAGACGATGGAAGAGATCTGCGATGAGATGGATATCAGTTATGCGGGCTTAAAGAAACATAACCGCAGCATTTATAAAAAACTGGATGCCGGAAACCGGGCAGAGGCGGAGAGAAAAGCACTGCAGCTGGGGCTGGTGCATAGAGGATGAGGGGAGATCAGAATATGAAAAGAGGTTTGGGGATTTTTACAGCGGCTGTCATGATGACGGGCAGCATCAGCGGATGTGGTTCCGATGCAGAGGACGGCCGCGAAAAGTTCGGTGCTTCGGAAGTGACGGAGGCGGCGCAGGAAACGCAGGAGCCGTCCACGGTGATGCGATCGATGGGGAATACTTCCACGGTAATGAAAGTAAACCGGAATACAGGGGAGATGTCGATCTCACGCGGCAGTTACGGTGATGCACCCATGGGAGAGGAAGGCACATGGACGATCTTTGTTTATCTGTGCGGTGCGGATCTGGAATCCGTGAACGGGATGGCTTCGGGAGACCTGGCAGAAATGCTTGCGGCGGAAGCCAGCGACCGGGTGCATTTTGTAGTCCAGACAGGCGGAGCCAACGGCTGGGGTAACCGGGATGTAGATGAGGATAAACTGCAGCGCTTTTTGATAGAGGACAATGAACTGACAGAAGTGTACAGCAGCACCCGGGAGAGTATGGCGGATGTGGCTGTGCTGACGGATTTCCTGCGCTGGGGAGTGCAGGAGTATCCGGCGGAGCACATGGGCGTGATCTTCTGGGATCATGGCAGCGGCAGCATCAATGGTGTGTGCTTTGATGAAACAGATGATAACAACTCGCTGTCATTGCGGGATCTGGACAATGCATTTTTAAGCCTGGATGATACGATGACGGACCGCTTTGAATTTATCGGATTTGATGCCTGCCTGATGGGTTCTGTGGAAACGGCCAATATCCTGGCGCCATACGCCCGTTACATGATCGGATCAGAGGAAGTGGAGCCGGGATACGGATGGAACTATGAGCAGATGGGGGATTTTCTGGCGAACGAGCCGGACGCGAGCGGTCTGGAATTGGGCAAAGTGGTCTGTGACGGCTTTTATGAGATGTGCGAATCCATCGGTGCAGAAGATATGGCCACGCTGGCGGTGATCGATCTGGACCGGATCGATGACCTGGTGATCAGTTTTAATGAGTTTGCAAAGGATATGTATGATGCGGGTGAAAATGCATCTTCACTGGCGCAGATGGTGCGCGGGATCGAAAACGGGGATAATTTCGGCGGGAACAACCGCAGTGAAGGGTATACCAATATGGTGGATCTGGCAGGACTGGTCAATGGCTGTGCATCGTTCTCTGCGAACGCATCTGTTGTACTGGATGCGATCGACAGCGCGGTCGTATATCAGAGGACAGGCGCAGACCACCGTGCGGCCTGCGGTCTGTCGACTTATTATCCCTTGTGCCTGGAGGGTTCTGCGGAAATGAAGATCTTTGGTGATATCTGCATCAGCCCGTATTATCTTTCCTTTGTGGACCGGCAGGATTATGGCAGTGTGTATGACTGCAGCGGATATGACAGCAGTATGTCGCCGGATGATGAAAATACCTATTATGATGAGGAGGAGGGTATCTTTTATTTTGAGGAAGACGATGTGCTGTATGCTTATGATGTAAATGAAGAAGCGTATTATTACTATGACGAGGCGGATGATGAGTGGTACGTGCTGGAAGATGAAGAGGAAGAAGAATACGGTGTGGAAGATGAAGATACCTATTATGACGAGGAGGAAGGCATCTTCTATCTTGTGGAAGACGATGTGCTGTATGCTTATGATGTAAATGAAGAAGTGTATTATTACTATGATGAAGCGGATGATGAGTGGTATGTGCTGGAAGAAGAGGGTTCGGACGAATATTACTACAGTGACGATTACTGGTATGATGAGGAGGATGTATGGAGTTTTGGCTGGAATGAGTGCTATTATGACGAAAGCAGCAATTGTTTCAGGAGCAAGGCGGTAGATGCGGATCGCTGGGATTATTCGCAGGAGCGTGAGATCACCGGAGAAAGCCGCCGCATCAGTTTTGCGGAAAAACCGGCACTGGATGAGGATGGGACGTATTCTTTTACGCTGAACGCAAAGGGCATCGACAATGCAGCTCTGGTGTATGGTTATGTGTTTGAGATCATGGAAGAGGAAAATGATCTGTTACTTTTGGGAGAGACCTACGATATATATGGGGACTGGGAGAACGGACATTTTGAAGACGGATTTGACGGCTATTGGCTCTCTCTTCCGGACGGGCAGAACCTTTCGACTTATATCGTGGATTATGGTGATGATTACATCCTTTATACCGCGCCCGTGGAGGTGAACGGGGAAGCGACCAATCTGCGCCTGCGCCAGGACCTGAACGATCTGAGCATTACCATTGAAGGCTTGTGGAATGGTGTGGATGAAAACGGCATTGCCGCAAGGGATGTGCGGAAACTGCAGAATGGGGACACGATCGTGCCGCTGTATACCAGTTATACTTTTGATGACGACATGGAGGAAGGCGAGTGGCACGGTGCAGCGTATACAGTGGGGACCGATACGGAAATCTGCTATTCCTGGCTGGATGCGGCGGATTATCTGTATGCGTTTTGTATCGACGACATCTATGGAGACTATTACATGACGGATTTTGTGATGTTTGCAGTGGATGAGAATGGTGATCTGAGTTTTTATGAAGAATAGGATGATTGAAAAACAGAATCTACAGGAGGGTGACGTATGAGCATGATGGATGGCATGGGACTGTTGGGGACGGCACAGCCTAAAACAGAGGCAGACAATGAGGATTCTGTGAATGCGCGGATGCCGGTACCGGGGACCGCGCCTGCGGTGCGGAACCGGCAGGAGAACGTTCCGGCTGCGATCCGGGGAGAAGACCTGATGGAGCGCGTGTTCAATATCTCGAACGAACTGTATTTTAAGATGCGTGATCCGTCCACCGGCGTGGAGGAGGATCACAGAACGATCATACAGCTGCTCACGGATCTGGGCAGGCAGCTGGTGAATGCAGAACGCGCAAGTTTCTGGCGTCTGGATCACGAGGAGAAAGCGATCTGGACGATCCCGGAGAACGGCAGCGGCAGGATAGAGATCCCGATCGGCACCGGTATCGTGGGAAAAGCGCTTGCAGAGGGACGCACATTGGTCTCCAATGATCCCCATCAGGATCCTTTCTTTAGTCCGGAAGTGGATAGACAGACCGGCTATGTGACCAGGTCGGTCATGGTAATGCCTATTTCAAACAGCAGGGGAGAGCATATCGGCGCTTATCAGGTGATCAACAAGCTGGATGGCGATGGAAAGTTTGATATGATGCAGGACAGCCGGCGTCTGTCGTTGGCGGCCTTCATCTGTTCCATCACTTTGGAAAGTGAACTGTTTTTGGCGGATGCGGAGATGGATCGTCTGACTAAAGTGCGCAACCGTCTGGGTTTTTATCACGATTTCAGTATGCGCTATGGTGACGGCATCGAGCGCCGTCATGATACGTCCGGTGCCATGATCATGGGGGATATCGACTACTTTAAGTCCATTAATGATACCTATGGTCATAATGCAGGGGATGCCATGCTGCGGCATGTGGCAAATGTGCTGAAGGAGACGATCCGCAAAGATGATGTTGTATACCGCTGGGGCGGCGAAGAATTTATCGTGCTGCTTTCCGATACGGATACGGAAGGTGCAGCCATTGTGGCGGAAAAGGTAAGGGCTGCGATAGAGGCTTCAGAATGCGTGTATGACGGGACTTCCATCGCGGCTACCATGAGTTTTGGCTGCGGGTCGGTAAATGCGGAAATGACAGCCGAGGAAAACATCGCCGTCTGTGATAAACGCCTGTATACCGCAAAGGAAAGCGGCAGAAACCGTGTGGTAAAAGTTTAGTAACGGAAGGAGCCTGACTGCACGCATGGAGAAAGCCAGGGCGGCTTCTGAGATAACTGCGCATACCGTCTTCTTTATCATAAGTATTGAATACACGATTGGTAGCGGAAGAGAGCTGATGGCAGGCTTTTTTATATGTCGATGATTTAAAACTGATATGGAGATTAAAAGTATAAGGGAGAAATCATATACCAAAATGTTCCCTTGAATTTTAAGGAGTATTTTGGTATGATGGGATAAAATTGGTATAAGTTTATACCCAGAGGTGATAATATGGCTAAGCAAGTTCACATAAGATTGGATGACGCTGTTTATGAGGCACTGACAGATTATACAGATGGCACGAATTCTTCGGTTCAGGATTCCGTTTCATCGGCTATTATCCAGTTCCTTCAACAGCAAAACAGGAATGAAGTCCCGGCGGATGCGGACTTTACCTTCATAGATTTATTTGCAGGAATCGGAGGAATGCGACTGGCATATGAGAGTGCAGGAGGGCATTGTGTATACTCCAATGAATGGAACAAGTACAGTCAGCAGACTTACTTTGCAAATTTTGGAGAACAGCCCGATGGTGATATTACAGAAGTAGACGAGAATACAATCCCTGATCATGACATATTGGTGGCGGGTTTTCCGTGCCAGCCGTTTTCTATTGCCGGAGTATCAAAGAAACAAAGCCTTGGCAGGGCAACCGGATTTGAGGATAAAACGCAGGGAACTTTGTTCTTTGATATCTGCAGGATACTGAAGGCGAAGCGCCCGAAGGCATTTATGCTCGAGAATGTTAAGAATCTGTGCAGTCACGACAGGGGGAGGACATTTAAGGTCATTACAGAATCGCTTGATGAACTGGACTATGAGGTGTTTTATCAGGTGCTGGATGGTCAAAACTTCGTGCCTCAGCACAGAGAACGTATTCTGATTGTCGGGTTTGACAGGAAAAGATACGGAAAGAATATCAAATTTGATTTCAATATCACTCCGGCGGATCCAAAGCCAGTGATGCGCGATATTCTTGATAAGAATGTAGATGATAAATACACACTTTCAGATAAGCTGTGGGATTATCTTCAGGGGTACGCGGCTAAACACAAGGCAGCGGGTAATGGGTTTGGGTATGGTATTGCGGATCCGGATGGAGTGTCCAGAACGCTTAGCGCCAGATATCACAAGGACGGTTCGGAAATTTTGATAGCGCAGAAAGGGAAAAACCCGCGAAGGCTTACGCCAAGGGAGTGTGCAAGACTGCAGGGATTCCCTGAGGATTTCAAGATTCCTGTTTCTGATACCCAGGCATACCGTCAGTTTGGAAATTCGGTTGTGGTTCCATTGATGGCAAATGTGGCGAGTCTGGTATGCGCAAAAATGAATGAAATGGACAGGGCAATCGTGAAAAAGACTGAGGCAAAAGAAGAATTAACGAGTCCGGCAAAACCGGTCGGACAGGATGTTCCGGTCAGAAAAAGGCGCTCTGCCAGAGAGGCGGTGGGAGTATGATGGATGAACTTGTAACAAAAGCGGTTGAGGCAGTACTGAGCGGGAAAAGCGCATACTGCAAGTTCCTGTCCGCCAATGACAGTGGTGAGACCGGAGGGCATCAGTCAGGAATACTGATATCCAAGACGGCAAAGGACATGCTGTATACAGAGCAGGAGCTGAGGGAAAATCATATTCTTAAGAAAACGGGAACAATAAAATGGCAGGATGATTTTTCGACTAACTGCACCTTTACCTGGTATGAAAGTAAGAACGAATTGAGGATTACGGGATTTGGAAGAGGGTTTGAACTTCTTCGACCTGAATATACCGGCGCTCTTTTCGTTTTGATAAAAGAATCTGAAGAATCATATTTTGGATATTTCTTCAACACAGATGAGGATATACAGGAGTTTCTGGATTCTTTTGGTCTTACGCCGGCAGAAACCAACAGACCGATAGAGTTAGACAGAGTTGATCCGGAACTGATGGAAAAACAGGCTATCGATACTTTTATTGGAGGACTTAAGGTTGATTTCCCGACATCACAGGAGATGTCATCAGCCGCGAGACTGATTCAATACCAGGTATATCTGAACAGACATCTGATACTGGTGGATCCCGATACTATGTTGCTGAAGTGGACAGAAGAGGAATATCGCCTCTTTCGGGCCATAGAGCATGCAAGATATGGGGAGACAGTTGCCAGGGGATTTGCGTCAGTTGATGACTTCATAGCTTTGGCCAATCAGGTACTGAACAGAAGAAAAAGCAGAGCGGGAAAAAGCCTGGAACATCATCTGGCAGCTGTTTTTGATGAAAACAAGATAGAATACGCTCCTCAGGCGACTACTGAAGGAAATAAAAAACCGGACTTTCTTTTTCCTTCAGAAGAGGCATATCACGATATGACATTCGCCATAGATAAACTCTGTACGCTGGCAGCGAAGACGACATGTAAGGACAGATGGCGGCAGATCCTTAATGAGGCTGACAGACTGCGGGATGAGAACAAATATCTTTGCACAATGCAGCAGGGCATATCTGCGGCTCAGATGGATGAAATGCAGGCAGAGAAGGTTATTCTTGTGGTACCAAAGCCTTATATTACGGCATATCCAAAGGACAGGCGCGATCGGATCTGGACGGTAGGCAGATTTGTTGACTATATAAAGGAAATAGAAGGGATTACCTGATGGCAGATATAAAAACTCCGGAAGAACGAAGTTGTAATATGGCGAGAATCCGGAGCAAAGATACGAAACCGGAGATTTATATCAGGAAGAAACTGTTTGAGAGAGGATATCGATATCGAAAAAATGCTGCCAATGTGTTCGGGCATCCTGATATATGGCTATCCGTGTATAATACTGCAGTATTTGTTCATGGGTGTTACTGGCATCGGCATAATGGCTGTAAATATGCCTATGTTCCTAAAAGCAGAGTGGATTTCTGGATGGCAAAATTTGAAAATAATGTAAAGAGAGATGAGGATGTCAGGCAGAAGTTAGCAATTAGCGGGGTAAGAGTTCTGATTATATGGGAGTGTACAGTAAAAAAGATGATGAGGTCTGAAACGGAAGAACAGAGGTTGTTGGAGGATGTTGAACATTTTTTTCAATCAGAAGATGAATTTCTTGAAATGTAATAGCCGTTGGCATAGATTTCCTGATCAGTTAAATGTTGAAATCAATGGAGCAGGAAACTTCGGGAAAAAGTTTGAGGTTTCCTGTTTTTTTAATTCAGTTTTGCTTTAGAGGTTTTCTTTAGAGATTTTCTTTAATACTCTTTGGAACGGATGTGTGAAGACAAAAAAATGGATAAATGTTATTGCTAGATAACTTTTGTTTGAAAAAAAAGTCCAAAACTTATGCTGTGTCATAAGATGCTTTCTAATTGCTGTAGAGTCCAATCCCGGAATTCGGCTATGCTGGACTGTCCATTTTTAACTGCCTTTTTTCTCTTTTTGGCTTCTTTTTTTGAAATTCTCATAAGCGGATTGGATCTCGGTGATGCGTTCAGGAGAACACTCGGGATCTTTTTCCATACGATGAATGTAGTAGAGCCAATGCTGGGCTTCATTTTTGTATGTATGATCAATCCTTAGCAGTCTATCTGCCTTGCGGCAGGGCCGGTTTTATGTTAGTATATAGGTTTAGAGAATGGTGAACAACGGGATGAAAACGGAGGGATCTGATTGAAAGCGATCCGTGACATATTATCAAAACTGAATTACATCATGAACAGCAGGCAGAAGCGGCAGTACTTTGTCGTGACATTTATTGCCCTGATCGGTTCTTTCTGGGAACTGCTGGGCGTGGCGGCGGTGCTGCCTTTTATCGAGTCCATCATGACGCCGGAGGAGTTTGCAAAGAAGTGGTACGCACAGCTGGTGGTGAAATATTTTCATACGCAGGAGCAGCTCGATACCATGACGATCCTGGGGCTCTTTATCATCGCGGTTTATATCGTCAAGAATATCTATCTGATGTTTTCTTCCTATGTGCAGGCATGGTATTCCACGGGGGTACAGCGGGATCTGTCCATCAAGATGACGCATACGTACTTAAACTCTTCCTATCTGTTTCATCTGGGAGTGAATTCTTCCGTGCTGATCCGCAGCATCACGCAGGATGTGGTGGGGGTGTTTGCGGTGTTTTTCTATCTCTTCCGGGTACTGGCAGAGGTATTTACGGTGACGGCCATCAGCGCCTATATCATCACGCTGGATCCCATGCTGGCCGTTTCGCTGGTGGGAATTTTAGGTTCCTGCATGATCATCCTTTTCTTTGGGCTGAAAAAACTGGTAAAACTTTTCGGCCGTATCGGGCAGGACTGCGACAGCCGCATGCTGCAGTACCTGACGCAGGCCTTCAACGGCATCAAGGAGATCATGGTAAAGAATAAACAGAAATACTTTGCGGAGTCCTTTGATGATGCCTGCTCTTTAAGCGCGCGTGCAGCAAAGCGCAATAATTTCCTGAATGTGATCCCGATGAATGTCTATGAGGTGGTCTGCGTGGGCGGTCTCATCGGTATCGTGATCGTGCGCCTGCACATGACAGAGGATGTGGCGGGGTTTGTGACCAAACTGGCTACGGTCGCGGTGGCGGCCTTCCGTTTATTCCCGGCAGTGGGGCGCCTGACCACCAATCTGAACGCGATCATGTACAATCGTCCCCGGCTGGATTCCATGTATGAGATGCTCAAAGAGATCGAAGAGGACGATACCTATCAGTTAAAGATGGCGGATGGGGGAGATACGGAGCCGCTCGGCTTTAAGGAAAAACTGGAGATACGGAATGTGCGCTGGAAGTATCCGGCAGGGCAGGAGGATGTGCTGCGGGGCTTAAATATGGAACTGCACAAGGGGCAGTCCGTGGCATTGATCGGGCCTTCCGGTGCAGGCAAGACCACGCTGGCGGATGTGATCCTGGGCCTTTTGAAACCGCAGGAGGGGCAGATATTGCTGGATGGTGTGGATGTGTACCGGCATCTGGCCGGCTGGGCCAGGATCATCGGCTATGTGCCGCAGGCAGTGTATCTGACGGATGACACGATCCGCGGGAACGTGGCGTTTGGCATCTATGCAAAAGACATCGACGATGAAAAGATCTGGCGTGCGCTGGAGGAGGCGCAGCTGGCAGAGTTTGTGCGCGGGCTGGAGCAGGGACTGGATACCATGGTGGGAGAGCGCGGCGTGCGGCTTTCCGGCGGACAGCGTCAGCGTATCGCCATCGCCCGTGCATTGTATGAAGATCCGCAGATCCTGGTGCTGGATGAGGCCACCAGCGCGCTGGATACGGAAACGGAAACGGCGGTGATGGAAGCCATTGATTCCCTGCACGGCAGCAAGACCATGATCATCGTGGCACACCGATTAACGACGATCCGCAACTGTGATGCGATCTACGAGGTAAACGGCGGCATCGCGACAAAGCGGGATAAAGCGGAAGTTTTGAAGGATATCACATAAGAGCGGGCGTTATGAAGATCTTGTTCATCAGCCATTATGACAATATGTACGGTGCCAACCGTGCCCTGCTGGATCTGATCCGGGGGATGCTAAAAAGCGGTGCGCATATACCGTATCTGGTGCTTCCGTCGGCAGGCGGGTTTGTGGAAACACTGAAAAAAGAAGGCGTGGCATATACGCTGCATACGGCCGCCGCAGAAAAAGACATGCGGGATCCTGCGGCGAGACTGCATTGCTATATCTGTCCGGTGACGCAGTGGCAGGCTATTTATAAGGAGCCGGTCAGTTTTGCAATCAAAAGAAAAAAGCGCAGGCGGCAGATCGCAGAGGAACTGGAGTGTTTGTATCAGTATTTTAAGGACGAGGGCATCGATGTGATCCATTCCAATTCCAGCGTGATCGGTACGGGCGCCATGCTGGCGGAACGGCTGGGCTGCATGCATGTGTGGCATATCCGGGAATTTGCACAGGAGCATTACGGGATGGAATATTTTTACCCGGAGGCGCAGGTGCGGAGGTATTATGAGCAGGCGGCCTGTCTGGTGACGATCTCGGATGCACTGAAGGAATATATGCGGGAAAAATACCCGGCGGCAAATGTGGTGCGCATCTATGACGGGGTGGAGGCCGGAAAGATATTGGCGGCCGCGCTGCCTTCTGCCGCAAAGCAGAGGGCGGATACGATCCGCTTCGTCTATGTCGCTTATCTGTTCCCGAAAAAACAGCAGTTGATGGTGCTGCAGGCAGCAGCGGCATTGTACGCGGAGGGAGAGCGGGATTTTCACGTCACCTTTGCGGGAACCGGACAGCCGGCGTATGAAAAGAAACTGCGCAGGTTTGCGCGGAAACACGGACTATCTGAAATCGCGGAGTTTGCCGGGTTTGTAAAGGATATCCCCGCGCTGCTTCTGCAAAGTGATGTGGGGCTGATGGCTTCGGAGCATGAAGGCTTTGGCCTGGTGACGGTAGAGTATATGCTGGCCGGGCTGCCGGTGATCGGTTATGAGAGCGGCGCCACGCCGGAGATCGTTGCGGAAGAGACGGGGCTGCTCTATCATGATAAGGAAGGCTTAAAGCAGGCGATGCGAAAACTGATGAAGGATGCGGCACTGCGCAAGCGGCTGGGGGAGAATGCCAAAAAGCGTGCGGCGGAGCATTTTCCGGCAGAGGCAAATACAGCTGCGGTCCTGAAACTGTATGACAGCCTGCGAAAGGGTGATCTGTAGAGTGAAAGAGGAGAACAACACGTGTACCTGATCCGTTTTCATGGTGGCTTGGGCAACCAGATGTTTGAATATACATTTTACTGTTTTTTTCGGGAACGGCTGAAACAGCGCGGCATAGACACGTCCCTGCTGAAGGCGGATCTGACCTGGTTTGACCGCAACTGGCAGGAGCATCAGGGCTATGAATTGAAGCGTGTCTTCGGGATCGAACTGCCGGCCGCGACCTATGAGGAAGTGGCCAAGGTCCACGAATACTATCCGCGTTATCATAAACTGGCGGCGCTGCGCTATCTTTCCCGGCAGATCGCCAAACGGAAGAATGCGGCGCGTACCATGCCGGAGGGACATATCTTTAATTTCGGACCACAGCAGTATGTTTATGATCCGCAGTTTGAAGATCTGGATCCGGAAAGGGACTGGTATATCGAGGGTGTATTTTGTTCCGATGCGTATCTTGCCTTTTGCGAGGGGCAGGTGCGGCGGGATCTGCAGTTTGCGCAGCCGCTTACGGGAGAGGATGCCCGGATAGCGGAGGAGATGCGGCGGGAGGATTCCGTAGCCGTACATGTGCGCCGCGGGGATTATGTGGGGAATGTGTTCGATATTTTAGGCACGGCTTATTATGAGAGGGCGGTGGAAAAACTGCGGGAGCAGGTAAATGATCCCGTCTTTTATGTATTTTCGGATGATGTGGAATACATCCGGCAGAACTTTGCCTTTCTGGGCGATCACCGGATGGTACACCATGCCGGAAAGGAAAGTTACAGGGATATGCAGATGATGTCCTGCTGTAAGCATATGATCATCGCCAACAGTTCTTTCAGTTACTGGGGGGCGGTGCTGGGGGAAAAAGAAGGCAGCACGGTCATCGCGCCCAGGCAGTATAAGGCGGATGAGGAACTGGCGCTGGCACGGAAGCACTGGATGCTGGTATAAGGAAGCAGAGTAAATCTATGGGCATGGAATGGAGCATAAAACGCCTTTCCTGGAAACTGCGGATGTTTCTGCATACGCACTTTGGCTGGAAACTGGCGACAAAAATGTATAACGGACGCAGGATACTGACGCTTACGGAAACCAACCGGCGGCTGAAGGAGATGCTGGGGACAAAGGAGCCGTTTGCGGCAGCGCGGCTCGGCGGCTCGGAGTGCAAGGCGATGGTGGTATGCCAGCCGGAGTACCATGACGAGAAGCAGAAAGCATTTATCCAAAACCTGCTGGTAAATCTGTCCGGCTTTTTCGGGGATATGGATGATTTCGCGCGGTTTTCGCGCCTGATGGAGGAAAATCTCTCGGATGTGGATCTAATGGGCGTATGGTTCAATCAGATGGAGGATTATTTCCTGAAAAAATTCGGAAAAAAAGATATGACCTATGGCCTGCTGGAAGGCCTGGAGCCCTGGTACAGCCCGGAGGACCCCTGGACGGCGGCGCTGGCGGGCAAGCGTGTGGTGGTGATCCATCCGTTTGCGGAGAGCGTCGAAAAACAGTACGCGAAACGGGAACAGCTTTTTCCGGGGACGGACATACTGCCGGCCTTTTCCCTGCGCACGGTCAAGGCGGTGCAGACGCTTTTGGGACAGCCGGATCCGCGCTTTGCCACCTGGTTTGACGCGCTGGATTATATGTACGGGGAAGCCATGAAAGAAGATTTTGACGTGGCGCTGATCGCCTGCGGAGCCTATGGCCTGCCGCTGGCAGTGAAACTAAAGCGCGCCGGAAAGCAGGCGATACAGATCGGGGGTTCCCTGCAGCTTCTGTTTGGCATACTGGGGGCGCGCTGGAAGGATATGCCGCAGATGCAGCAGTATTACAATGACGCCTGGACTTCCCCTTCCTTAAAAACCGAGGGGCTGGATTCCGGCGTGGAAAATGTGGAAAACGGGTGTTACTGGTAAGAAAGCGCTTGTTTTGAAAAAAGGTAACCTGGGCGTAACTGTCAGAACCCGTTCTGAACAGTTACACTGGGGCATTCTTTACGGAATGTTCCGAACAGCCAAATACATTTGGAGAGGTGCAGATGAAAAAAACGATAAAGATCGATTTTGTGGATTTCTGGCCGGACTTTGTAAAGACAGACAACTACTTCTACAATATCCTGAAAAAATATTATGAGATCGAGATCGCGGACAAGCCGGATTATGTGTTCTGTTCCTGCTTTTCGCAAAAGCATTTTGCATACCAGGACTGCGTAAAGATCTATTATACCGGGGAAAACATCATACCGGATTTTAACCTGTATGATTACGCCATGGGCTTTCATTACATCACCTTTGAGGACCGTTACCTGCGTCTGCCGCATTATGTGCTCTACCCGGAGGATGTGGCGATGGCGCTGAAAAAGCACACCTTTGATGATGCCTATTATCTGAACAAAAAGAAGTTTTGCAACCGTGTGGTGTCCAATCCCTACGCGGCGGGCGAAAGAGACCTGATGTACAAGGCGCTGAACGAGGTGCTGCCGGTGGATTCCGGCGGAAAGTACCGCAACAATGTGGGCGGGCCGGTTGCGGACAAGGTGGCCTTTGAAAAAGCATACCGCTTTACCCTGGCATTTGAAAATTCCACGATGAATGGCTATACTACGGAAAAGATCCTGCAGGCCTTTGCCGGGGATACCATTCCCATCTACTGGGGCAGCCCGGATGTGAAGCAGGAGTTCAATCCGGATTCTTTCATAGACTGCATGGACTTTCCGGATATCCCATCGGCGATCGCGCGGATCAAAGAGGTGTGGGAAAACGAAGAGGAGTATCTGCGCATGGTGAAGGCACCCATGGTGCTGCCAAAGTCCCAGGCAGCGGAGTGTCTAAAAGAGGATTACTGCGATGCCTTTTTATGCAACATCTTTGACCAGGATATAGAGAAGGCCAAGCGCCGCAACATGGTTTATGTAGGGCGGGACTACCAGAAGAAACTGGCGGATGCCACCAAAGTAAAACAGGCCCTGGATGTGATCAAGCGCCCCATGCATTTGATGCACAAGGTAAAAGCGCAGGCTATCTCGCGGATCAGGAAGGATTATTAAATCCCGGGGGAGCGTGTCCCCCGCAAACCCGGATTTATTAAGGATATATTGGCAGAATGAAGGAAGAAAGAACGCACAATACGACAATGAAAGAAGGGCAGCGGAACTGGTATGCGGTCAGCATGGCGGTCTGCGCCGGATTTTTTCTGCTGCTGCACCTGACTTTTGTGGGGTTTACGAATGATGACGTGTATTTCAGGGATGTGGCGGGGATGTGGGATTCCCTGCCGGCTCTGATCGTACACCGGTATCTGACGGATTCGTCGCGGGTATTGTCGGAAAGTATATTGTTTATCCTGGTGAAATGCCCGTTTATCGTATGGCAGCTGCTGGATACGCTGATCTGCATCCTGCTGTGCCATTCGGCCTGCGTGGTGCTGGTGGGGGATCGGCAGAAAAAGGAAAACCTGCTGGTGCTCGCGCTGTTTGCCATCTATCCGTATATGCATATGGGCTCGGCGGGGTGGATCTGCACCAGCCTCAATTATATGTGGCCCATGGCAACGCTGATGTATGCGCTGAGCGGCGTGGTCAGACGGGTGCGCGGGGAAAAGCCTGCGGCATGGCAGTATGTTCTCTATGCGGCGGCGCTGGTATTTACAGCGAACTGTGAGATGTCGGCTACCGTGCTGGTATTTGCGGCGGCGTTTCTGCTGCTGCGGTATTTTGTATGCCGGCGGAGCGCAAAAAATACATGTGGTGGAAATACAGAGCCGGCACACGAGGGGCAGCGGTCGGAGGCAGCGCTCCCTTCCGATTGCGGTTATGAAATAGCGGCGCTTCTGATCGGGGTCGCCGGTCTGGTATTTGCACTGTCGGCACCGGGAAACGGGGAGCGTACGGCGATGGAGGCGGCCAACTGGATGCCGGAGTTCCCGGATCTGAATTTCTTTCAAAAGTTCCGCCTATGTGCCGTATTTGTCTTTGAGCATTTCGTGGTGATCCCGGATGTACCGTTTTTCCTGTTCTCGCTGCTTTTGTTTTTCACGGGATGGCAGCAGGAGGCTGGGGGAAAAGGCCGCCTTGGAAGGGCTGTCAGTGTGATACCGCTGCTGATAGATGTTGTTTTCACCGCGTATTATTTTATCAGGGATTTTCTGATCGGGCATAAGACAAACTATGATTTTACCACGCCGGCCATCTATCTGACGGAGACAAAAGACGCGGTGATACAGATCCTGGAGCTGGCTGCTTTTGCGGTATATATTGCGGCGGCACTGTATCTGCTCTGGCATCTGCTGCTGCCGTTCTGGACCAGGCTTGGCATGATCTGGGCGTTGGGAACGGGATTTGCCGTGCGCATGGCCCTGATGCTGTCCCCTACCATGTTTTCTTCATGGCACCGCACGCTGATCTTTTTATACTTTGCCTTTCTGGGGGACAGTTATCTGCTGATCGGACTATGCGGGAAGAAATGGCAGAAAAAGACGGTATATGCAGTGCTGGCAGCAGGAATAGCAGTGAACCTGATCCTGACGGTGGGGCTGCAGATCCGCAAGGCGCGGATGTAAAGCGGCCGCCGGATCATAACCGGATCCGGGGGGACGGATGTGGCGAAGGCAACGCACGATTGAAAAACGGCAGGAAATAGTGTATCCTTATAGAATAGATTAAATGGATCCAGCCGTTATTTTCATGGAGGTCAGGTAATGCAGAAATTAGCGGTGTTATTTCATGAACCGGAAGCGCAGCAGCACAACCTGAGCAGACCGGAACTGGGAAATCCCGGTGTGGGGGGCACGGCGTTTTGTTTTGCGCTGATCCTGCAGGCGCTTACAGCTTCCGGGAAAACAGAACTTACCGTATACAGCGTGCAGGATGTGAAACTGCCCTGTGATACGCTCATCCGGGTAGACAGCGCGCTGGACGGGCTGCGGAAGGCGGCAGAGGACGGGCAGCACACGATACTGCTGCGCAATCACCAGGAGGAAGCCGTGTATGCGCTCCTGGACCGTATCGACCTGCGCTATGTGTTCTGGATGCACAACCGTCTGACATATCAGGAGATACAGTTGTTCCGTGAGACACCGCAGGTGAAGCGTGTGGTCGCGGTCGGGCGGGAAATGTATGACCTGTATATTGATGATCTGATCTGCGATAAGATGGATTTTGTGATCAATCCGTTTATCCCGCCGTCAGAAAAATACCTGCGCGGGGATGTAAAAGAAAAGCGCGTGACTTATGTAGGTTCCCTGATCCCGGATAAGAATTTCCATATCCTGGCAGCCTTCTGGAAGGAGATCCTGGCACAGGTACCGGAGGCCACGCTGCATGTGATCGGAAATGGCAGGCTTTATGATGCGGATGCGCAGATGGGCCCATACGGATATGCAGAGCAGTCTTATGAAGAACAGTTCATGGCAGGGCTGAAGGATGCAAACGGAAATGTGCTGCCCGGCGTGGTATTCCACGGGATCTTGGGCACGGAAAAGTATGAGGTGTTTCAGGATACGGCGGTGGGGATCATTAATCCGCTGGGGACAGAAACATTCGGACTGGCAGCGGTAGAGATGGAGGCCTGCGGGGTACCGGTGGTATGCCGCAGAAAAAACGGTCTCTGCGATGCCGTAAAGGATAAAGAAACAGGGCTCTTATATCCGGAGATATCGGAACTGGTACCTACACTGGTACGGCTGCTGAAAGATGAAACACTGAATAACAATATGGGCAAAGCGGCAGCGGTATTTGCCAGAAACACGTTCCTGCCGGATAAATTATGCGCGCAGTGGCTGCGGGTATTGCGGGAAGCTGATGAGAGCCGGCCGGCGGCATATTACAAGCCGCGGGAAAACCTGGATAACAACGGCAAAAAGATACGCATGATCCTGCATGAGATCCATAGGGTACCGTTCCTGCGCTGGGTACCGTCGGTGCATGATATACAGAAAAAATAAGGTAACTGTCAGAACCCAGGGGGTTCTGAACAGTTACGCGTATGATATGTGACACGGGAAAGAACGGAAATGCTGGTAAGCGTACTGATCACCACCTATAATTTAGAGAATTATATCGCAGAGGCTCTGGACAGCGTGCTGCAGCAGGAAACTTCATTTCCTGTGGAGATCCTGGTAGGAGATGACGGGTCTTCGGATGGCACGGTGGAGATCGTGCAGGAGTATAGCAGGCGTTTTCCGGGGCGGATCACGCTGTATCGGATGCCGCGCGAGGCGGGGGTGGTGTATAACCGCGTGAACCGTTCGGCGGCCAACCGCTTAAATCTGCTGGAGCATGCCAAAGGTGAATATTGCACTTTTTTGGACGGTGATGATTATTATATCGATCCGAAGAAACTGCAGCGGCAGGCGGATATCCTGGAAAAGCCGGAAAATGCGGATTGCGTGATGTGCGCGCACAACCTGCTGATGGCATATCCGGACGGACATGAGATGCCGCTGTGCAGGGCAAAGAAGGAGCATAAGTTCCGGCTGGAGCAATACTGGAAACTGATGTTTCTGCAGGCCAATGCAGTGCTGTTCCGCAATATCTATAAGGAAGATAAGCCGCAGGGCGCATTGGCAGCCAATTTTGATGACAACAATATCACTTTCTGGCTGTTTCGGCACGGGAAGATGTATTATCTGCCGGAGTGCATGGGAGCATACCGTCAGGTGCAGGGTTCTTCCTGGAATGCGATCGATCTGCTGAAGCAGTCGGCATCCAACATGATCGGCTACAGCATAGAGAGGGAACTGGCGCCGCGGTTTCACAGGATCAGTGATATCCGGCATTATCCGGATCTGAAGTATCTGTATGAACACAGGCAGGAATACCGTGCGGAAGAGTTGAGCCCCTTTTATGAAACGGCGAAGGAATGCGGGTTGAAATGGGCGCTGGGGATCTATCACATCGGGGAGAAAGACAATACCGGAGAGGACAGAAAGCGCAGCCTGCAGACAGTCCGCAGGCATTTACGCAGGGGACATCTGGGATATTTTTTTGCCAGAGGAAACCGGGCAGTGCTGAAACTGCTCGGCAAGTATTAAGGAGGAGGCTGCGCTGATGATACCAGAGCAGGACCTGATCAGCGTGATCGTGCCGGTCTATAAAGCGGAAGACTATATTGGCGCATGTATCGAGAGTATTCTGGCACAGACCTACCAAAACCTGCAGGTGATCTTGATCGAGGACGGCTCGCCGGACGGTTCCGCGGCAGTGTGTGACAGATATGCAGCCAGAGACGGGCGCATCGAAGTGATCCATCAGGAAAATGCGGGCGTGTCTGTTTCCAGAAACGTGGGTGTCACAAGATCCCGCGGGAAATGGATCGTCTTTATCGATGCGGACGATACGGCACACCCGGGAATGATCGAAACACTGCATGATGCGGCGGTCTCACACAATGCGCAGATCGCCTGGTGCGGTTTTTATGAAACGGAATGGGATGGCGTGCTGCGTGATCACCCGGTCTCTCAGCAGGCGCTTGGACGGATGCTCGAAGAAAAAAGTTATCCCATCCGGGAACTGACACCGCGGGAGGCGGAACTGCAGTTTTACGCGCTGGGGAAGATGTCGGAGTGCATGGTGCCATGGAACAAGATCTACCTGGCTTCTCTCTACGGAGAGGGGGAGGAGCGGCTCTGGTATCCGCCGGGCAAAGTGTTTGAGGATGGCTATATCACCTACCGGCTGATCTGGCGGGCGCAAAAGATCGTGACCATCGATGCGCCGCTGTACTATTACCGCCAGTGGCGCGGCGGGATCATGAAAAAGAACGGCAACAGGAATTATGCCGATGCTATGGGCTGCAGCATTGAAAAGATGGATTTTTACAAGGCGCAGGGGGATCGGGAACTGTATCTGAAAGAGGTCAATTATTCAGTCTACAATGCGATCCGCTTTTACAAGGCAGGGGGAAGCCGCAAGGATAAGAAAGAGATCCGCAAATGGTTTAAGCGCTTTTATTATGAATACTTCCGGCAGGAAAAGTGGCCCTTTGCCAAGAAACTGCGGATACAGTCATTTTTGCTGGGCTATCCGTTCTATGCGGCGCTGAGTGCTTTTGAGGGAGCCTACAACCGTCTGCGGAAAGAAAAGGGCGGTTCGGAGTAGAAGAAATCAGAAACGGCAGTTGATATCGTTCGCAAGTATAAGATATGGAGCATGTATATGAAAACTGATCAAATATGTACCGTGCCGGTGGCACTGATCTTTTTTAACCGGCCGGATACTACAAAGGAAGTGCTGGATGCGGTCCGGGTGGCGGCACCGAAAAAAATGTACCTGATCTCGGACGCGCCGCGTGCGGGCCGGGAAGACGATGAGGAAAAAGTGGCGGCCTGCCGGAAACTGGTGGAAGAAGCGATCGACTGGCCCTGCGAGGTAAAGAAGAACTATGCCGAAAGCAATATGGGCTGCCGGGAGCGGGTGGCTACCGGCATCAGCTGGGTGCTCTCGCAGGAGGAGGAGACCATCATCCTGGAAGACGATGTGGTGCCTGCGCCGGCGTTTTTTGCTTATTGTGAAGAAATGCTGAAGATGTATAAAGACAATGAGCGGGTGATGATGGTTTCCGGCACAAACCTGTTAAAGAACTATCAGATGCAGAAACCATATACTTTTTCCTGCTTTTCCAGCATCTGGGGCTGGGCGACCTGGGCCAGGGCGTGGAAACATTAC
Source organism: Lachnospiraceae bacterium (assembly GCA_017471325.1). Lineage (GTDB taxonomy): Bacteria > Bacillota > Clostridia > Lachnospirales > Lachnospiraceae > NK4A136. The sequence goes on along the minus strand of JAFUUX010000019.1, from coordinate 6,604 downwards.
GATATGGACGTGAAAGACTGGCCGGAGGTGAAAAAATCCGGAAAACTGATGGGGATCCACGGCCGTTTTTCCTATCTGTTTTTGAAGAAGGATATCGACAGCGTCTACACCAAAGCCAAGGACACCTGGGATATCCAGTGGGATTACTGCCGGCACATGCACCGCGGGCTGGGTATCGTGCCGAGAGAAAACCTGATCCGCAATATCGGTTTTGACCGGGAGGACGCGACGCATACGACAGGCACCACGACAGAGGATTTTTCCTATGGGGAGATGTCCTTTCCGCTGCCGATGGAAACCCATGTCTGCAGGGATCTGGAGTATGACAGAGCCTATCTGGAGAAATACTTTGGCGTGCGCAAGGTGATCAATTTTATCAAAAAGAAGATCAAAAGTAACTATTCAGAAGGTACCGCGAGGGCTCCCGAAGCGTAGCGTAGGATGCCCGAGTTTTACGGCATTTCCGCCATCGAGCGAATACCAGTTCCTGCTTAATGAGCGTAGCGAATTTAGCAGGACTGTATGCGTTAGCTGCGAGATTATGTATGGCGGAAATGCGTAACTGTCAGAACCCAGGGGGTTCTGAACAGGTACGATCAAAAGATAACGGCATCGGCATCCGGACGCAGCCAGATATAAACTGGCGTTTATAGAGGGGAGAATAACAGAGATGGATATTCCGAAATATATTCCTGAAAAAGAAGATATCGACCTGCTGGTCTATGATTTTGACGGTGTGATGACGGACAACAGGGTAACCGTGGATGAAAACGGCAAGGAAAGCGCGACCATGCACCGCGGGGACGGGTATGGTGTGGGGATGATCCGCAGGGCGGGGATCCCGCAGATGATCCTTTCCACGGAGGTCAACCCGATCGTGGCACACCGTGCGGCCAAACTGAAGCTGCCCGTGATCCATAGCGTATCGGATAAGGCAGCGGCGTTAAAGGAATACTGCGGCAGCGTAGGGATCGATCTAAAGCGTGTCATGTATATCGGCAATGACTTAAATGATTATGCAGCCATGAAACTGGTGGGCAGGATCGGTGCGCCGGCGGATGCGGAGGAGGAGATCCTGGCCATCGCTGACTGGGTTTCGGCAAAGAAAGGCGGCTATGGCGTTATCCGGGAACTGGCGCGTATCCTCTGCGGAAATCCGGAGGAAAACTAAATGCGTTTTTCGATCATCACGCCGACCTGGAACCAGGCGGCTTACATCAAAGACACCATTGATTCCGTGCTGGGGCAGGCATTTGGGGATTTTGAATATATTATCATCGACAACTGCTCGGAGGATGGTACGCAGGAGATCGTGGAAGCGTATGCGGCAAAGGATGCGCGTATCGTATATGTGCGGGAGCCGGATCACGGACAGGCCGAGGCGATCAATAAAGGGCTGAAACGTGCCAGGGGCGAGATCGTCTGCTGGCTGAATTCGGATGATTTTTACGCGGATGCGCAGGTGCTGACAAAGGTGGATGCGGCATTTCACAGTGATCCGGCAGCCGGCCTGATCGTCGGGGATGCCTGGTACTGCGATAAGCAGAAACATTTTACGGAGTACAATCCTTCCGACCGCAGGGTGCCGGACTGGGTGATCCGCCGCTGGTATTATATCGTGCAGCCCGCGGTCTTTTGGAAGAATGAGGGCGCGCTGCTGGACGAAGGCTACCATTATGTATTTGACTGGAAGTTTTTCATCAAAGCATTTGAGAAACACAAAGTGCGCTATACGCATGAGGCGTATGCGGTCTACCGGATGTATGAGGATAATAAGACCGGACAGAACAATGCAAAGCGGAAGTTTGAAATCTACCGCCTGCAGAAGGAACTGGGAGACAGCCGGCTGAACACTGCCTGGTGCCGGCATGTATACAAAGTGTATCAGAAGGCAGAGAAGAAGGATCGGCCCGGAGATAAGCACAGGGTGGATTTTTTCTGCAAAGTGCTGTTTCATCTCAGTGGAAAGCGCATCGTGAGTTTTTGAAAAATGAGGACGGCCGGCATATGGCAAAGGGATAGGCATTGCCGGCAGGAGGATATCGGATATGGAAAAAACAGCGGTACTGCTGACCTGCCACAACAGAAAAGAGCATACGATCGGCTGCATCCTGTCCCTGCTGGAGGGCGTGGAAGAGCGGAAAGACTTATGCTTTGTGGCAGTGGATGCCGGAAGCACGGATGGTACACGGGAAGCGCTGCAGGAACTGGTACGGCAGGGCATAAGGATAAAGTATATCCCGGCACCGGATAGTTTGTTCTGGAACGGCGGCATGCGCATCGCGATGGCGTATGCGGCAAAGCATATGTCAGATTCCGCCTATGTGCTGCTGGTGAATGATGATGTGCGGTTTTATCCGCAGGCAGTGGAAAAACTGATCGCCAGGCAGCAGATGTACAAGTCCGATGCCGTGGCCGGCTCTACAGAGGATGCCGGTGGACGGCAGAGTTATGGCGGAGTAAGGCAGTGTTCAAAGTATCTGGCCAGGTTTGCGCTGATCCCGCCGACGGAGAAGCCGGAGTTATGCGATACCTTTAACTGTAACTGTCTGCTGATGACGTATGATTGCTTCCGGCGGATGGGGAATCTGGACAAAGCCTACGTCCACAGCATGGGGGATTATGATTATGGCCTGCGGATGAAGCACCGCGGCGCGATCGTGATCAACAGCGGGGCGCATGTGGGCAGTTGTGATGATAATGACATTTCCGGCAGCTGGAAAGATCCTTCTCTGGACCGGAAGACGAGGCTGCAACGGAAAGAGGGACCCAAGGGCCTGCCGGCAAAAGACTGGTATCACTTTATCCGGAAGAATTACAGCCTGCCGGCAGCAGTCTATCACAGCATGACGCCATATCTTCGGATACTGCTGGGGAAATAACGGGTGCTGTGGCGTAACTGTTCAGAACTCAGGGGTTCTGAACAGTTACAGGCGGCGAAGCATAATGCTGCATAGCGCAGGCCGGGATATCTTCACAATAAAATATGATATTTTTGCATTTAGGAAAGGGGAGCATCATGGGAAAGAGAGTTTTGGTAACCGGAGGAGCAGGTTTTCTGGGATCGCATCTTTGTGACCGTCTGATCGCGGAGGGCAATGACGTGATCTGCCTGGATAATCTCTTTACGGGGAATAAGAATAATATCCGGCACCTGATCGGGCATCCGTATTTTGAGTTTATCCGGCATGATATCACGGAGCCGATCCATCTGGAGGTGGATCAGATCTACAACCTGGCCTGCCCTGCCAGTCCGGTGCATTACCAGTACAACCCGATCAAGACCACCAAGACCAGTGTGCTGGGGGCGATCAATATGCTGGGGCTGGCGAAGCGTGTGCATGCCAGAATACTGCAGGCATCCACATCCGAGGTATACGGGGATCCGGAGGTGCATCCGCAGCCGGAGAGTTACCGGGGCTGTGTCAATACCATCGGCATCCGTTCCTGCTATGATGAGGGCAAGCGTGTGGCGGAGACACTTTTTTTTGACTATCACAGGCAGAACAATGTGGACATCAAGGTCATGCGGATCTTTAACACTTATGGTCCGAACATGCACCCGGCAGACGGGCGCGTGGTGTCCAACTTTATCGTGCAGGCCCTGAAGGGGGAGGATATCACCATATACGGTGACGGCTCGCAGACGCGCAGTTTCTGTTATGTGGATGATCTGATCGAGGGCATGGTGCGCCTGATGAATTCCAGGGAAGGCTTTACCGGTCCGGTGAATATCGGCAATCCGGGGGAATTTACGATCAAACAGTTAGCCGAAAAGGTGATCGAACTGACAGGTACAAAGTCAAAGATCGTCTACGAGCCGCTCCCATCGGATGATCCCATGCAGAGAAAGCCGGTGATCGATCTGGCCAGAAAGGAACTGGGGTGGGAACCGACGATACCGCTGGAGGAAGGACTAAAAAAGACGATCGAGTATTTTAAACTGATCGTTTGAGTACTGCATGAAAAAAGAATTCTTAAAAAATTGGAATATATGGGCGTATGTTCCGGCGCTGGCTGCAGTATGCATGATCTTTTTTTTCGGAACGCAGCCCGGAGAGCCTTCCGGTACTGCAAGTGAAACAGTGGCACTGGAAATCTATAATGCATTTGACAAGGGGCAGCACCCGTTAAGTTATGCACAGTTGGAAATGCTGAATGGCTTTATACGTTCGCTGGCACATATGATGGAATATGCCCTGTTATCCATATTGATCGGGGCTGCATTTACAGCGAATGGGATCCGCAGGCAATTACGCAGTTTTTATATGTTTTTTTGCTGCGTGCCTGTAGCGTTTACAGATGAGTTTATCCAATTGTTTGTAAAGGATCGTAACGGCAGTTTTTTGGATGTATTGAAAGATCTGTTTGGCGCGGGGCTGATGGCTGTATTCTTTTTTCTGTTTGGCGCTTATAAAACACTGCCGGCGGTGGTTGCGGAAAATGGCAGCAGGCGCAGGGCGTTTATGAACATCCGTATTGATGATGTGGCGTTTTCCGAGGCCGTAGAGCAGATCATGGCATTTGCGGCTGAAGGGCCGGCCAGTCTGGTGATCACGCCGAATGCGGATCATATCGTCAAAGCGGAGGAGGATCCGGACTATCGGAGACTGTATGAAAAAGCAGATCTGATCGTTACGGACGGGATGCCGCTTTTGTGGATCGCCGAGTCCATGGGCTGTCCGATCCTGGAACGGGTGACCGGAGCGGATCTTTTACCGGAGATCTGCGCCGGCGCGGAAAGGGAGGGGCGCCGCATCTTTATCCTGGCGACAGATGAAAAACTGATCGGCGCGGCGATCGGACAGTTAAAACAGCGCTTTCCGGGGATTCCCGCGGCAGACGGCTATGCGCCGATCATGTCTTTTGAAGAGGATGAGACGGAAAGCGAGAAGATACTGCGGAAAGTGGCGGATTTTCATACGGATATTCTTGTGGTTGCCCTGGGGGCGCCCAAGTCGGAAAAATGGATCGCAAAATACCAAAACCGTCTGCAATGTCATGTGGCGCTGCCGTTTGGCGCGGCGGTGAGTTTTATCGCAAAGGAAAAGAAGCGGGCGCCAAAGTGGATGCAGAAGCGGGGGCTGGAATGGTTTTCGCGTTTCCTGCAGGAACCGGCGCGGCTGTTTAAACGGTATTTTCAGGATGATGTGAAGATCTTTTTGCTGGCATTGAAATACAGGGACAGAACGGTCAGCGGTTTTACCGGAGAGGATATGGTGGAATGAAGCAGAAGGTAGCGATAGACCTGACGGCGCTGGGAGAGCGCATGAGCGGTCTGGAGCGGTATGCATACAGGATCACAAAGGAGTTATTGCGGCAGGTACCGGATACACAGTTTATCCTGGTAGTGCGCAACAGGGTGCCGCAGTTTTTGCGCGGCTGGAAAAAGTATGCCAACGCGCGTTTTTGCGTGGTGCATGGGGAGAATAAGCTGGTAACCAATCAACTGAGGCTGCCCGCCGTGATGTACCGGATCCATGCGGACAGATATCTTTTTCCGGCATTTCCGGTACCGCTGTTGTTTAAGCATCCGCAGACCTATGGGCTGATCGCCGATACAGCCTGTTTTGACTGCCCGGAGACCATGAAGCAGCGGGCCGTGGCCTTTTTCGGGGCTGGTCTTTTACATACGGCGGCAGTATGCCGGAAGGTGATCACGATATCGGAGTTTTCCAGGATCAGGATAGAAAAGCGCCTGGGAGTGGAGGCGGAGCGGATCATCTATGCACCGTGCGCTGCGGAAATCGCGCAAATGCCTACAGAGCAGGAAAAACTGGAACTGCGCCGACGCGCGGGGCTGCCGGAACAGTACTGGCTGTGCCTGTGCACTTTGGAGCCCAGAAAAAATCTGACGCTTTTGCTGCGGGCCTACAGGGAACTGCTGGAGGAAGGTGTACGGATGCCGGCACTGGTACTGGCAGGACGGGACGGCTGGAAAAACCGGAAACTATACCGGGAAGTGCGCCGTATCGCACCGGAGCAATTATACCTGTTAGGGGAAGTAGAAGAAAAAGATCTGGCACCGTTATATGCCGGGGCAGACTGTTTTCTGTTCCCGTCGAGATATGAGGGGTTTGGGATGCCGCCTCTGGAAGCGCAGAGTTACGGCGTGCGCAAGGTGGTGGTTTCCGATGCGGGAGCATTGCGGGAGACGATGGGAAGAACGGCATTTTATTTTAAAAACAGAGACCTGCGTTCCCTGAAACAGGCGCTCATGCAGGCCAGTGTGTGGAAAGGCTGCAGCAGCATTGCTATGGAAAAAAACCTGCAGCGCTTTTCCTGGAAGCGTTCCGCAAGACTTCTATGGGAGGGGATGGAATGCAGTTAGAGCGTGCAGATGCAGGAGCGATCGAAAAGAAATCGGTAACGATCCGGAAGAAACCGCTTACCTGGAAGGATTTTGTACGGCCGCTGATACCGCGGGCGATGCTCAATGCCAGAAATGCTTATAAAGACAGGAAAGCACTGGCCTATCTGAGCGGATTAAAAAGGGCACCGTTTGTACCGGGGGCGCGTCCCATGGGGATCAATCTGTACGGGGACGGGGCAGCCGGCACGGGGCTCAGCCGCAGCGTGCAGCTTTTGCGGGAGGAGTTTGACG
>JAFUUX010000018.1 GCA_017471325.1 Lachnospiraceae bacterium | reverse complement strand
GTAGAAAAGAGGGAATAGAGAGCGGAATTGACCAATCCGTGAAACGCCTGGCAGAGTACTATCTGGAGCAAAATCCTGAAATGACAAAAGAACAGGCGTTAGAGATGGCCTCAAAAATACTGCGCTAAACCTAAATATAAAGTAACTGTTCAGAACCCCCCGGGTTCTGACAGTTACGATAAACTGACATTTGTTGTGTGGGGAGAGAAGTCATGGACTTTCAGGTGGATTTGGAACGGGGGATCGTCAATTACGGGGCACCGGCGCAGATGCGGGCAGTGATGCGGCGCGCAGAGGAGGGGGAGCCGCTGTGCATCGCGTTTCTGGGTGGTTCCATCACGCAGGGATACCATTCCACAAAGCATGAATACTGCTACGCAAAGCGTGTACACGCATGGTGGCAGGAAAAGTTTCCAAAGTCAGAGATCACGTATATCAATGCGGGCATCGGCGGTACCACTTCGCAGTATGGCGTGGCGCGTGTGGAGGCGGATGTGCTTTCTCATGAACCGGACGTGGTCTTTATTGAATTTTCCGTAAATGATGAGCCGAATGATTTTTTTCAGGAGACCTATGAGGGTCTGCTGCGGCATGTACTGCGGCATAAACTGCCCGGGGATAAGGGCGCGCCGGCGGTCATGCTGGTGCATACGTTGAAGTATGATGACGCGCTGACGGCGGAGGATCGGCATGTGATCTTTGGCAGACACTACGGCCTGCCCTGCGTGAGCATGCGCGCGACGCTGTATGCGGCTATGCAGGAAGGGCGTTTCACCAGCCGGGACATCACGCAGGATGACTTGCATCCCAATGATGCAGGGCATGGCCTGATGGCGCAGGTGATCACGTACTGCTTAGAAAAGATCCGGGAAGAGAGCGTTTCCGGGACTGCGGAAATGCCACTGCCGGCACCGCTCACGGCAAATGCCTATGAGAACGCGCAGCGGCTGCAGCATGCAAACTGCGGCGCAGAACTGCAGGGGTTTGTAAAGGATACAAAAGAGAAGGAAAATGATACGGACTGTTTCCGCGGGGGCTGGGCAGGCTGCCGGGCGGGAGATACGCTGCGCTTTCGTTTCACCGGCGGCGAACTGGCGCTGCAGTACCGGCGGACGGTGCGCAGGCCGGCGCTGATCGCGGAAGTGACCGTGGATGGCGATGAGGAAAACACGGTGATCCTGGATGGAAATTTCCATCAGGACTGGGGCGACTGCCTGGCGATCACCACGGTGATGCGGCACGGGCGCATTGTCACCGGGCAGAGCAGTGCAGGTGAAAGCCCGGCGGATTATGCAGCGTCGGCAGCAGCATTGGAAAAACTGCGTTTTGTAAAAGCGGCGGCGAAAGAGCATGAAGTGTGTGTCCGCATCCTGGGGACACCGGAAGAATTGGGCTGGAGGATTCTGGAAACGGAAAAAGACGGACCGGCCTGGCTGGATACGGAAAAGAAAGGGGAAGAAGCAATGAGTTTTGATCTGGTATCGGCGATCACGGCGGGGGAAAACGAAGGCAGAAAGGGTTTTCCGAAGGACTTTGTCTGGGGCGTGGCTTCCAGTGCCTATCAGGTGGAGGGCACGGATCCGGAAGACGGGCGCGGCAAATGCGTCTGGGATACGTTTACGGAAGAGAAGCGCACGGCAGACGGCCATGACGCGAAACGGGCGGCCGACCATATGCACCATTACCGTGAAGATTACCGCATGATGAAACGGCTGGGGATAAAGCACTACCGCTTTTCCGTGAGCTGGTCGCGCATCATGCCGGAGGGCGTGGGGCGTGTGAACCAAAAAGCCATCAATCTGTACCGTGATATGATCCTGTGTATGAAGGAAAACGGCATTACGCCCTATCTGACCATGTTCCACTGGGAGACGCCGCAGGCGCTGGAGTATAAGGGCGGCTGGCTGAATCCGGATATCATTGACTATTTTGCGGAATATGCCAAGGTGATCGCGGAGAATTTCAGCGATATCTGTGAACATTTCATCACGCTCAATGAGCCGGAATGCTTTACCGGACTGGGGTACAACCGCGGGGTGCATGCACCCGGCAAGAAACTGTCGCTTTCCGATGTGTTCCGTATCGTGCACAATGCGCTGCGCGCCCATGGCCGCGCGGTCATCAATCTGCGGAAATACGCAAAGCAGAAGATACAGATCGGCTATGCACCCACCTGTACTGTGGCGATCCCGTACACAGACAGTGCAGAGGATATCGAGGCGGCGCGGAAAGTCTATTTCGGATTAAACGGGCCGGATGAAAACTGGAGCTGGAATGTGTCCTGGTTTTCGGATCCCGTATTTCTGGGGCATTATCCGGAGGAGGGGCTGCAGAAATACAGGGAGTACCTGCCGGAGATCACGCAGGAGGATATGGAACTGATCTGCCAGCCGCTGGATTTCATGGGGCACAATATCTACAACGGCTACTATATCCGGGAGGGCAGCGACGGAAAGCCGGAATATGTGCAGAGCGAAGACGGATTTCCGATCACGGCATCCAAGTGGCCCATTATGCCGTCCTGTCTGTACTGGGGCGCGCGCTTTTTGTGCGACCGCTACCATCTGCCGCTGTATATCACGGAGAACGGGGCATCCTGCGCGGATAATATGGCACCGGACGGCGGCATACACGATACGGAACGCATTGAGTTTCTGGATGCGTATCTGGGCAAGGTGCAGCAGGCCGTGGAGGAAGGCATCGATATCCGGGGGTATTTCCTATGGACATTCCTGGACAATTTTGAGTGGGAAAAAGGTTATCAGGAGCGTTTCGGCATTGTATGGGTGGATTTTGCAACGCAGCGGAGGGTGGCAAAGGATTCCGCGCTGTGGTATCGGCAGGTGATCGAGAGCAATGGCGGATGTCTGACGGTGAATGATCCGCCGCGCTGCCCGGTATTTTTAAAGGAGGGCAGAGCCGCAGGCGGCTATTATGACGGAAAGACGCCGGCAGAATTAAAGCGCGGATACCCGTCGGTCTTTGCGGGACTGCCGGAACACTTTGCGCCGGGAAAAGAACTGGCGGTGGATGGAAACGCGATACTGCCGGAGGTAACGGGCGCATACTTATATATGGAAGTAACAGAAGGTGACGGCATGCTGGAAGGGCATATGCTGCAGAAGGGAGACAGCGTCCTTCTGCCAAAGGGCTGCCCGGCGTGCCGGCTGTACGGGGAGATGAAACTGGATACGGAGCAGGCGTGATGGATTGACATAAAAAGTTGCACAAAAATTATTGAACTAAAATATCGGACAATTATGATCTGTTATACATAATTGTCCGATATTATTGTAGAAATGTACAAAACAAACGCCGTGCTTCGGTTTTTTTTGTTGCTTATTCGGGGGGGGTAGAGGTATAATATAGTAGATAGTCACCAAAGAGTTCATGGATGAATTCCGGACAGTTTCAGCCTGCCCGCGGGGGAAAGGAATTTGTATTATGATGAATGACAAGACAGGGGATCAAAAGCCGGGAATCCTGGCGCATACCGTAGACAATATCATGACGCGGCGCAAGATGCCGGTCAGTGTTTTTATCGTACTGATGGTGCTCTATATCGTAACGAATATGGTGGTGAGCAGGGTGGCCGGCTCGCAGGGGGTGATCCGGATCTCTGACAGTGTGATCCCTCTGCAGACATTTGCCGGCGTGTTTTCGTCCATGGCGAATATCTGCGTGATCTTTATGGCGGTTTATTTCGGAAAGCCGGGATTCTTTGCGGCGCTGGCTCTGATCCTGATCAATATGCCGGGTGTGATCATGGGGGTTGTTGTCCGGCATAATTTCAACAGCCTGCCCGGTGTGTTTACCAATATCCTGACGATCATCACGATCATCATCATCTTTATCAATAATGAAAGACTGAACCGGACGCAGGACCGGATCCGGGAGCAGGCAGTGACCGATATGCTGACCGGTCTGCCAAACCGTTTTGCCTGCCTGGAATTGGTAAAAGAACTGGAACGCAGAAAAGAAACCTATGCTTTTGTGGGGATCAATCTCAACGGTTTCAAGAGCATTAATGATACCATGGGCTTTACGGCAGGCAACGAAGTGCTCAAAGAGGTGGCGTCCCGCTGGAAGCATCTGGCAGAATCCGGGGAAACCCGTACACTGGATTTTATCGCCCGCATGGGCGGCGATGAATTTGTGCTGCTTGTTCGAAAGTTTCAGGATGAGGAAGATATCGTGCGCACCATCCGGAAATATGAGAAAGCACTTGGAGAGCGGCTCACGATCGATGGCTGTGATTTCTTTATTTCGGCCAGTTTCGGTTTTTCCATTTTCCCGACAGACACGGCAGACAGGGAGGCGCTATATTCCTATGCGGATGCTGCCATGCATGAGGCAAAGCGCGCAAACAGCAGCGACCATATCCGCCGTTTTACCAGGGATATGCTGAAGGAAGACCATATTCTGGAGGTGGAGGGAAAGATCCGCACGGCGCTGCAAAACGATACCTTCTTTTTCCACCTGCAGCCGCAGTATGATATGGATCATAGGCTGCGCGGCTTTGAGGCACTGGCCCGCATGCGGGATGAAAACGGTAATATCGTGAGCCCCGGGGAATTTATCCCGGTGGCGGAAAAGGTAGGTCTGATCGATCAGGTAGACAGCGCTATCTTCCGCAAGTCAGCTGCCTTTTTCGGCGACCTGCTCAAGATCAGTAAAGCGGACATCACGCTCAGCATCAACGCATCGGTGCGGCATCTGATGAAGAACGATTTCCTGGATGAAGTGCGGGATCTGCTCAAAAACAGCGGCATTCCGGCAGAGCAGCTGGAGATCGAGATCACGGAGTCGATCATGATCGAATCCATGGAAAAAGCGCTGTACTGTATCAACGAGATCAAAAAAATGGGCGTGAAGATCGCTATTGATGATTTCGGCACGGGCTATTCATCATTAAGTTACTTAAATAACTTCCCGGCAAACCTGTTAAAGATCGATAAATCCTTTATCGACAAGATGAATTCCAGTGATTCATCCAAACAGTACGTGGCATCCATCATTTCCATCGGACACATCATGGGATTTGATGTGATCTCGGAAGGCGTGGAGGAACCGGATCAGCTGGAAACGCTGCGGGCTGCAGGCTGTGACTATATCCAGGGCTATATCTGGGGGCGCCCGCTGCCGCAGGAGGAAGCAGAAAAGATCGTGCTGGAGTTTGCGGGGGAGTGAACATATAAAAAAATGGTAACTATTCAGAAGGTACCGCGAGGGCTTCCGAAGCGTAGCGTAGGATGCCCGAGTTTAACGGCATTTCCGCCATCGAGCGAAGCGAGATTATGCATGGCGGAAATGCGTAACTGTCAGAACCCGGGGGGGTTCTGAACAGTTACAAAAAATGTAAAAAAATATCAAAACCGCGTGAAAACTTGCACTTTGCTTGCACTTCATACTGTATAATGCGTATCAGATCAGTAAAAACGTTCCCGGAAACAGGGAGATCACAGCCATACAAATCATAGAAACAGAAAGGAAGAAAACAATATGAAAAAAGTAACAGAACTGACACCGGAGGAATTAAGAGACAGGCTGCAGGGCTACGCGGATGGATTCGATTACAAGGATAAGGTCAGTTTTTTTTCTGCGATATTCCGCTGGTTTAAGAATGAAGGCAGCGAAGAACTGAAGGAAAGCCCGGAACATGCAAATGCCGTAAAGGATTTTCTGGAATCCTTCTTTATCAAGAAGAACCGCTATGGGGAGGTGCTGGAGGACGAGACAAAAAAAGGCGATCGAAGAGTACAACAAATGGCGGCTTGAGGAAAAAAGAAACTATTTGCAAAAACTGCTCGATAGGGGTGAAAAGGCAATCTACGAGGGTACACATCTTCAGGATAATATGGATGCCATGACAAAGGATGTGCTGTCTGACGGGTATCAGAAGTATCTGGATTATGTGGAAGAGGATCTGGAGAAGCAGTTTGATGCCGTGGATGATAAGGAGAAGCAGTACTACAGTGATGCCTCGATCAAGACGGTGACGGAAAGAGTCATCAGGCAGAACAATATCGATATGGAAGCTGAAAAAGATATGCAGGCGATAGACGAAAGGCGCGAGGCCAGCCGTTTCAGCAATGTACTGCATGAGAAGATCCTGGAAGATCCTCTGACGATAAAAGCTGCGCAGGATGTACGGGATAAGAAGCGGGCAGCGGAGTATGCGGAGTATGAGAAGGAATATGCTGAGGTGGAGAAAGAAAATCCCCAGTTCCAGAAGCCGATCGATGAATGCGACAAAATAGTAGATGATCTGTTTGAGTTTAACAAGAATACGATACAGAACATCGTTTCAACAGCAAGGGAAAAACTGGTGAGACTGAAGGAATTGGCGGAGTATAAGAGCGATAATTCTACGGAATTTAAGCACATGATCGAGACATTGCAGGATGTGACGACTGTAAATACAGAACTTTCCGCAGGTGAGATCATGGACAAGCTGATCGAAGTGCGCAAGGCCGCAGAGAAATACGTGGAACGGATCGACAGTTCCTGGTTCCGCGGCGTGCTGCCAAACGGAAAGGCGCGCAGGGCGATGGCGGATGAGATAGGTTTCTTTGCAGTCAACGCGACAGAACAGATCGATACGGGACTGCCGAAGGGCATTGATCTGAATAAAGGACTGAGCGATCAGCTGGTGGGTCTGTATGCCAGACTCAGCGAACTGCAGAGAGAAAAGAAGACAAAGATCGATGCCATCATTGACGAAAGACATGCCATGGTGCTTCCGAAGGTAGCCGTGGATACGGTCTATGCTGCGCCGGCAGTAGAAAGTGAGCAGCTCCGGAGTACCGCCAATATAGAGGAGGATGCGCCGGAAAGCAGTTCTAAAGAGAAAACGGACATCGGGAAAGAAGAGAAAAACGCCGGCTCTAAAGAGAAAACGGATGCCGTTGAGAAGGAAGAGAAATCCGCAGGCTCCGAAGAGAAAACGAATAACGTCGTGAAAGAGGAGAAACTCGTGCGCAATAAGATGGATCTGGCTTCCCTGCAGAAGGAAGAACAGGTGGAGAAAAATGAGGGGAAGAAGATGAGCCCGCGCGAGGAACTGCTGAAAAAGCGTGAGGAGATCATGGAGAAGCGCCGTGAAAACGAAAAAGCCGGGATCCCGAACGATGGCTGGGAAAACAGAAAAAAATAAGGATCTGTATCATAATGTGCAGGATATTCCGGCAGTCTCAAAAGAGGCTGCCGTTTTTTGGGCTTATGGGAAACGGCAAAAGCCCACCGGAGCCCCTGTTCTTGCAAGATTGTTCCTGATACAGTATAATCGTTCTGTGGTCGGTTACGGGATCGGCCCCGGACTCAGCCGTATATTAAAATGATATAGAGGGGAAACTATGAAAAAGAGAATGATCTTTATAAAAACGGCTCTTGGTATGCTCTCTTCCATGCTGCTGCTGGCAGCCTGCGGCGGGCAGGAGGGGGATTCCGGCAGGGGGCGCAGGCCGCAGCAGGCGGAGGAAAAGCAGGAAACAGAAGAAAAGCAGGATACGGAGGTGACACCCGCTGCGGCAGCGCCGCCTGCGCAGGTGACGCAGCTGGATGACGGCGCGATACACGTAAGCAGTGCGGAAGAACTGGTCAAGGCCATCGCGCCGGGGGCGGATATCGTACTGGAGCCGGGCGTCTATAACCTGTCGGAATATCTGGAATCCCCGGATGCTTCCGATACCGATCATGTGCAGATCAGCGAAAACTATGACGGCCGCGACCTGCAGATCAGCGGTGTGGAGGGACTGACGATCCGCGGGGCATCGGCAGAGGATACGGAGATCATCATTGATCCGCGCAGCGCGGATGTGCTGCGTTTTGTATGCTGCACCGATATCACGCTGAAAGACCTGACCATGGGGCATTCGGTGGAAGCCGGTGCCTGTGAGGGCGAGGTGCTGGACTTTTATGAATGCTCTGACATCACGCTTTCCGGCATGGATCTGTACGGCTGCGGTACTTATGGAATCAACGCTTCGCGGGTATATGGATTGGATGTGCAGGACAGCGTGATCCATGACTGCAGCAGCGGCGGCGTATACCTGAGCGCGAGCACGGATACGGGATTTCGCTCATGCAGTTTTACCGGGATAGAGGGCTATGAGCTCATCAGCGGTTTTATGAGCCGGGCGGTCTTTACGGACTGCGGTTTTTCAGGCAATGACTGCGAGGATATGGTCTACGCATACCGCGGGTACGTGGAATTTAAGGGATGCGATTTCGGCGAGGCGGAGTCCGCCATGCTGGAGGAGAACATGGAGACGGCTGACGCCGGTTCCATCGTGTTTGACGGGAAATGCAGGTTTGCTGCTGCGCCGCAGCGTTCCGTGGTCATCGTGGATGACGCGGAAGGGCTGCTGGAGGCCATCGCGCCGGACACTACGGTAGTGCTGAAGCCGGGCAGTTACGATCTGAGTGCGTATCTGCAGAAAAAATGGGATGAGATCGGGGAAGGCTGGAACAGGAAACACCCTTATGCAAAGATCAGCGATACATACGATGGCGTGGAACTGCTGCTTGAGGATGTGGACGGGCTGGTGCTGCTGGGCGCATCCGGAGACTGCATGGATACGCAGATCGTCATCACACCCAGATACAGTACGGTCATGCGGTTTGCGGACAGTGAGCGGGTGACGCTGGCCAACCTGTCCATGGGACATACGCAGGGACAGGGGATATGCTACGGGAATGTACTGGACTTTTCGGATTGCAGTGATGTGATCCTGGCAAATATGGATATCTACGGCTGCGGTGATGTGGGGGTGTATGTGCTTGACGGCTGTAAGGATTTTGACATTCTGGACTGTACGCTGCGCGAATGCGCTACCGGTCCGGTCGTGACGGAAGATATAGGCGGCACCTGGTATTTCCGCAATTGTGACCTGGTGGATTCGGCAGGGGGCGGTGCGATCCTGGCTTCACCGGATCTGGGCATGTATTTTATCCACTGCAGATTTGGCGAAAGGGAGAGCGCAAACTATTATTATCTGGATGAGGTGGTTACGGAAGACTGTACGTGGAGTGATATCGATATCTATTCGGATCTTGGGATCTATGATCCGCCGATGTTCTATGTCCTGCCGGGGGAATTTCATACGGAGGATCTGTCCTCGCCGCTGGCGTTTGACGAGGCTGTCCTGGCGGATTCGGAGTGGTACGGCTTTGCTGTGAGTGATCCTGTTACGGGCGAGACAGAGGACGCGCCGTATTATATCAATTTCGGAAGAGACGGGAGCGGCTGGTTTGAAGAAGAGGACAAAAACCATGTGACCACATGGAGTATGAACAGCGATTATGGTGTGACGGTATCGGAAGGCGGGAAAGAACTGGGACGGGTGGTGCTGTACAGCACAAAGGAAGAGGGCGTGAACAGCGTCTATCTGCAGTTTGTGATGAACGGCAGGTCTGTATGGTTTGTCAGAGGAGTGGATGAAGAGTATTAAGCGGAGGGAAAGATGGGGTTCAAAAAAGGGATAGGAAGGATGTTGGCGGCAGTGGCAGTAACGTTTCTGCTGTGTGGCTGCGGTGCGGAGGAGAAGGCGGATGCACCGGCAGCAGAAGACGCGGCTGCAGTGGTGGTTGACTTAAGACCGACGGCACCGCCGCGGGGGCAGGCACCGGCAGATGCCGCAGACAGCATGGAAGCGGGGACGGCAGTATCCGGCGGCGTGACCGTCGGCATGGTGACGGGTCAGTCCGGGATCGAGGATGCCTCGTTTAACCAGAGCGCGTGGGAAGGACTGCAGTGGCTGTCCGGCGTGATGGAGTGCGAGACGACGTTGCTGGAGGCAGGCTCGGATGCAGAGATCGGGCCCGGTCTGGACAAACTGGCAGAGCAGGGCTGCAGCCTGTGCTGGGGCGTGGGCGTCAACAGCGCGGATGCGATCCTGGCGGCGGCGGAAAAGTACCCGGAGACCTTTTTTGCGGTAGTGGACTGCAGTTACGATACCGTGCCGGAAAATGTGACCTGCGTGGTATTCCGGGCAGAAGAGCCGTCCTTTCTGGCAGGCTATGTGGCCGGCAGCGTGACGCAGAACAAAAAAGTCGGTTTTGTGGGCGGCATGGCAAATGAAGTGATCGACAGTTTCCGCTACGGTTATGAAGCCGGCGTGGCGTATGCGGCAAAGCAGCGCGGGATCACGATAGAGACAGAGGCGGTATATGCGGACGGTTTTGCGGATCAGGCGAAGGGCAGGGAACTGGCGGAAGGGCTGTATGCCGGCGGCTGTGACATCATCTACCACGCAGCGGGCGAGACAGGCCTGGGGGTGATCAAAGCGGCGGAAGAACAGGGGCAGTACATGATCGGCGTGGATAAGGATCAGTCTTACCTGGCACCGGGGCACGTGCTGTGCAGTGCTTTAAAATATGTCAATGTGGCAGTAAAACAGGTATCGGAGGGCCTGCTGCGCGGTAATATTTCCTATGGCGGGGTGATCAGCCTGGGGCTGATGGAGGATGCCGTGGGCATAAGCGAGGAGCATCCGCTGTATCCGGACGCGGTATATGATGAGATGCTGCGCTTAAAAGAGGAGATCATCGCGGGGACGCTCACCGTGCCGGCGGACAGAGAGGCGTATGAAGCGTTTTTGGAAGCAATGTAGAAGAAGGGGAACAAAGCCCTGCTGCGAAAAGCGGCAGGGTATTTGTTTTTGCGGCACGGTCCGCATATCATAAAAACAAAGATTTCCGGCATTTATTGATATATAATGAGTGGAATCTATTGAGAAATTGCCTATAATAATATACAAATACAGGATAGGATGGCTTCACCGCATAAAGGATGGAGCCGGATACCACAGAACGCATCTACATTTCATGGAGGAAAAAACAATGCTGACACAAAAAGATCAGGTATGGGTAGCAAATCAGGAGATCGACGGGCAGGCAGCCGGGGAAGGCGTGGTACGCAAGGTGCTGGCTTATACGGATGAAGTGATGACTGTCGAAAATCACTTTCAGAAAGGGGCTGTGGGCGCGCTGCACCACCATCCGCACACACAGATCACTTATGTGGTGGCCGGCAAATTTGAGTTTACGATCGGCGGGGAAAAGAAGATCGTGCAGGCCGGAGACACCATGCTGAAAAAGGACGGCATTGAGCATGGCTGCGTATGTCTGGAGGAGGGCATACTGCTGGATATCTTTTCGCCGATGCGGGAGGATTTTGTCTGAGGCAGGGAAATACCGGGGGGATCCGTTTGCCGGAACAGAGACAGTTTCAAAAAACGGGCAGGCCTAAGGACAGAGGCATTTTCAGGGAACAGGTATGGATGAAAAGGGGGGACAGGGACATGAAGATCCATTTTCCAAAATTGTACAGATATGACCGCATAAAGGAACACTGCTATGTGGCGTTTCCTTTTGCGAAAGGGGAGTTTACCGAAGGGGACAGGATCGCTGTCTATGAGGACGGGGTAGAGATGCCCGTGCAGAGCAAGGTAACGGCGCGGTACGCGGATGGCAGCGCGCGTTATCTGTTTGTGCGCTTTCTGGCGGATCTGCCGGCAAACGCGAAAAAAGACCTGGCAGCAGAAGTGGTGAAACAGGGGGCGATCCCCGGAGGCGGCAGGCAAAAAGCATTTTCTGCCCTGCATGTGAGCCGCGAGGGCGGCACTCTGCAGGTGGACGGCGGAGCGGGCGGCCTTCGCTTTGCGGTATCGGATGGGGCGGAAAGGATCTTTGACTATCTGGAGGATGGCCGTAAGCGTTACGAGGCGGAGCAGTTTGAAGGCCCGTATCTGACGGATGGGAACGGTGCGTGCTACAGCCTGGCGCTGGCGGAGTGGCAGGTGCAGGAGGAAGGACCGCTGGTGGCGGTGCTGCGCTGTCACGGGATCTGCATGCCGGTGGAGAAAGGCGAAGGACTGCCGGAGGAACTGCCGGGCTTTGAACTGAAACTGACGGCCTATGCGGAAAAACCCTGGGTGGAGATCTCCTACCGGCTGATCAATGAAACGAGCGCACCGCTGCATGCGGCATCCCTGGTATTTGCCTTAAAGACGGATCCGTCGGCGGTCTATGATCCGTCCCTTTCGGAGCGTCATTCCGTGGATAAGGGAGATTCCGTAGGGGAAGGCAGCATGGCAGCAGGCGCCAATCCGCTGGAAGGGCCGCTGTATGAGACCACGGGCGTAAAATTCCTGCCGCAGATCGAGCAGAGGGTGCAGATGGCCGGCGGGCGCACCTGCGTGGGCAGTTCCAATTACAAGACGAATTTCAGCATAGGTGAAGGTATTGCCGTAGAGCGTGTGGTGGATGCAAAACACCTGGTGGGTGAGGCAAACGAGCATTTTCCGGAGGTGTTTTACGGGACCTTCTTTACGGACTATACGGACGCGGAGGGCGATGTGTGCGCGACCATCTATCAGGCGCAGCAGAACTATCCCAAGGCGGTAAAGGCCGATACCACCGGCATCTATGTGATGCTGGTGCCGGAAGGCGTGGACCGTGTGGAGATGCAGCCGGGCATGAGCAGGGAGCAGAGATTCCAGCTGCATTTTCATAGCGCGCAGGAGACACTCACGGAGATCGACAACCGCAGCCTGATCTACCAGATGCCGGACAAGGCATGGGTGGATTCCCGCCTGTTTAAGGAAGCGGGCGTGATGCCGGATATCTTTGTGGACAGGGAAAAGATCAACTACGACGTGGAGATCGGCCTGATCGCAAAGTGTGACGGCCACGGCAGGAGTTATGGCATGCTGAATTTCGGTGATACGCCGGATATGAACTATACCAAACAGGGACGCGGAAAAGGCAGGCTGGTGTGGACCAACAATGAGTATGATTATCCCCACGCATGCGCGCTGCTGTATGCGCGTACCGGTGAGCGGCGTTTCCTGGACTACATGATCGCGGCCGGCAGCCACTGGATGGATGTGGACGTGTGCCATTACAGCAAGGATCCGCTGCTGATGGGCGGTCAGTGGGAGCATACCAGGGGGCATTGCGTGGACGGCTGCATGGTCTGCTCGCATGAGTGGGTGGAAGGACTGCTGGATTATTACCACTTCACCGGGGATGAGCGGGCGCTGGAGACGGCTCTGGGCATAGGCGAAAACGTGCGCCGCCTGCTGGAGACACCCATGTATCAGGTGAGTGGCGAGAGCAATGCGCGGGAGACCGGCTGGGCGCTGCGGACGCTTACGGCGCTCTATATTGAAACGAACGATGCCAAATGGGTGGAGAAGGCAGACTGGATCATCGGGCATTTTGAAGAGTGGACGGAGGAATACGGCGGCTGGATCGCACCGTACACGGACAATACCGCAGTGCGCGTGGGCTTTATGATCTCGGTGGCGGTAGGCAGCCTGATGCGCTATTACCGGGTATTCCCGTCGGAAAAACTGAAAGTGCTGATCCTGAGCGCGGTAGATGACCTGATGGACAACTGCCTGATGGATAATGGTCTGTTTTATTACAAAGAACTGCCCAGTTTAAACCGTCTGGGGAACAATACGCTGTTGCTGGAGGCAATGACGATCGCGTATGAACTGACCGGGGATAGGAAGTACTTAGAGGCCGGGAAGGCAACCTTCTGGAGCAATATCAGCAATGCGGGCGGCGGCGCGCTGGGAGACAAATCCATCGTAGAGGATGCGGTGATCGTCAAGGGCGGTCCCACCAAGAATTTCGCGCAGAGCATGGTACCGTTGTCGGTTTATTACAAGGCGATGACGGATGCGGGGATGCTGTAAGAGGCTATATGGTTAAGAAAAGGCACCGGGCGGCCGGAAGGCTGACCCGGTGTTTTTGGAAAATGCGGTGCCGGATACGGATGCGCAGGAAAAACATGGAGGAGAGCAAATGGAATATTATATTGATGGAAACAAGGTGCTGGAGCAGATGCACGCGCAGGGCCGGCATGCCTGCGATGTGCTGACGGCGGAGCAGGGCTGCGTGAACGGCTGCAAGGCGGGCTATACTTTTTATGCGGATACGGAGTATCATAAAGGCGGCGTGCATGAAGACCAGGAAGGCTTTTTGGTGCTGGAGGGAACCGGAATGGCAAAATTTGACGATGAGGAATTTGCGGTATATCCCGGCATGATGATGGTAGCGCCTGCCGGTGTGCGCCATACGATCAGGCGGGATCCGGACAGTGTGCCCGTGAAAGTGTTCTGGTTTCACAGCGCGGTATAAATCTGAAATAAATGTGAAAAAGTAGCGGAAAAAAAGAGAATGTGCTAAAATCGGTATGTTATGACAAAAAATGATATCCGGAGGAAAACGGCATGCCGGTCATGGATGAATTTAAGGAAGAACGGGAACGGATCAAGACGGCATCTTTCAGGGAAAAGTGGAAATACTTTAAGGACTACTATCTGAAATGGGTGCTGGGGATTCTATTCGGGATCATTGTGCTCATCTCTTTCATCGTTTCGATCGTGACAAAGAAGGAAGAAGTGCTGCATGTGTCCCTGATCAATTTTAATCCCCTGGAGAACGAAGCGGCAGAGGTACAGGAGGCATTTTCGGAAAAGTATCTGATCGATACGAAGAAGCAGCAGGTCATAGTGGATACGTCCATGCATATCGCCGCAGGGACGGTATCGGACAATTCGTTCATGAAGTACAGTTATGAGGACGAGCAGAAACTGATGGCTCTGGTGCTGACGAACGGAACCGACCTGGTCATCAGCGGGCAGGATGTATTGGAAAAGTACATGCAAAATGGCTGGTTCTGCAGTTTAAGGGAAGTGCTGGATGAGGATGTGATCCGAAAATACGCGGAGGAGGACAGGGTGCTTTATTACGAGGGCGAGCCTGCAGCGATCCGCATGGACGAAGCGCAGTTATTCAAAAAGAATTATTTCTATATCGGGGAAGGCGAGCCGGAACTGTACGCGGGGTTTGTGTATGGCAGTCAGCATGCGGATCTGGCAAAAGCATTTCTGGAGTTTGTGCAGTAGTTTTTATAGTCAACGACAAATTATTTTTGTCGTTGACTGTAAATACAGGAAAGAGGAGGAATGTCATGCAATACGTTTTATCGGAGTCGGACAAAGTTTATACAGGGGAAACTTATACGGGGGATATCGGCGCGCTGGCGATCCACCCGGACGGGACACCTTACCGTACCTTCCGCACGCAGACGGTGCTGGTGGACGGCAGCCGGGTACGCTTTGAAAACTGTACCTTTGAAAACACCGCGGGGCCGGGCAAGGTGGCGGGACAGGCCATCGCGCTGTATCTGGACGGAGATGATATCCATGTGGAAAACTGCGTGTTAAAGGGGCATCAGGATACCTTGTTTCTGGCACCGCTGCCGCCCAGGGAGGTACAGCCGGGCGGTTTTACCGGACCAAAGCAGCAGACACCGCGCAAGGATCATACCATGTACTTTAAAAACTGCCGGATCGAAGGCGGTGTGGATTTTATCTTTGGCGGCGCTACGGCATATTTTGACGATTGTGATTTCGTCAGCAATGAAAAGGGTTATATCTTTGCACCGTCCACGCCGGAGCATGTGCAGACAGGCTTTGTGGCCAGGAACTGCCGCTTTTTGCGGGAAGAGGGCATTGCGGATGACAGCTGCTATATCGCGCGGCCATGGCGGATCTACGCCAAAGTGCGCCTGGAGGACTGCTGGCTGGATGCGCACATCCATCCGGAAGGCTTTCATGACTGGAACAAGCCGGAATCGCATGAAACTACGGTATTTGAGGAATACCGATCCAAAGGACCCGGGGCAGAGAAGGCAGCCAGGCCGGATTGGGTGACATTTGAACAATAACGGTAACGATGGGAATGATCAAAAACAGCCCGCCATCTGCGCAGCAGACGGCGGGCTGAAAACGTCATCCGCCGGAAGCCTTCAGCCTGCCGCGGCGCCATACGCCGGTGCGGTAACGGAAATATGCGGTGAGACCCACCACTGTCCAGGTGAGGCCGGTGCCGATCCAGAGTCCCCAGAAACCGATACCGGGGATCGAGGAGATAGGGCCGGGGAAGAAGATGCGTCCGCTCATTTCCGCGATGCCGGAGATCAGCGCAAATTTTGCGTCGCCGGAACCGTTTAAGATGCCGCGGTACACATAGATCATGCCAAGCGGGAGATAGAACAGCGCCAGTATCTTCAGCGCTTTTCCGCCGATGGCGATGACTTCCGTTTCTTCTGCCTTGACAAACATCGTCATGAAAAATTCCCCGAACAGCCACATGACAGGCAGCATCACCAGCGCGAAGACAGCCATCATGAGCATGCCTTTGCGGCAGCCTTCTTCCACGCGTTTGTATTTTTGGGCGCCCACATTCTGCCCCGCATAGGTGGACATGCTGTCACCCAGGGAGCGGAAGGGCTGGTTGATCAGCGTCTCGATCCGGCTGGTGGTGGTCCAGGCAGCCACGATGGAGGAGCCGAAGGAATTGATCACACGCTGCAGGATCACGAAGGAAAATGCCATCATGCCGGACTGCACGGCCATGGGCACCCCCAGACGGAAGCACTCTTTGGTGATCGCGCGGTCGAAGGCCCACTCCTGTCTGGTAAATTTAAACAGCGGATTGCGCAAAAAAGCGTACCCGATGGAGCATAAGGCGGATAAAAGCTGCGCCACAACGGTAGCCGCGGCCACGCCCGGCACGCCCCAGTGAAAGACGATGACGAACAGCAGGTCCATCCCGATATTTAAAAAACTGGAGAGGATCAGGAAATACAGCGGTGTCCTGGAATCCCCCACGCCGCGCAGGATGGCGGCGATCACATTGTAAAGCGCGGTGCCGAGGACGCCGGCACAGGTGATCTGCATATAGATGGCCGCATTATCGATGATGTTTTCCGGGGTGTGCATGAGTGTCAGCACCGGTTTTGCCAGCAGGGCACCCAGGCCGCCCATGAGGATGCCGGTCGCGATCATGATATAGAAAGCATTGGTGATGGCGAGGCGCACATTTTTATGATTGCCTGCTCCGAAAAACTGGGAGACGATAATGCCGATGCCGGCAGCCAGCCCGTTGCACAGGCAGAAGAAGAGATTGGTGATGGAGCCCGTGGAGCCTACGGCGGCGAGGGCATCGGCATTCACAAATTTGCCGACCACCATGGTGTCTACCATATTATAGAACTGCTGGAAGATATTGCCGATCAGCATGGGCAGCATAAAGGCAAGCAGCAGTGCGGCCGGATTGCCTGTTGTCATGTCTTTTGTATTGGTCTTTTGTGTACTGTTCATGTATTTTTCCCCTTATATTGATATCATAGGGCAATTCTTTACGGAAATCCATTGTTAATATGCCAAATGCTATGGTATAATCTTACATATCATGACATGACGGGATCCGGCAGGATCCCAGCAACATCCCAATATCGGGACAGGGGGGGATAAGCCTATGCCGATCCGTATGCCGGCGGGAGAGCGCATCAGTGTACAGAAAAGAAATCTGCCTGCGGATTACCACATGCCGCAGATGGAGATGGCTTCGGATCATTACAGTTTCGGTTTTGTACTGTCCGGGGACCGCTGCGTGATCACGCCCAAGCAGCAGTTTGATTACCATGCGGGGGATGTGTCACTGATGCCGCCGCTTTTGTATCACCGCACCATATCCTTAAGCGATGCGCCCTATATCAATTATCTGGTGAAGGTTTCCATGGAGTGTAAGGAGGAATTCTGCAGGCAGGTGGACCGCACCATCTGGGATGCGCTGTATGAACAGAAGGTGTGCAGTTTTGCGCCGGAGCAGCAATCCAGACTGGAGGGCATGTTTGAGGATATGCTGCAGGAGTATGAGAAAGGGGCGCCCTATTCCGGCGTGATCCTGCAGGGCATGTTGTTTCGGATATTTACCTATATCTGGGAAAACCGGCAGGGCGGCGGTGCGTTTAACTTTGGAAATGAACTGTCTGCGGAGATGCTGGAGGCGCTGTCCCGCATCGAGGAGTCCTATGAGGAAGAACTGACGCTGGAGCAAATGGCGGCAGAGGCAGGCTTTTCCACGGCATATTTTTCCAGGCTGTTCAAGGCGCAGCTGGGAGTGCCGTTTTCGGAATACCTGACCAATGTGCGTATCCGCCATGTGCAGGAACTGTTGGCGCAGACGGATAAGTCCATCTCGGAGATCGCGCTGGAAACGGGCTTCTGCAACGGGGATTACCTGGCGGCGCGTTTTAAACAGAAAGTGGGCATGACGCCCTCCGCGTTCCGTAAATCCGGAAAGTAAGGGGCCTGCCGGTACAGATGCAGCGGTTCCCAGGGACTGTACTTGAAAAATAAGGGTTTCATTGGTATAATTTGCGACATGCGAAAAGACAGGAAGACATTACAAAAAAAGATCTTGTTCCGCACCGGAAGTTTTCTGTACTTCTTCTGGTGTTATTTTTCTTTATTTACCGGATATGCCCATGCGTATATCGATCCCAGCGCGGTGACATACATGATACAGGCGGTGGCGGCGCTGGCCATCGCGGCAGGCGCGGCGGTCACGGTATTCCGCCATAAGATCGCGGCTCTGTTCAGGAAAGGGAGCGGGCATGCAAGGCGGCGTCCCGTACACCTGACGGAAGAGATGGAGAAAGCACTTCGGCAGATCCCGGAGGATGAGGATCTGTATCCATGATGCAGATGATCGGACATTTTTTCGGATTTTTCATGTATCTGTGTTTCCGCCTGCTGCGGGATTACGGCCTGACGATCATATTGTTTACGCTGATCACGAAGGTCATCCTGCTGCCGGTCTCTGTTCTCGTGCAGAAAAATTCCATTAAAATGGTACAGATGTACCCGGAGATGAACCGGATCAAAGCGAAATGCTTTGGCAGCAAGGATATGATCTCGGAGGAACAGTACCGCTTATATAAGAAGCATCATTATCATCCCATGCTGGATCTGGTGCCGGTGATCGCGCAGCTGGTGATCCTGATGGGCGTGATCGAGGCTATCTACCAGCCGCTGCGGTATCTGCTGCGCATGGGGACGGAGGCGGTGGCGGCCTGCATGTCGGTGTTTGCGGACATGAGCGGTATTTCCGCGCAGACAGCATCCGCGCAGTTGCGGATGGTTTCCTTTCTGCAGCAGCCCGGTGTTTTTCGGGAATTTATCTCGCGTGCACCGGTACAGGCTACCGTGACAGCGCAGGAACTGCAGGCGATCCTTACGCTGGACCTGCATTTCTGCGGTTTTGACCTGGGGCTGGTGCCCTGGCAGGCAAAGGGCATCTCGCTGCTGGTGCCTGTCCTGGCGGCAGCATCTTCCTGGCTGATGTGCTTTACGCAGAACCGTTCTAATGTGCTGCAGTCGGAACAGAGCAGGGTAAACCAGTGGATCACGCTGCTCTTAAGCGTGGGCCTGTCTTTGTACCTGGGGCTGTTTGTGCCGGCGGGCGTGGGTTTTTACTGGATCGTGAGCAATCTGTTTTCGATCGCGCAGATGTATCTGCTGAATGCTTTCATCAATCCGAAAAAATATATCGATTATGAGGCGCTTGCCGCGAGCCGGCAGGAACTGGAGCAGATGCAGGCATTGGCCGGGGAAAAGAAAAAGGGCCGGTCCAAAGAAGAGATCGCGCGGGAAAAGGCAGACTACGCGCGTTTTCTGGCATATCCGGGCAAGCAGATCGTATTTTATTCCGAAAAAAACGGTTTTTACAAATATTTCAAGGATGTGATCGAGGAGATCCTGCGCGCATCGGATGTGGTGATCCATTATATCACCGGGGATCCGGAGGATGAGGTATTCCGTCTGGCAGATGAGCAGTTCCGGGTGTACTATATCGGCGAGAATAAACTGATCGTGCTGATGATGAAAATGGATGCCGATATCGTGGTGCTCACCATGCCGGATCTGCAGAAATACCATATCAAGCGGTCCATGGTGCGGGACGATATCGAGTATGTCTATATGGATCATGCCGTGGCCAGTGCCAACCTGACGCTGCGGGGGCACGCGCTGGATGCGTTTGATACCATCTTTGCCACGAATGAGCGCATGGCCATGGAGATACGCGCCATGGAGGAGAAGTACGGCCTGCCGAAAAAGACCGTGGTAAAATACGGCTATTCCCTGATCGACAATATGATCGCGGACTATGCGGCTGCGCAGGAAAAGAAAGCGGATACGGAACGTGCGGTGCCGCAGATCCTGATCGCGCCGTCCTGGCAGGACGATAATATCATGGACAGCTGCATTGAGAAGATCCTGGATGTGCTGGGCGGCTGCGGCTATCACATCACGGTGCGCCCGCATCCGCAGTACGTGCGGCATTTTGAGGAAAAACTGCGTCTGCTGGAAAAGAAATACGCGGCGTGGGAGGACATAGAACTGCAGACGGACTTTTCTTCCAATCAGACGGTCTTTGACGCGGATGTGCTGATCACGGATTGGTCAGGCATTGCATATGAGTACGCGTTTACAACGCTCAAACCGGTATTGTTTGTCAATACGCCCATGAAGGTGATGAACCCGGATTACCGGGAGATCGATGTGGTGCCTTTTGATATCGAGGCCAGGGATCAGGTGGGCATTTCCGTGGAACCGGATGCGCTGGATACGCTGCCGGAGACTGTGCAGAAACTGTTGACGGAAGAAGTGTATGCGCCGGCATCATTAAAGGAGGTACGTGAGAAGTACCTGTATCATGCAGGCGACAGCGCAAAGGTGGGGGCGCGTTACCTGCTGCGCAGGCTGGCTGCGGCAAGTGAGGAGACGGCGGAAGACACCGTTGGGCAGCAGCCGTCCGTCCGCAAAGGGGAAAGGCCGGGGGCGGCTTTTCTGTTTTCCGTGCTGATCCTGTTCTTCCCGGTGATGATGGTATGGGTATTAGGCCCGCTGGAGATCTTTGCGGGCAATCTGGGAGAGTTGTTTTTCGGAACAGGGGATTTCTTCTGGATGTTCCTGGGGGCTTCCCTGGGTGTGGTGCTTGCGGGGGCGCTGGTGCTTATGCTGTTTCCGAAGAAACTGCGGGAGGCCTGTCATACGCTGATCTTTGCAGTGAGCATGATGTGTTATGTGCAGAATCTGTTCCTGAACAAACAGTTGATCAAGACCGATGGCAGCAAGGTGGACTGGAGCCTGTTCCATGATTACACCATCGTCAATACCATCGTATGGATCGGCGTGATCCTGGGGATCTGCGTCTTTTCCTTTTTGCTGAAAAAACGCCGGGAGAAAGTGATGGCGGGGATCTCGGCTTTCTTTCTCTGCGTGCAGGCCGTGGCTGTCGGCAGCCTGCTGTGTGCCAACCCTTACCGTGTGAACGGGGATAAGATGTACGCCTTATCGAATGCGCGGGAGTTTTCGGTTGCGCCCGGCAGCAATATCATCCTGCTGATCCTGGATCGCTACGGCAACAAGGTATATGACAACATGCTGGAGGAATATCCGGAGGCAGAGGGGATCCTGAAGGATTTTACGTATTATACAAATGCCAACAGCAAGTATAACTATACGTTTCCGTCTATCCCGTATATGCTCACGCTGGTGGATCCGGACTGTACGATGACCACGAACGCGTATAAAGAGATGGCGTGGCAGCAGGGGCGATCGGCGGAATTTCATGAACTGCTGCGCCAAAACGGCTATACCTACAATTTTTATACCGGATCGGGCAGTGCGGTCTACCGGGATCCGTCCTATCTGCTGGGAAGCGTGGACAATGTGGAGGAGATCCCGCAGGTAAGTTATGTGGTTCATCACAAATACCTGTTTTACATCATGACCAAGACCAGCCTGTTAAAATACGCGCCTTATGCGGTAAAGCCCAAACTGGAGGTGCAGAGTTTTTATTTTGACGGGATCGTGTCTTTTGAAGGACTTGAGGCGTGTATCTCGGATAATGGGGAATATTACGATCTGCTCAGGTCGCAGGGGCTCAAGGTGGATGCGGAGATGGAGAATGCGCTGATCATCACGCATTTAACGGGCATTCACAATCCCCTCACGATCGATGAGCATGTGCAGCATGTTCCGGATGACAGCGTGAGCATACGGCAGGTGCAGCTGGGGCTGAACATCATTCTGGAGGAATACTTCCGGCAGTTAAAGGCGCTGGGTGTTTATGATGATGCAACGATCATTATTACGGCGGATCACGGGCAGTACCGGGATACGCTGGACTGCCAGCCGATCTTTTTTGTAAAACCGGCCGGACAGGTGCAGGATGCAATGACGCGGACGGACGCACCCGTCAGCAGTGAGGATTTCCTGCCGACGGTGCTGGATGTGATCGGGGAGGAATATGGCAGTTTTGGCACTTCCATCTTTGACCACTGCGAGGGAGAGTGCAGGGAGCGCAGCACGGCATTCCCGCATGCGGGTTTTGATGTATTTACCTATGTCGGGAACCGGGATACGCTGAGTGAACAGATCGATGCCGGAGAATACACTCGCATGGAGGCAACGGAGGATTGGGATTGATATAATGATCAAGCGGGAACACAGCTGGCATTGGACGGATGGAATGGTCACAGTGCCTTTTTTACGATGGAATTGCAGCCGAATCACAAATCTGTGGGGAGGCAGGATCACAGAACGTGAAGATTTTTTGGTATGGGTTAGAAGATGTTGGAACATCGCATGTGGGATACTACATGATAAAATTTATAGTGTTCAAAGGAATAGATGGACACCAATAGTTGTTTTTGTTGTTTTGTCTCTTTTTGGATTATTAGGTGCGTGGTCATATAAGCAATGGAGATTTCAACATGAGGTTGAGGGTACCATATTTGTCGAAAATAAAAACTTTCAATTAATAGACTCAATAGAATGTAAACGTAACTACGTTTATGGTGTTGGTGATGCTTATGTAGACACAAAATATACATACAACAGAAATAATATACATGTCAAACATAGTGGACCAGGTCAGGATAGTTATACCTATTTTTTTTCTATATCCGGAGAAGGAGTAATAATAAAAGTGCGATTGGATTTTTATGAGGAGACGGATGATTTACATGAGGTATGGAATATAATAGTCGACATCTGCCAGAAAAATGGAAGATGGGATGCCATAATAAGGAGTCCTGACGGCAGTGGTTCTATGGTGGAATGCACAGATATAGAAAAAAATGGGATTGCGCTTGAATATTGGTCAGTAGCAGATGAAGTTCAGCATAATTATAGCATCCAAAGTGAGAAACAATAATAAATGAGAAATAAGCATGTAAAATCAGTGAAAGCAATAATAACGATCATGGCTGCGGTTATTCTCTGCGGTTGGAGATATTGATCACGAACCAGGTTCTATATGTGCAGGCTATGGGTGGTTTATTATATGAATCTGTTGATCCGCATACGCTTACAGTAAAAGCCGCAACAGACAGTAATGGAAAATTGGAATGTTACCTGGAAGGACAAAGTTCTACCTTTACCGGAGTTATGGATGGGAATAAAACAGATTCCGGCTGGAACTGTCAGGAGTTGTTCAAGTAATTCTGTAACAGATCCTTAGTTGCTTTCGGGCTTGGAGTCAGGGTACCGGGCAGCGTGGATAAAAGTTCACACTGCCCGGTATCGTTATCCTGCGGAGCAGGTCATACCGCCTCAAAAAATCCGTTAAATTCCTGATAATAAGTTTCTTCGATCTTCCGGATATACAGGGTGGGTTTGCCGTCTTTGTGCTGCAGCATGAACTGGATGCTGCCCATATATTCGTCGAGGATCTGCGTGTACAGATAAAGGCTGCCGTCCGCCTGCGGATAAGCCTGTGTATATAATGCCTGCTGATATTTCGGATCTTTTGTCTTTTCGGGGTGTTCGGATCCATAAGGGAAAGCAAAGCAGAAATCTTCCGTTTTCAGGATCAGTTCTTTTTCATTTAATTCCAGTTTTGTAAAGCCGCCGCGGTTGGGCTGCAGATCCCAGCGGCCAAACAGGGCAGGGTTGATGCACGCGGTGCCAGCGGCTGCCTGCTGCGGCAGCAGGGCAGGGAGATTGGTACAGGTACTTTCTTTTACATTCAGTGTTTTGGAAAGAGCAGGCGCAGTGCCTTCCGTGACACCGAGCGACAGTGCCACGCGGCGGATCTCGTCTAAGATATACTGCGTGCCGCCGCCGATCATCTGCGTATCGGCAGTGGTGACGAAGATCAGTTCCTGCGCGGGATAGAGCACAATATACTGCCCGCCCATGCCGTACATCATCACGCCGCCGTCCCGCACCAGCCAGAACTGGAAGCCGTAGCCCTGGCGTTCGTCCAGCGTCTTGCCTTCATGCAGCGTGGAGACATGGTAGGACATGGCCTCGCGGATGTAGTCCGCATAGCGTTTCCAAAAGCTGCGGTCATAGATGCTGTCCGCGCAGCCGGCCAGATCCGGATAGTCGTTTTCCCAGGTGCCGTTATATAAGGATAAAAGCAGTCTTGCCACGAGGAGCAGGTCTTTTGTGGTGCAGACCAGACCAGAGCCGCCGATCTCGCAGCCGAAGGGGTCCAAAAGGATGTGCGCCTCTTTGGAAAAGCCGATGGTGTCCAGAAAGATTTCCCGCAGGTAGTCCAGCACCGTCCTGCCGCTGATCTTCTGCACCAGCGCTGCCATGGTATGGGCGGATGAGGTGTCATACTTAAAGATCTGTCCGGGGCGGTGATCCGCCGGCGCCGTAAAGAAAGACTTTACCCAGTGGCTCTTCATATCGATCTTGTAAGTCGTGGACGGATAGCAGGTGCGCATGGTGAGCATATCATACAAGGTCATCTGCGCCAGATACGGGTGCGGCTCTTTGAGCGTGTATTCCGGAAAGTATTTTACGATGGGATCGTTTAAGCGCAGGCGCCCTTCGGAGATGAGTGCGCCGATGGCCAGGGAAGTGAAACTTTTGGTGATGGAAAACATGCGGTGCATGTCATCCCTGCGGAAAGCACCGAAATATTCTTCCTGCAGGATATTACCTTTCTGCCAGACGCAGATGCTGTGCATGGGAAACGGAAATGCTTTTGCGGAAAATGCGGTCATAAGAAACCCCCCTTTTATCTTGTATGCTGTAAAGTGAAATGGCTTGCGGTGACGATAAAGATAGTATATCATAAAGAACAGTGGATATACAAGGAGGGAAAGCTTATGCTGTGGAATGCAGATCTGGGAAACGGACGGTACAAAAACCCGATCCTGTATACGGATTATTCGGATCCGGATGCGATCCGCGTCGGACAGGACTATTATATGACGGCTTCGACATTCACGAATGTGCCGGGGCTGCCGATCCTGCACTCAAAGGATCTGGTGAACTGGGAACTGCTCGGCTATGCGCTGAAGAAGATCCCGGAATTCCGCTACCGCGATCCGATCCACGGCTGCGGTGTGTGGGCGCCTGCGCTGCGCTATCATGACGGCTGGTATTATATCTATTTTCCCATGCCGGATGAAGGCATCTATATGATCAAGAGCAGGAAAGCGGCCGGCAACTGGAGCGAACCGGTAAAGGTATATGACGGTGCCGGTTTCATCGATCCCTGTCCTTTCTGGGATGAGGACGGAAAGGCGTATCTGGTCAACGGGGTGGCAAAATCCCGGATCGGATACAAGAGCGTACTGTATATGTCGGAAATGAGCCCGGACGGGACAAGGCTGGTCTCGGAGCCGGTAAAGATCTATGACGGCACGCCGGATGGGAACATCACGACAGAGGGCCCGAAACTGTATAAGAAATATGGTTACTATTATATCTTCGCACCGGCCGGCGGTGTCAAGACCGGCTGGCAGATCGTGCTGCGCAGCAAAGAGATCTTCGGGCCGTATGAAGTGCGTACCGTGATGCATCAGGGAAATACCGGCATCAACGGACCGCACCAGGGCGCATGGGTAGATACGCCGGAGGGCACCCACTGGTTTCTGCATTTTCAGGATGTCTTTGCGGCAGGGCGGATCGTGCATCTGCAGCCCATGCAGTGGACGCCGGATTTCTGGCCGATCATCGGAAGGATCTCTGAAAAAAACGCGCTGATAGGCGAACCGGTGGAAGAGTGGGATATGCCGGTGAAGACGGCAAAAAGGAAAGAGGCGGAACCGCAAAAGGAACAGGCGCTGCCGCTGACGGATATCACCGGGAAACTGCTGCCCGGCTGGCAGTGGAACGCCAATCCGGATCATACCTGGATGCAGCCGGCGGAGAATGGGGGGATCTATCTGACGGCAGTGCAGGTATCGGAAAAAAGACCTCTGCCGGATTACCCCAACCTGCTGCTGCGCAAATGGGAAGCGCCGGCTTTTCAGATGGAGGCGCTGATGGACCTGTCGGAAATGGCAGACGGGGCATCGGCCGGCATCATGGCTATGGGAATGCAGTACGCGGGTCTGGCACTCGAAAAAGAGGAGGAGGGCTGCCGCATCAGCCGCATCAGGGGGAAACAGGTCTTTGACGCAGGTCTGGTCTATGCGGATGAAAACAAGGAAAGCGTGCAGATCATCAAGGACCTGGCGCTGAAGGTGCGCCTGGTGCTGGAGGTGATACCGACCAATGATGTGACGGCGACTTCGCCCAAGCCGGAGTATACGGAGGGAGAAGAGGCAAAGGTGCTGCACCCGGAGGCGCTGGTGCGCATCTGGATGAAGGATATGTCCGGCAATGAACTGATCCGCGTGGAGGTGCCGGCCGTGGCAGGCCGCTGGGTAGGCGCGAAATACGGTTTCTTCCATGTCAAGACCGGCCTGGCAAAGCGCTGGCAGGGAACCCAGACCGAGGAGATCGGCTGTGTACGGATCACGGATGTAAAGATCCGGTAGGCGCCGGTCAGGAAAGTTTATCGCGGGCAAAAGCATAAATTATAGTAAGCGCAATAAATAATTGCGCTTACTATAACGCTCCGCGAGGATGCGCACGGATTTTGTAAGGAAATATGCCGCTTTCAGCGGCCAAAATCCGGCGCAGTAAACGACAAAACGAAAATAGTTTTGTCGTT
>JAFUUX010000064.1 GCA_017471325.1 Lachnospiraceae bacterium | reverse complement strand
TGGAATCTTGCTGCCAGATCCTTTGCCGTGGTCTCCCACTCGGAATCGTCAGCGTAGGTATCTCTCGGATCCCGGATCTCTGTGCTTACACCCGGCAGAGAGGTCGGAACCTCGAAATCGATGATAGGGATCTTCTTGGTCTCTGCCTTGTTGATATCACCGTTTAAGATCGCGTCGATGATACCACGGGTATCCGGAATGGAGATACGCTTACCGGTGCCGTTCCAGCCTGTGTTCACCAGGTATGCCTTAGCGCCGCTCTTCTGCATCTTCTTTACCAGTTCCTCACCGTACTTGGTCGGATGCAGTTCCAGGAATGCCTGACCGAAACATGCGGAGAAGGTCGGTGTCGGCTCGGTGATACCACGCTCGGTACCAGCCAACTTAGCGGTGAAACCGCTCAAGAAGTAGTACTGTGTCTGCTCCGGTGTCAGGATGGATACCGGCGGAAGTACGCCGAATGCATCCGCGGACAGGAAGATCACGTTCTCTGCTGCAGGACCGGAAGATACACCGTTTACATTCTTCGCAATGTTCTTGATATGGTCGATCGGATAAGATACACGGGTATTCTCGGTCACGCTCTTATCGTCAAAGTCGATCTTGCCGTTTGCATCTACGGTAACGTTCTCAAGCAGAGCATCTCTCTTGATCGCATTGTAGATATCCGGCTCGTGCTCCTTGGAAAGGCCGATAACCTTTGCATAGCAGCCGCCTTCCAGGTTGAATACGCCGTTGTCATCCCAGCCGTGCTCGTCATCACCGATGAGCAGTCTCTTCGGATCGGTGGACAGTGTTGTCTTACCGGTACCGGACAGACCGAAGAAGATAGCAGTGTGCTTACCTTCCATATCGGTATTTGCGGAGCAGTGCATGGAAGCCATACCCTGCAGCGGCAGGAAGTAGTTCTGCATGGAGAACATACCTTTCTTCATCTCGCCGCCGTACCAGGTGTTCAGGATAACCTGCTCACGGGAAGTTACGTTGAACAGAACAGCGGTCTCAGAGTTCAGGCCCAGTTCCTTATAGTTCTCAACCTTTGCCTTGGAAGCGGTGTATACGATGAAGTTCGGCTCAAAGTTTTCCTGCTCTTCAGCGGTCGGTTTGATAAACATGTTGGTTACGAAGTGTGCCTGCCAAGCTACCTCCATGATGAAACGTACAGCCATTCTGGTGTCTTTATTAGCACCGCAGAATGCATCTACTACGTACAGTTTCTTATTGGAAAGTTCTTCCACTGCCAGTTTCTTGCAGGCATCCCAGGCTTCCTGGGTAGCACGGTGGTTATCATTCGGATACTCTTCGGAAGTCCACCATACGGTATCATGGGATGTTGCATCATCTACGATGAACTTGTCTTTCGGGGAACGTCCGGTATAGATACCTGTCATAACGTTCACTGCATCCAACTCTGTGTTCTGGCCTTTGTCATAGCCGGTCAGGGACGGATCCATCTCATCCTTGAACAACTGCTCATAAGAAGGATTGTAGATGATTTCCTTCACACCATTGATGCCATACTTGCTCAAATCGATCTGTGCCATTCTTTTTACCTCTTTCTTTTAAATTTATATAGTTAGACTACTATGATTTCCAATATGTTATTATACATGATTTGCCCGTAAAATCAACCAAAACCTTTTGTGTTCAAAAAATGTTCAAACATTTCTGATCAATTTCTGATTTGAAATAAGGGCGCCGGATTCACGGCGCCCTTGCCTTACGTCAATTACTGTTTCAAGCCTTGCCAACGGAGCCGAACATCTCCATCTTGATCTTTACGATCTCTTTGATGCCTTCAAAGCCCGGTGCAAGCAATTTCCGGGGATCATAACCCTTGCCCTGCTGATCCTTGCCTTCCTCGATGTACTTACGGGTTGCTTCCTGGAAGTACAGCTGGCACTCCGTATTTACATTGATCTTGGATACGCCCATGGAGATCGCTTTCTTGATCTGATCCTCAGGGATACCGGTACCGCCGTGCAGTACCAAAGGCATATCAGCGCCTACCTTCTCAGTGATCTTCTCCAATACGTCGAAACGCAGACCTGCCCAGTTTGCAGGATATTTGCCGTGGATATTGCCGATGCCTGCTGCCAGCATATCAATGCCCAGATCTGCAATCCTCTTGCACTCGTCCGGATCAGCGCACTCGCCCTGGCTTACCACGCCGTCTTCCTCACCGCCGATGCCGCCTACTTCTGCCTCGATGGACATGCCCAGGTGATGGCAAACGCTTACCAGCTCTTTGGTCTTTGCCACATTCTCTTCGATATCAAAATGGGAACCGTCAAACATGATGGAAGTAAAGCCTGCGTCGATGCACTTATAACTGCCTTCGTATGTACCATGATCCAGATGCAGAGCAACCGGAACCTTGATCCCAAGAGATTCATCCATAGCCTTTACCATAGCGGCTACGGTCTTAAAACCCGTCATGTACTTGCCTGCGCCTTCGGAAACCCCCAGCATTACCGGGCTGTTCAGCTCCTGTGCTGTCTGCAGGATCGCCTTGGTCCACTCCAGGTTGTTGATGTTGAACGCGCCTACCGCATAGCCTTCTTTTCTGGCCTGCTTCAACATGTCTGTTGCTGAAACTAACATTGCATTTTCCTCCTAAAATATATTTGTAGCAGCTTACGCCGCAACATTGATCCAAAACGAATTATATAGTAATTCCACATGGATTTCAAGACGTAAAATCCCATGTAAGCGCTTACTTTTAGGGCTTTTCAGCGATTTTTATCCCTCGCCGTTTTCTTCTGCCGGCCGAACCCTGCTCAAGTCCGCCGAATCGTAATGGATCTCCACGTCTTTCCGGTCATACATCCGGTAGAAATCCGCCATGATCCGGTTGATCACCTGCCTGGTCTGGTCTTCGTTTAAGTTCATCAAAAGCACCACGCGCTGGATATTGCTGTAACGAGTGGTCGCATCCACATTGCGGATCGATCTGACGATGGCCTTTTCCAGCAAGCCCATGATCTGATCCCGCTCATCAATCGTGATGCTGGCTCCCTCGATCTCCCTTATGGTAAACAGCACGATATGCACCTGCTGACGATTGCGCTCCGCCAGATTGCTGATAAAATCATACACTTTCCCAAACTCCGGAAAGGCAACGGTATATCCGCCCCGGTATCTTTCCCGGTTCTGCAGCAAGCCTACAAGCTGCTTCAGATCTGCCGATTCCGCCACTTCCGGATCCTCATCGATCTCTTCGAGCCTGTGGCAGAAGAAACTGCCCGTGCCGCACTGCTTTGCCACATACAGCGCCTTATTTGCATTTTCATAGGCTACCATCACCTTATCCTTTTCGGTAGCGATCTGCGTCACGCCGATGCACACCGAGAGTCTGGATAAGGAAGCGTCCTCCGCCGCGATCGCCCTGATCTCGCCGATGAAATAATCCGCCACGCGTTCCGCCTCCTCCGGCGTGTCGACCTCCGGCAGGTAGGTGATAAACTCATCCGCGCCAAAACGGGATACCACCTGGTTGCCTGCCAGATTGCGCATCTGATCCGCCACTACTTTCAGGTAATGGTCCCCCGCCATAAAACCTTCCGTCTCATTCAGTTTCTTAAACCCGTCAATATCTACGATAAACACGGAACCCTTGCCATAACGCGCGATCTGCTCCTGGATCACATTCTTGCCCTGGGCGCGGCTGAAGGTACCGGTCAGGGAATCCAGCTGCAGGTCATCGATCGCCGTCTCTTCTGCCTTATCGATCATACGAGTGATGATCTGGCTGGCCTGCTTCACTTCGCGGCTGTCATCCATATCCACCTTCGGCAGGCGCTTTTCTTCTATCAGGCGTATCATTGCCTCGCAGGCTGTCGGATCAAACTGCTTTCCGTTCCCCCGCTTCAGTTCCGCCATCACACGCTCCGGATCCAGATGCCTGCGGTACACACGATTGGATGTCATGGCATCATACGCATCCGCCACCCCGATGATCCTGGCGATCTCCGGGATCTCCCCGCCTTTTCGTCCCTCCGGATATCCGCCGCCGTCATAACGCTCATGGTGGTATTTTGCTCCCACATCCAGGTCTTCGATCATCGTGATATCCTTCAGGATCTCGCCGCCGATCACGGTATGGTCCTTCATCAGCTGATATTCTTCCTCTGTCAGCTTGCTCGGCTTATTCAGCACGCTGTCCGGCACGCCGATCTTGCCGATGTCATGCAAAAGCCCGATAAAGCGGACATCCTCCTGCTTTTTCTCCGAATACCCCATTTCCTTTGCGATGGCCACCGCGTATTCCGCCACGCGCCGGCTGTGGCCTCTGGTGTACTCGTCTTTTGCGTCGATCGTATTGGCGATCGTCATGATCGTCTGCATTGTCATCAGGCGCATCTGCTCATTTTTGACCGTCAGTTCTTCGGAATACTGATTCAGCTGCTCATTGATGGCCGTCAGTTCCTCTGTCTGCTGATACAGTTCTTCTTTCTGTGCTACGATCTCTTTTGCATAATTTTCATTGGTGCAATGGATCGTGTCATAGATACGTGTCGCCAGATAAGAGCCCAGAAAACAGAGCACGAGCAGCGCAAACTGTATCTCTACCTCCTTGCTGTTTTCCGTAGTCACTTCCCCGTTCATGATGCGCTGCGCTATGGAAGCCAGGTTAAAAACAAGCGACACCGCTCCCGTCCAGACGATCAGCCCCGGATCATGATACAGCACCAGAAGGGAAAGCATGGGAAGGATATAGACAAAGACCAGGGAAGTGGATCCGGTCAGCAATACAAAGACATACATGATCGAGTATCCGATCACGATATGATACCTCAGTTTGGGCGAATCCGGCATGCGCAGGAAAAAAACAAGTGCCAGAACTGCCGGGATCACGGTCACCGCCAAAAACACCAGCAGATAGGACAGCGTTCTCTCCTTCTTTGCCACTTCACCGATATAACTGACCGCCAGCACCATCACGATCAGCATCCAGCCAAAAATAAGGTTTTTATTGATCCGCTTGGTCTGTGTAGTCATCCCAAAAACCTCCTTTATGCTTTCTATCTTACCATATAGAAGCCCCCTGTGGCAAACAAATTCGGGGGCTGATCCGGGCCTTTCTCCGTCACTGATCATCGCGTCCGGTCAAAAAACAGCCGGTCCTCCCGGACCCCCGGCGATAACCGAAAATGCCAAAACCGCAGGCCGGGCAGCCACTGCCGCCCCGGATCAGGCTACCACAACAGTTTCCCCTCGATCTGCGAGATATGGACGATGCCAACACGTTCATCACGGCTGTCCACGCTGTACTCCGCATTGTCTCCCAGCACAATGTACTCCCCCGCCTGCAAACGATACCCGCCGGACGCCCCCTCACGCGCTAAAATTGCGCAGCCGTATCGTGCCGCCTCCGCGGATGTGAGCACATCCCCCGGCACATTTGCTACCCGCTTTACCAGTTTTGCATCCAGCCCGGGTGCATAAAAGACGACCACATCCCCCACATGATATTGCTGCGGCCGCACATCCATCGCAGCGATCATCCCGCTTTGGTAAGCCGGTGCCATGGAATCATCCCGGATCAAAACCAGCCGGAAGCAGAAACGGGACAGTAAAAATGCCGCCAGTACCGCCGCCAGCGCGACAGATACCCACGGCAAAATGTGCTTTATATCTTTGCTTTTTTCTGCTTCCGGTGCCATCACTCACTTCCCGCCCACTTCTTCCGGCCTGTGATAGACCACATCATCACTCTCCACTTCTTTGTTCCGGTTTTCATCGATGCGCAGGAAACGGAACAGCGCCTTTTTCATTTTGCGGAAGTATATGCCAAAGACTGCCCCCAGCGCTATTACGATACCGGCAACCGCCTGGATCACGTAAGTCATCACGGAAGGATCGATATACGCATACGCGGTCGTACCAAACAGCAGCATGGCACTGCCGAAAACATACAACGCAAAAACCGCATATTTCAGAAATACCCCGATGCCGGCTCCCCGTTTCCGATTCATGCCTGCGCCTCCTTTCTCTTCCTGATCTGCCCGAGCACCTCTGTCACGATCACATCCCCGCCCACACAGGCAGCATGATCGGGATGGCAGATATATTCCTGCACCAATGCCTCCGTATGCTCCCGGTATTCTGCCGAATGTGCGAGCAGTTCTTCTGCAAGGCTGCGGATCTCCCCCATTTTTTCCGGCGCCAGACGTTTCCCTATCATATCCCGCAGCCGGATATCAAACGGCTCGATCGCGATCTCCCGATAATCCTCATTCATGATCTTCATCGGCGTATCAATGTACAGTACCGGGCGCCCCGTGGTAAAGGCGTATTCCCAGGCAATGCCCGACCAGTCCGTGATGAGCAGGTCCGCCTCCATGACCGTTTGATTAGATGAGAAGTCCGTCTGAATATGTACATGCTCCGACTCGTACTGCTCCTTTAAGCGTTTCATATACTCCGCCTTTAAGCGCACCTCCTGCGGGTGCGGACGTACCGTTACATCATACGCTCCCTTTGAAAGTTCCTTCAGCATATCCTCCAGACAGCTGTCCACGATATTATCCGCCTGCCAGCTCGGCGCGATCAATATCTGCTTTCTGTCATGCTCCGCATGTTCCCGGCTCCGGTAGGCCGCGCGCATGTCATCCAAAAGCGGATAGCCCACCTCTGCCAGTGTCTTTTTCCGCAGCCCGTATGTTTCCTCGATCGCCCGTTCTTCCTCTTTCTGCAGGATATCCGCGCAGAATACCACATCAAACCATTCCATGCACATCTTGCGCATGGTCAGGTTGTTGCTGCCGATATTGTGCTGCACATAGATATAACGGGTATCCGGCCGGATATAACTGCGCTTGATGTGAAAATGCTCCAGATCCGGCATGGTCATCACCACCACATCCGCCTCCAGTTTCATCATCAGCGTGATGAGCCTGTTTTCTCCGATATAATATGCCCGAAGCCTGCCTTTTTCCTCCGCCTTTTCAAAAATGGCATCCTCCGGATCGCTGGTAATATAGTGTATCGTCAGATCCGTATATTTCAGGATGTATTCGATATAACCCCTAAAGTACTTGTAAAAGCCGCTGCCCTCGGAATAGAATACCAGATGCTTGTTCAGCACCGAGAAAAAACGTTTGTAATCCCTGCGCTCACGTTTGCGCACCGGCGAGAAATACGGTTCCCGTTTCTTTCCGCCTACGGTCTGCAGTTTTGAGAGCGCTTCCCGGCTCTCCTGCAGTTTTTCATAATCCACATATTTATCCGGACGGATCACGGCATTGAGCGCGTACATCTGCACGATGGACAGCAGATTGGATGCCACCCAGTACAGTGCCGTGCCTACCGGCACAAACCACCCAAGATACAGAGAAAGCAGCACGGAAAATGCCATCATGCCGTACTGGTTCCATTTGCTCTGTTCCGCCTGCAGCACATTACTTTTATTCTGCGTGTAACTCATCAGCCAGGCCGATGCCGCCGCCGCCAGCGGTGACCATAACAGGCGCAGTCCCGCCGCCGAAGGCACTTCCCCCAGATCTACGGGACCGAATGCCATATCGATCGCGGGATCCCCGATCCCTGCACGGATCGCTGCCACTACACCGATCAGCAGCACCAGCTGCACGATCATCGGGATCGTGGAAAGCAGCGGATGATACCCCTGCTCCTTATAGAGCCTGGTCTGCTCCTCCCCCACCTTATCCTTCTGTCCGTAATAACGCGCCTTTAAAAAATTGATCTCCGGCTGGATCCGTATCATCGTGATCGAATTCTTATGCGTCCAGACAGACAGCGGCAGCAGTACAAGTTTGCTGAGCAGCGTAAACAGCA
>JAFUUX010000063.1 GCA_017471325.1 Lachnospiraceae bacterium | reverse complement strand
GCAGAAAGAGGAAGAAGAACGCAGGCAGAATGAGTAAGAAGAACGCAGGCAGAAAGAGGAAGAAGAGCGCATGAGGAAAGAGGAAGAAGAGCGCATAAGGAAAGAGGAAGAGAAGCGCCAAAAGGAAGAGGAAGAGGAGCGCAAGAGGAAAGAGGAAGAGGAGCGCAAAAAGAAAGAGGAAGAGGAGCGCATAAAGAAAGAGCAGGAAGAGAAGCGCAAGAAGGAAGAGGAAGAAGAGCGCAAAAAGAAAGAGCAGGAAGATCACGCGAAAAAAGGAAAGGAAGAGAAAGCAGGACAGGATCAGATAGAAGAACAGGATCAGATAGAAGAACAGGATCAGATAGAAGATACGCAGGATAAGATACCGACAGCACCGGAATTTACAGGTATTAAACCTCCGATACCGAATGAAC
This sequence comes from Lachnospiraceae bacterium, assembly GCA_017471325.1. Classification (GTDB taxonomy): domain Bacteria; phylum Bacillota; class Clostridia; order Lachnospirales; family Lachnospiraceae; genus NK4A136. The sequence goes on along the minus strand of JAFUUX010000063.1, from coordinate 9,962 downwards.
CGGTCAATGACGGGGATCCTGTCGATCTGCAGGCCGAACTAAACCGCATCATAGAACAAAATGCGAAACGAAAAGAGGAGAGACTGCGCAGGCAGGCCGAAAGGGAGAAACTGGAAAAAGCGCAGGCGAATAATGATCGCGCCAGGGAAGAACAGGAAGTTGATGACGAACTGGAGTTGGAAAATCTGAACATTAATGAGGAACGTGCAAAACTTGAGGCCAAACTGCTGGCAGAGAAAGCGTCTGAGCAGAAACCGGCAAAGAAAGAGCCCGGACAGAACAGTGTCAAGCCACAGCAGAATGCGCGGGAATCAGTGAAACCGAATGTAGAACAAAGGGCAGAACAAAAGGCAGAACAAAAGGCAGAACAGAAAGCGGAGCAAAAGGCAGAACAGAAGGCAGAACAGAAAGCGGAACAAAAGGCAGAACAAGAGCCGGAACAAAAAGCGCCTGATAAACCTAAGGCGGAGAGAGTGGAAGGCTGGGGGAAGAATAATTACTTCTATGATTCCGGTGCGGCAAGGCGTAAGACCAGCCTGAATGATATGGTGGATAAGAAGCCGAAGAATGAAGCCGCAAATATCCGTAAAGAACACAGGAGCCAGCAATTCCAGATTGAGAGACAGAAGACAGATGTTAAGCCGAGGAAACTGTAAGCGGAAGGGAACAGATTGATGGATTTTTATCTGGCACCGATGGAAGGCGTGACAGGTTATATCTACAGAAATGCGATCCACGATCTTTTCGGGGAGGGGATCGTAAAGTATTTCACACCTTTTATCGTACCGCGCCCTAAAAAGGGCATGCAAAATAAAGAGCGCCGGGATCTGCAGCCGGAGAATAATACCGGTATCCGTCTGGTTCCGCAGATCCTGACGAATCAGGCGGCGGATTTTCTGGCACTGTCAAAGGAGATCCATGAAAAATACGGCTGGGAGGAGATCGATCTCAATGCAGGCTGTCCGTCCAAGACGGTGATCAGCAACGGTAAAGGTGCAGGCATCCTAAAGGATGTGGCTGCGCTGGATCATTTTCTGGAAGAGATCTTTTCCAAAACAGAACTGAAACTTTCCGTAAAAACCCGTCTGGGCATGGAAGATCCGGAGGAGTTTGCGCCGATCCTGGAAGTCTATAATAAATATCCGATGACGGAACTGATCATCCATCCGAGGGTGCAGGCAGACCAGTATAAGGGACCGGTGCGGATGGATGCTTTTTTAAATGCGCTGCAGGAGTGCAAAATGCCTGTAGTTTATAATGGTGATATTTTTTCGGCAGAGGATTATCAAAAGAAAATGGCGTGTATCGCATCCGCTGTACCGGATGGAAATACGCATGCCGGCGCGGAAGAGGAAGTATCCGCGGCTATGGACGCGGCCGGATATGAGGCAAAACTGCGGGCGGTCATGCTGGGGCGCGGGCTGATGCGCGATCCCGCGCTGGCCAGGGAACTGCATCATTATGAACTGCAGCGGCATACAGGACAAACGGTCCGGGACACGGCAGCAGCTACCCGTGAGGAACTTCGCGCTTTTCACGACCGCATCTTTGATGCTTATCAGGAACTCTTTGACGGCGAGATGCCGTTATTGTTCCATATGAAAGAATTATGGGGTTCTATGAGCACATTATTTCCGGAGAAGGAAAAAAGCCTGAAAAAGATCCGTAAATCCCGCAATGCCGTTGAGTATCTGGCGGGAGTACGGGAGATACTCTGAACGGTGGAGGCTGCGATCAGCGGCCGGCCTGCTTTGGGATTGCAACGTGTAAACAAACGGATGAAAGATCTGATGCTAGGGAGCAAAGACCGGGAACCGTGACTTTTATAGTAAGCGCAATTATTTATTGCGCTTACTATAAAATTCTGTGAAAACCATAGACAGAAGAAACGCTTTATGCTATGATAGCGCCATGGCAGGGGAAGACACCCATAAGAAAAAACGCAGGCCGTGAAGTACAACCGAATAGTTGCTGCAGACCGCATGAGGCGGTGCGCAGCGTAAGTTGCAAGGGGGAGGACACCCATGACAAAAAACATTCTTGTGACAGACAGTAATGGCAAAGTAATTGGCGCCACCTACCCGAAACGGGCAAAGGGGCTTATCAAAAGCGGCCGCGCGGCCGGAGTGGACGAGTCGACGATACGACTGGTCTCTTCGGCTGTGTCGGGCGCTTTTTCTGATGCAGAACATAATATGGAGGATAACAGCATGGCAAAAGTGATCGATTTTAAGGCAAGAGGTTTCAAACTGGTAGCGGAGTGCGAAAGCAACAAAGGCACCCGTCTGATGGTGACAGAAAATGGCGAGAGCGTGGAATGCTTTGAAGTGGCGGAAGGCGGCGCGCTGACCGAGATCGCACGCGTGGCAGAATTGGAGAAGGATACGGATTATGTATTCCGTTTCATGATCAAGAGCCGCTATGTGCGTGCCGAGGCTGCAGAAAGCCTGGTTTCCATCTATTTTGATGAAGAAGGCGATGGCTATACATACCCGTTGGATCGCGACAGCAAAAACCGCTTTAAGGCATCTGTATGCAAAAAGACGGAGGACGGACTGCTGCGTGTGTATGAATTGCCGTTCAACAGCGGGGACGCGGAAAAATGCACGATCCGCTTTACGGTGCATGACATGACCGCATGGATCTATCCGGCACAGAATGCGGAGGCTTATGCCGCGCTGGAGGATGTGGATTATGATGAATGGAGACAGGATGTGGTTCACCAGGTGGCAAAGAAACTGAACGAACTGGGCGATTCCCTTGGCAAGGGGCTGAACGGTTTTGGCGAGTTTGTCGGTGAAGTGGGCGGCAAGATCTCGAAGGCAGTCAACGAGGCCATCAACAGCAAGTCAGCAGCGAAAGCCGATGATATCGTGAATGCGGAGGAAGCAGCCGATGCAGAGGATATCGGAGCGGCAGATGCCGCAGAAGCACCGGGAGCGGCAGAGGAAAAGAAGGCAGAAGAAGGCAGCGGGATCGTGATCAACGGGCCGGAAGAGAAGAAGGACGAGTAAGACGAAGCATCAGAAGAAACAGCTGGTGATCACACGGGGGGATCCGGTTTTTGCCGGATCCCTTTTTTCGTGCATTCGGAAAAAGGATATGATATAATGTTTTTGATCTGTGGTCGGGGATAGATGTGCGGTCAATAGAGGAGTATTGGAAGCCAATGAAAGAGATGCAGCGCCTGAAAGAAGTGGTGAAACAGTTAAGGGCACCGGATGGCTGTCCCTGGGACAGACAGCAGACACATGGGAGTCTGAAAGCAGCCTGCGTGGAAGAGGCGGCGGAGGTGATCGGGGGCATCCGTATTTTGGAAGAGACCGGCAGCGCGGAAAACCTGCGGGAAGAATTGGGGGATCTGCTGCTGCAGGTGGTGATGCATGCGCAGATCGCTGAAGAGGAGGGCCTGTTTGACCTGGAGGATGTGGCAAAAACCGTGGCAGATAAAATGGTGCGCCGGCATCCACATGTATTTGCAGAGCAAAACGGCATGAGCGCCGGGGAAGTGCCGCTTGGCTGGGAAGAGATCAAAAAACGGGAAAAGGACGGCAGGGAATGGGAGAGCGCATACCTGCCGGGTGCCATGGAGGAAGCCACGGAACTGCTGGAGGTGGCAAAAAAACGAAAGGGCTTTATATGATGGGAGTCATAGGAGGTAACGGTATGGCGGGCAGATTAGGGATCATCTGTGCGATGGAGGTGGAATTGGAAAAGATACTGTCCATGATGGAGACAGAGCAGACAGAAAGTATCAGCGGCCTGACGTTTCACTGCGGCCGGATCGGAAAACGTGAGGCAGTCTGTGTGGTCTGCGGTGTGGGAAAGGTGTTTGCCGGGCTGTGTGCCCAGACCATGATATTGAAGTATGCGCCGGAATGCATTCTCAATGTGGGTGTGGCAGGTTCCTTAAGTACGGAACTGCATATCGCGGATATCGTGATCGCTACGGATCTGGTGCAGCATGATATGGACTGCACGCCGCTGGGGCTGCCCCGGGGGAAGATCTTAGAGACCGACCGGCTGGAGTTTCCGACGGATCCCGGGGTGGCGGAACAGCTGCAGGAGGCTGTGGAGGCGCTGAACCGGGAGCGGACGGAACGCGGAGAGGCACCCGTCGGTATCCTGCGTGGGCGCATTGCTTCTGGGGATCAGTTTATCGCATCTGCAGAGCAGAAGGACTTTATCATAAAGGAATTTGCGGCGGTGGCCTGCGAAATGGAAGGCGCTGCCATTGCCCAGGTATGCTGCGTGAACCGTATGCCCTTTGTGGTGATGCGTGCGATCTCGGATGCGGCGGATCAGAGTTCCCATATGGATTATCCGGAGTTTACGAAACTGGCGGCAGCCAATACGGCAGCGGTGGTCGGAAAATTCTGTGCACTGTAAGAAGGTAATAAAAAATACGATTAACAGAGGTAAAAGAAAATGTGTGACAAAAAGAGATGGCTGGCGATCGGACTGGGGGTGATGCTTGGACTGAGCGCCTGCGGCAGTACGGAAGAGAGCAGCCGCGGACGGAAACCGGAAGCGGAGGAGGAACAGGAACAGCCGGAGCAGCCGCAGGAAAAGCCTGCAGAGAGTACGGACACGCAGGGTGCGGGAGAACAGACTGCGCAGCCGGCGGCAGACGGAGTATTTGCTGAGGCGTTTGCAAAAGGGGAAGTGGAGAATAACGGCGGTTATTTTGTACGGATCGGTGATAAAGTATACTATCGCGTCTATGGAGAGCGCGGGCTGCACCGCACGGCATTGTTTGGCGATTTTTTGAGCGGGGATGTGGCAGAGGCGGCTTCCGAGATCAAGAGTTATGATCTGCAGACCGGCAAGGTCGAGAGCGTTGGGACGGTGTACGGAAGCGGCGGGCTGTATGCCGGTGTGGACGGTTTTTTCCTAAGCGATGGTGAATGGAAGGAAACTTCGCTGTTCATACTCGGTGAGACGGAGCAGGCCGTGTACTGTGAAGGGGCACTGCAGGGTGTATCCGCGGACGGGCAGGGGCAGCTGTTCATGCGCATTACGGAGGATTTTGATATCGAGTATGTGCTGTACCGTGCCGGGAAAGAAGTGAGCGTGCTGGGAAAGGAAAGCGAGGATGCATTATACTTCTGCGGGTTTGCGGGCAATGATGCCATCGGCGTGCGTCGGAAGAGTGATGATCCGGAATGGACGCTGTTTTCACTGGATCCGGATGGCGTGGAAACGGAACTGGGTAAAATGTTACCGGATACGGAAGATCCGTATTTCTCTTCGCTTATGCCGGAGCCGGAGCAGTTGCTCTGCGATGAAAAAGGGGCGTACCTTACCTTTGGTTATTATGATGGTACCGGACATTTCCTGCAGTGCTGGCAGGCAGTATCGGTACAGCCCGGTGTGTCCGGCAGCCTGCAGGAACTGGATAAGGGGGGTGCCGGAGAAAGCGATTCGGTGCCGAAAATGTTCCTGACAGCGCCCGGGGAAGTGGAGTTTGCGGAGAATGTGGCCGGGGAGGTAGGCCTTTCCGAAGGTTACTATGGGGATCTGGTATATTTTGACAGCCCCTATGGCGCGACATTGCTGAAGAAGGATATGCTGCCGGAAGAGGAGGCCAAAGGGGAAGTGTCCTGGGAAAACTTTCTGCTGGACGCCGTTGCCTTTGATGATACGGCATTTCTGATCACGGCATATGGTACACGCAATGAACTGCAGGACATCGGCTGGAGAGAGGCATATGACCTGGTATACATGGAGTTTTCCGCGATCCCCTTTGGCGAGGGGCATCTGGAGGACGGCATGCCGAAGGAGACCGTCTCTTTGGAATTTCTGACTTCTACCGGTTGGGCAGAGGGGGCAGTGGACTTTGCAGACCTGACAGGCAGCTGGAAGCTGTATTACTATGAAACAGAGGGGGCAGGGGATTATGTGGAGGAAAATGAGACAGATATGCGCCTTGTGATCGAGGCGGATCAGCATGCATATCTGGAGGAAACGGTAGACGGGAATAAAGAGCGTACAGATCTGACTTATGATGGCAGCCAGGGAGGGGCATCGTTCTATACCAACGAAGGCATGGGGGATGATGTGATGCAGCTGGATGTGCTTTCCTGTGACGGGTCACAGCTGGAAGTATCCGTATCCTGGTGGTATTCCGATGGAACGCCGGGCGGCAGCAGTTGGGTATTTACGAAAGAATAAGGGTGATGGGCAGATAAATTCAGAACAGTTACGTGTAAAGTTTGTTTATGAACGGATCTTGCATCCGGTATGGATGAAAAAGGGACGATCCCGGCAATGCCGCCGGGATCGTCCCTTTTATCGCAGAGCCGCCTGCTTTCAGTGGTTTATGCCCAGGGATCTGCTTCCTTCGGGGTGCGGATGCCCGGGGTTAAAAATTCCTCGATCAAAAACCACTCGCCCGTGCTCTGTTTTTTGCGCAGGCGTACCTGACGGTCACCGTCAGCACCGGAGGACTTCACCCACAGTGTTACATAGCCGTCTTTTTCGTTATCGTAAGAATCCGGATGGTCAAATACGACCAGCTTGAAAGGCTCGAGAGGCTTATAGTTATTATCCGGGTTGGTTCCCTCAAAATAGGAACGCATCACATAATCCTTTCCGGAGAGCTGATCCCGCATTCTGGAAAGTTCCAGCCCCATCAACTGGCCGGGACCTTTTAAGAAATTCATCATGGCGATCATGTTGTCCTGGTTTGTGTTGTAATTGTTCATTGCAAGGATCACCAGCGCTACCACACCAAACGGATCCTGCAGGTTTGCCTGCGGAAGTGCCTTCATTTCTTCCAGGCTTTCCGGGATCTTTGTAAAGACAAATTCCTTCTTTTTCTTTGTGATATTGCGGATCGCGTTGCTGCCGAGTTTCTCCGCGCTCTGTACCGCTTTGTTCATTGCGCTCCTGGTCCCGCTCATCACGGAACTCTGGATCGTCGACTCTGCCCGGTTGATCAGACTGTCAAATAATCCCATTTTTCCATACTCCTTTCTGATTTGAGATTCTTTAATATTCTGCCCATTTTGCGGCACCTTTTGCCACGGATACCGCGAGGGATTGCATTTTTTTCAGCATTTCCTTTGCCATCTCATTGTATCTTGTACCACTGACCGTCGGATTATTCACTGCGATATTCAGGTATTTGCCTGCAACTTTATTGAATTCCGTGGGATAACTCATGAGGCAATAAGGAAACTCGGTTGTCCATTTGCTGAATTTCTCGATGGTTTTCTCGGCCTCGTACAGGATCTGGGTTATTTTTCTTAAGACGCTCCGCATGCTGATGTAATAGTTTTGCACGCAGCTTTTATACTTTTCCGCGTTTTCCGTTAATGCGGTTTCTACCTCCGCCGCATCATCCATATATTTTTTAAATATGGGGAGCTTTTCATAGAAACCGTTAAATTCCCGTGTCTTTTTGTCCAGCACAAACAGTTCATTCATTCCGCTCGCGTTTGTATACTGTGTATTGGATAAATAGAGATTTAAACAGTTATAATCCGCAATATGCGCATTCATATGTGCCAGCACTTCTTTGTGGTTTTCTTCAAAACTCTTGTTTTTGCTTACATTCGTCAGTTCCCTGTAGATCGAGCCGCTGTTATAACGGTCACAGAATTTTGCAAAACCGTCTAACGCGCTTGCCAATGCATTTTGCGCATTCTCATTACATCCGGCCATATCTTTAAAAAACACATTGATCCGACAGGCCGGCAGCAAAGCTTCTGCGATAAAGGAATAGATATAAGATGTAAATGCGCGGGAAGCCTTTTTTTCATTTCCGGCATACCATAAGTCTTTCAAAGCCAGCCGATCAGCGGAATTTTGTCCGGGGTTTGGTTTGCCATCATCAAAAGTAAAACTGATATTTCCGTTTGTAGAGTTTCGGCGGGCAAAATCCCTGTGCGTACCGTTAATGATCAATACGGCAAACTGTTTCAGGGACTCCAGTGTTTCTTCATATTTTGTGCCGTTATTGATACAGTCCAGGTTCTCCTTTACCTTGATGCCTGCCTCGACCACAATATTGACGATCGCCTGCACATCGTCTTCCGTCATACATCTGGCATCAATTTCCTGCAGTTCTTCATCTTTTTCTTCATTCTGTAAGTTTGTATCTATGTCACTCATTCTGCGCTCTCCTTTTTACGGATTTTGATCGGCATACCTCTTGTTCTTAAAAGCAGGCATTACGCCGGCTTGCCCGGATCAATGTATGCCCTGTGGTTATCGGACTTAGAACCGGATCTCATACGTGGTGATGTACCATCTGCCGTCACCGGTACGCTGCAGTGTATGTTTTGCAGGCGAACCGATCTGCTTGCCGTTCTTGTCAATGGCTGTGGTCTGCACGATGGCCTCCTCTATCCGTTCTCCGTATGCTTCCTTGATCTTTTCCTGCTCGTCCTCGTCCAGGAAGAAGTTATCGATGCTGTTGTCGTCATATCCCTGTATCACTCGCTTTTCGGTCTTATCAGGATCGACCATGGCATGGATGTATTCACCATGGAAGCGTTCCTGATGGCGGTCCCAATGATAGGTGATCAGATCCTGCTGTACAGGATTATCCTTTCTTTCAGGATCGATGCAGTCGAGGTAAAGGGGATAATTCTTCTCCTTGATCGCCCACATGAATATCTCCACAAGGCGTTCCGGCGTCACATCCTCCGGGATTTCCTTCACGGTATAGAAAGCATCTTTCAGTTCAGCCAGTTTATCCTCATCGATAAATTTACCGGTATGCTCTCCTTCTTCGTCACGGACGCCCAGAATATGTCCGGGAACATACAGCGCGATCGGTTCCACTTCCCAGGCCATGACCGGTGCCGCAACCTGGTTTTCACCGGCCTCCGGAATCTCGAAGGCCAGATCGGAAATCCTGCCGATCAGATGCCATTCCTTTACATCGTTCATGGTGGTATCCACCTGGCGGCGGTAGCGCTTGACCGCCTCATAGGGGCCCAGCCATTCCCGTCCGTCGATCTTTACAAAGTACATGCCATCCGAGCGGGTACCGCACCAGATATACTCTGCCGACGATCCCATAAACTGGTTATCGGGATACCGCACACTGTCCAGTACAACGATCTTATCTTTCATATCATCAATGGTGAACTTACTGAAATCCGGTACCGGAAAGATTTTTTCCAGCCGGTTCTCTGTATTTGCAGCGAGAATGTCATTCCATGCCTTTTCGCTGACTTCAGCAAAGTGTTTGCGCAGGTTTTCCTCGTTCTCGAGGTAAACGGTATAAGACGGATCCACGGTAACGATATTGCCGGCACCACCCTTGACGCAGGCTTTCGCACGGGTATACAGATCCATGACGCGATCGTCCTTTGGTGCAAACTCCACCAGCATCTTGATCCGCCCCAGCGCGTCTTCCTTATTTCGGAAGACATAGCCTGCTGCACCCTGGGCACGGGCCACTTCTTTTTCATACTCTTCGAGATAGTGCGTGGCCTGTGTGATGCGGGAATTCAAATTATCTTTGGTGATTGTAAATACAGATTCGTCAAACATGTTTTTAGCCCTCCTCAAGAACCTATTTTACAGGAAAAAAAAGTCTACGTAAATAAAAAAATAATTTTTGAAAAACTTAAAAAAATACTTGCATTCTTTCGAGGGTTGTGATAGTATAATTTTTGCTTGTGAAAAGCAATGCACCGCTAGCTCAGTTGGTAGAGCACCTGACTCTTAATCAGGGTGTCCAGGGTTCGAGCCCCTGGCGGTGCACGAAAACACTTGTTTTGACGGGGGAGGAACTGTTGGGGCGGGTGTTTTCTTTTTTTTTCTTAAATCGCATGGATTCCCCGACTGCTTAGGCAGCCGGGGTTTTTTATAGTAAGCGCAATAAATAATTGCGCTTACTATAACGCTCCGCGAGGATGCGCACGGATTTTGTAAGGAAATATGCCGCTTTCAGCGGCCAAAATCCGGCGCAGTAAACGACAAAACGAAAATAGTTTTGTCGT